>DAOLBY010000002.1:18021-57394 GCA_035324325.1 Paracoccaceae bacterium | reverse complement strand
GGCTGACCCAGCTGGGTATCCCGCCGCTGACGGCGCACTTCTTCATCTTCTACTTCGCGGTGATGTCGGCGATCACGCCGCCGGTCGCGCTCGCGTCCTATGCCGGGGCGGCCATCGCGCAGTCGGACCCGATGAAGACCAGTGTCGAGAGCTTCCGCATCGGGCTGGCGGCCTTTGTCGTGCCGTTCATGTTCTTTTCCTCGCCCGCGCTCTTGATGCAGGGGGAATGGGGCGAGATCATCCACGTTGTCATCTCGGCCAGCCTCGGCATCTTCCTGCTGTCGGCGGCGGTGCAGGGCTGGTTCTTCGGGCCGCTGAACATGGCGTTCCGGGGGCTTCTGCTGCTGGCGGCGCTGGCGATGATCGCGCAGGGCTGGTTCACGGATGCCATCGGGCTGGGTGCGGGGGTGCTGGTCTGGGCGGTGCAGAAGAAGCTTGTGACCGCCAAGGGACTGGCGCGCGGCCGGGCGGACTGACGCCCCGGGGGCGCAGCACCGGTTGCGCCCTCAGGCCAGGAGCACCCGGCAGCCGCCCGCCGCCCCGGCCACCCGGGGCGGCGGCGGCGCATCGGTCACCAGCAGTTCGAGCGTGTCGAGCCGCGCGACCGACACGAGGCCGCGACGCCCGAACTTGGTGGCATCGGTCACCACCACGCGCCGTGTGCCGCGGTCCAGAACGGCGCGGGCGAAATCGGCCTCTTCCGGGTCGAAGTCGGTGATCTCGCCCGCGTCCAGCCCGCCGGCCGAGATGACGGCATGGGCCACGCTGAATCCCTGCACGAAGCGCAGCGCCTCGGCCCCAAGGACGGCCCCCGAATCGGGGCGCACCATGCCGCCGGCAAGGAACACGCGGTTCCCCTCGCCCCCCGCCAGCGTCCGAGCCGCGTCGGTCGAGTTCGTCACCACGGTCAGCCGGCGGTGCCGCACCAGCGCGCGGGCCACGAAACTGGTGGTCGTGCCGGTATCGAGCATCAGCGATTCGCCGTTCTGCACGGTGGCGGCAAAGGCCAGCGCGATGGCCTGCTTGGCGCCCGCATTCTCGCGCATCCGGGCGCGGAAGGGCGCCTCGCCCCCCTGTCCGGCCAGCCCCACCCCGCCGTGCAAGCGCATGACCGTGCCGCCATCGGCCAGCGCGCGGACGTCGCGGCGCACCGTCTCGGCCGACACGCCGAGCGCGCTGGCCAGCCGCGCGTTGCTGACCGTCCCCTCGGCATCGAGGATGCGCAAGATCTCGGCATGGCGGCGGTGCAGCATCGGGGCCCGGACACAAAACGGTCAGATACGGTCAGCGAAACCACATAATCCCACACAAGTCCATTGACGCAAAGGCATGGGCAGGCGCAGGCTGCCAACCGGGGCGCCATGCCGCGCCGCGCCGCATATCCGCGACACACCAGGGGGACCATCATGACCGCACTCCGCCCGGCGCTTGCCGCCCTTCTTCTGGCCACCGCGCTTCCTGCCGCCGCGCAGGACGGCCCGATCCGCCTCACGCTTCACGACTGGACGGGGCAGCTGATCACCACCGAGATCATGGGCGAGGTGCTGAAGCGCGGCGGTTTCGAGGTGGAGTACGTGCAGGCCGACTATCTCGCCCAGTTCGCCGGGCTGGAGACGGGCGACCTGCACATCGCCATGGAGATCTGGGAGACGACGGGGCGCGAGGCGATGGACGCCGCCACCGCCACCGGCAAGGTCGAGAACCTCGGCCCGACCGGCATGGAGGCGATCGAGGAGTGGTGGTATCCCGCCTACATGGTCGAGAAGTGCCCCGGCCTGCCCAACTGGGAGGCGCTGAAGGAAGCCGACTGTGCCGCGGCCTTCGCCACGCCCGAAACCGCGCCGAAGGGCCGCTATCTGGGCGGCCCCGTCACCTGGGGCGGGTTCGCCGACGAAAGAGTGGCGGCGCTGGACCTGCCCTTCGAGGTGATCCACGCCGGCACCGACGCGGCCCTGTTTGCCGAACTGGAAAGCGCCATCCAGCGGCAGGCGCCCATCGTCCTGTGGGTCTATGCCCCGCATTGGGCGCCGGCGAAGTACGAGGGCGACTGGGTGCAGTTCCCCGCCTACACGCCCGAATGCTACAACGACCCCGCCTGGGGGTCGAACCCGAACGCCGCCTACGACTGCGGCAAGCCCACCGGACCGATCTGGAAGGTGGCCTCCACCACGCTGGGCGAGAAATGGCCGGGCGCGAAGGCCGCGGTGGAGAAGTTCGAGATCGATAACGCGGAGATGGGCGCGATGATCACCGCCGTCGATCTCGATGGGCAGACGGTGTCGGCCGTGGTCGCCGACTGGATGGCCGCGAACGAGGCGCGCTGGGGCGCCTGGATCGCGAACTGACCGCCGCCGGGCGGGGGCCGTGACCGCGCCCATCCTGTCCTGCCGCGGGCTGTGGAAGGTCTACGGCCCGCCGGCAGAGATGGCCCGCCTTGTCGTGCAAGGCGCGGCCCTGCCGCCGGACCGCCCCGGGCTGGTTGCCGCCGTGCGCGACGTGACGCTCGAGGTCGCGCCCGGCGAGATCTTCGTCGTCATGGGGTTGTCGGGGTCGGGCAAGTCCACCCTCTTGCGCTGCCTGTCGCGACTGGTCGAACCCACAGCGGGCAGCCTGACCTTCGAGGGGCAGGATCTGCGAGCCGCCGACGAGGCCGCGATGACGCAGATCCGGCGGCACCGCATGGGAATGGTGTTCCAGCACTTCGCCCTGCTGCCGCACCTGACGGTCGCGCAGAACGTTGCCTTCCCGCTCGCCGTCCAGGGCGTGGCGCGGGCGGAACGCGAGGCCCGGGCGGCCGCAATGGTCGCGCTTGTGGGTCTGGACGGGCGCGAGTCCGCCTATCCGCGCGAACTGTCGGGCGGCCAGCAGCAACGTGTGGGCATCGCCCGCAGCCTGGCCGCAGACCCGGTGCTGTGGTTCCTCGACGAGCCGTTCTCGGCGCTTGACCCGCTGATCCGGCGCGAGATGCAGGATGCCTTCCTGCGGTTCAGGCGACGCTGCACAAGACCATCGTCTTCGTCACCCACGACTTCGACGAGGCGATCCGCGTGGCCGACCGCATCGCCATCATGAAGGACGGCGCCATCGTCCAGACCGGCACCGCCGAGGATCTGGTGACGCGCCCGGCCACGCCCTATGTGGCCGAGTTCACCCGCGGCGTGCCGCGCGCCAAGGTCACGCGGCTGGCCTCGCTCGCCCGTCCGGGCGACGGCGATGCGGCAGGTGCGGCCTCGGCCCGCCTGACGGTGGCCGAGGCCGCACCCCGCTTTGCCGCGGGCAGCCCGGCGCTGCGTCTGACCGGTGACGACGGCGCGCCCGCGGGCCATGTCCTGCGCGACGACGTGCTCGCCGTCCTGATGGCGGGGTGATCCATGTGCCGCCCCCTGCCCCTTCACCTTGGCCGAAGCATCCCCAGGGGGGCTCGGGGAGCAGTATCCCCGGCGCCACGCCCGGACGGCCGGCGATGACGGTCGCGATCTCGGTTTCCCCTGCGCGCGCGGGAGCGCCCCTGGTCTGGGGGCTCGCCCTTGCGGCCGCCTGGACGCTGACCCTGGCGCTGCCTGCGCTCTGGCCGGCGCTGGCGGTCTGGCCGCGTGCCGACATCATCCCCTTCGCGCGCGCGATCGGGGAAGCGGTGAAGTGGCTGCTGAATGACGCGAGTTTCGGGCTGTTCACCTTCCGCGACCTGACCCGCGCCATGGCGGCGGCGCTGGATGCGCCCTACCGCGTTGCGCTCGGCCTTCTGTCGACGGGCCTCGGGCCGCTGCCGCCGTTGGGTTGGGCGGCACTGACCGGACTGGCCGCGATCATCGGACATGCGCTGGGGGGGCTGCGGCTGGCGCTGCTGGCGGCGGCCTGCCTGATCTTCGTCGCGGCCTTCGGTCGGTGGGGAAGCGCGATGGTCACGCTCGCCTCGGTCGTGGTGGCGGTGCCGGTCGGGGTGGCCGGGGGGCTGATGCTGGGGATCGCCGGGCACCGGCGGCCGTGGCTGGGTCGGGCGCTGACGCCAGTGCTGGACCTGATGCAGACGGTGCCGGTGTTCGCCTATCTCGTGCCGGTCCTGATCCTGTTCGGCTTCGGCCCGGTCGCGGCCATCGTCGCCACCGTGGTCTATGCCCTGCCGCCGATGACGCGGGTGACACTGCTGGCGCTGTCCCGCACGCCCCCCGAATTGCTGGACCTTGCCCGCATGACCGGCTGCACGCCCCGGCAGACGACCTGGCGCATCCTCGTGCCCGCGGCGCGCGAGGCGCTGATGACCGGGGTCAACCAGGTGATCATGCTGACGCTGAACATGGTCATCATCGCCTCGATGATCGGGGCGGGGGGCCTCGGTTTCGATGTGCTGACGGCGCTGCGCCGGCTCGACTTCGGAGCGGGGCTCGAGGCGGGGCTTGCCATCGTGGCGCTGGCGGTGCTGCTCGACCGGCTCAGCCAGGCCGCCGCCCTGCGCGCCGCGGCGCCACGGGCACCTCGTCGCGCGGGCCTTGCGGCCCGCCACCCGCACCTGCTGGCCGCCCTCGGCTGGGTGGCCCTGTGCCTGGTGCTGGCGCCCCTTCTGCCGGGACTGCGCGACTGGCCCGCCGCGCTGACGCTGTCCACCGGCGCCTTCTTCGGTGACGTGGTGGCGGCGATCAACACCCGCTGGTTCGACACGATCGAGGCGGTGAAGTCCGCGCTGCTGATCAATGTCATGGTGCCGTTCAAGCGCTTCCTCGTGGGCCTGCCCTGGGCGGCGGTGGCGGCCTTCCTGGCCTTTGCCGGCTGGCGGCTCGGCGGCTGGCGGCTGGGCCTGACCTGCGGCGGCCTGACGGCTGCCATCGCCGCCGCGGGCCTGTGGGAACCGGCGATGACGACCGTCTATCTCTGCGGCCTGTCGGTGGTGTTCGCCATGGCGATCGGCCTGCCCCTGGGCGTGCTGGCGGCCGAGCGGCCGGCGCTCTGGCCGCCGCTGCGCGCGGCCATCGACACGGCGCAGACGCTGCCGTCCTTCGTCTACCTGATGCCGGCGGTCATGCTGTTCCGGGGGGGCGGCTTCACCGCCATGGTTGCGGTCGTGGCCTATGCCCTGGCCCCGGCGATCCGCTACACCGTCCTCGGCCTGAACGGCGTCGATCCGCGGCTGGTCGAGGCCGGGCGCGCCATGGGCTGCTCGCGCGCCCAGATCCTGGTGCGCATCAAGCTGCGGCTGGCGCTGCCCGAGATCCTCCTGGGCCTGAACCAGACCGTGATGTTCGCCCTGTCGATGCTGGTGATTACCGCCCTCGTCGGCACCCGTGATCTGGGGCAGGAGGTCTATGTCGCGCTGACCAAGGCCGATGCGGGCCGCGGGCTGGTGGCGGGGCTGGCGGTGGCCTTCATCGCCATCATCGCCGACCGGCTGATCGGGGCAGCGGCCCGCGACGCCCGGGCGCGTCTGGGCCTGGCGGGGGGGCGGGCATGACCGTGCTGCCCGAGGCCGTCGCGGCCCTGCCCTGCTGGCAAGGCGAGGTACGGGCCGCGCCGCTGGCGGGCGGGCTGTCCAACGCCATCTGGAAGGTGTCGGACGACGTCGGCACGCACGTCGTCCGCCTCGGTCCCGACTACCCCTGCCACCACGTCCTGCGCGCGCGCGAGGCGTCTTACGCCCGCGCCGCCCATGCCGCGGGCTTTGCCCCGGCAGTGGAATACGCCGCGCCCGGGGTGATGGTGACAGCCTGGGTCGAGGCGCGGACTTGGGGTGCGGAGGATGTGCGCTCCGACCCCGCGCGGGTGGCCGCCCTTCTGCGCCGGTTCCACCGCGACATGGCGGGCGCGGTCGAAGGCCCCCCCTACCTCTTCTCGCCCTTCCTCGTCGCGCGCGACTATGCCCGCACGCTGGCGCGCGCCGGCAGCCCGTTCCTGCCGCACCTCGATCGGCTGATGCCGCTGGCCGACCGGCTGGAGGCTACGCAGGTGCCCTTGCCGCTGGTGTTCGGGCACAACGACCTGCTGCCGGCCAACCTGCTCGACGACGGCGCCCGGCTCTGGCTGATCGATTACGAATACGCGGGCTTCGCCTCGCCCCTGTTCGACCTTGCGGGGCTCGCCTCGAACGCCGGAATGACGGGCGAGGAAACCGACGCGATGCTGGCCGCCTATTTCGGCGCCCCGCCCGATGCGGCGCTCTTGCGTGCCTTCGACGCCATGCAATGCGCAAGCCTCCTGCGCGAGGCGATGTGGGCCATGGTGTCCTTCCACCACCTCGCCGCGCCCGGCGTCGATTACGCGGCCTATGCCGACGAGAACCTCGTCCGCCTCGATGCCGCGCTCGCCCGTTTCACCTCTGCCCATGGGAGCCTTCCATGACCACCCTGCCCGCCCAGATTCAGATTGTCGTCATCGGCGGCGGGATCGTCGGCTGTTCGACCGCCTACCATCTTGCGCGCGACCATCGCGCCGAGGTGCTGCTGCTGGAACAGGGGCGGCTGACCAGCGGTTCGACCTGGCACGCGGCAGGGCTGGTGGGGCAGCTGCGGTCCTCGGCCTCGATCACCAAGGTGCTGAAGTATTCGGTCGATCTTTACAAGCGGCTGGAGGCGGAGACGGGGCAGGCCACCGGGTGGAAGATGACCGGCTGCCTGCGGCTGGCCACCACCCCCGACCGGATGATCGAATACCGCCGCCTCGCCACGCCCGCCCGCAGCTTCGGGATGGAGATGGAGCTGGTCGGCCCGGAAGAGGTGGCCCGCATGTGGCCGCTGATGGACACGTCCGACCTGATCGGCGCCTCCTGGCTTCCGACCGACGGGCAGGCAAGCCCCTCCGACATCACCCAGGCCCTGGCGAAGGGTGCCCGTGCCCATGGCGTGCGGATCGTGGAAGGGGCGCGGGTGACAGGCTTCCGCATCGCCGGCGACCGGATCACCCATGTGGAGACGACGGCCGGTGCAGTGGCCTGCGAGCTAGTGGTCAACTGCGCCGGCCAATGGGCGCGGCAGGTGGGCGCCATGGCCGGCATCAGCGTGCCCCTGCAACCCGTCAGGCACCAGTATGTCGTGACCGAGCGCATTGCGGGCCTGTCGCCCGACGCCCCCACCATCCGCGACCCCGACCGCCGCACCTACTTCAAGGAAGAGGTCGGCGGGCTGGTCATGGGCGGGTATGAGCCCGACCCCCAGCCCTGGACGACCGGCGACGTGCCGAACGACTGGGAGTTCCGGCTGTTCGACGACGACTGGGACCATTTCGAGCAGCACATGGTTCAGGCCGTGGCCCGCGTGCCGGCGCTGGAGCGTGCCGGGATCAAGCAGATGATCAACGGCCCCGAAAGCTTCACCCCCGACGGCAACTTCATCCTGGGCCGGGCGCCCGAATGCGCCAACATGTTCGTGGGCGCGGGGTTCAACGCCTTCGGCATCGCCTCGGGCGGTGGGGCGGGCTGGGTGCTGGCGGAATGGGCCATGGCCGGGCAGGCGCCGATGGACCTCTGGGCGGTGGACATCCTGCGCTTTTCCGGCCTCCACCGTGACCGCGACTGGGTGCTCGCCCGCACGCTCGAAGCCTACGGCAAGCACTACACCGTCGCCTGGCCGCATGAGGAACACACCAGCGCCCGGCCGCGGCTGACCTCGCCGCTCTACGCCCGGCTGAAGGGGCTGGGGGCGGTCTTCGGCTCGAAAATCGGGTGGGAACGGGCGAACTGGTTCGCGCCGCCGGGGGTCGAGGCGCGGGATGTGCCGACCATGGGCCGGCCCGACTGGCACGACCATGTGGCCGCCGAACACCATGCCGTGCGGCAGGCGGCGGGGCTGTTCGACCAGTCGAGCTTTGCCAAGTTCGAGGTTTCGGGCGTGGGTGCCGAGGCGGCGCTGCTTGCGATCTGCGCCGGCCATGTCGGCCGCCCGCCGGGGCGCGTGACCTATACCCAGTGCCTGACGCCGCAGGGCGGGATCAAGGCCGATTTCACCGTGGCCCGGCTCGCGCCCGACCTCTTCTACATCGTCACCGGTACCGGGTTCCGCGCCCATGACGGCGACTGGATCGCGCGCCACCTGCCCGAGGGCGTGACCTTTCGCGACGTGACCGAGGACTGGGGGACGCTGTCGCTGATGGGCCCGCGGGCGCGCGACATCCTTGCGGCCTTCACCGGTGACGAGGTGTCGAATGCCGCCTTCCCCTTCGGCCACGTGCGTCCGATCGGGGTGGCGGGCGTGCCGGTCCGCGCCCTGCGCATCACCTATGTGGGCGAGCTGGGCTGGGAACTGCACATGCCGGTCGCAGGCCTGCCTGCGTTGTTCGAGGCGCTGATGGCCGCGGGCGCGCCGCTGGGCCTGCGCCCCGCCGGCTACCGCGCCATCGACTCGCTGCGGCTGGAAAAGGGCTATCGCGCCTGGTCCTCCGACATCACCCCGAACGACCGGCCCGACGAGGCGGGCCTGGCCTGGGCGATCCGCAAGGGCGGCCCGGATTTCATCGGCCGTGCGGCGCTGGCCGCCGCCCCGCCGCCCGCCCGGCGGCTGGCGGCCTTCCGGGTGGACGACCCCGGTGCGATCCTGCTGGGCCGCGAGACCATCCTGCGCGACGGGCAACCCGTGGGCTACCTCACCTCCGGCGGCTACGGGCATTCGGTCGGGGCGGGCCTCGGCCTCGGCTATGTACGGGGGCCGGTGGGGATGGGGGACGACTGGCTGACGGCGGGCCGATACAGCCTGATCGTTGCGGCACAGGAGGTGCCGGCCACGATCGCGCTGCAACCCTGGTGGGACCCCGCAGGCGAACGGGTGCGGGCCTGACCTGCCCGCGCGCCCGGCTGGTTCAGGCGCGCACCAGTTTCTCGTAATCTTGCGCCACACGCTGCGTCAGCGCGCCGACCTCGAAACTGTAGTCTCCGATCTGGCCCACCGGCGTCACCTCGGCCGCGGTGCCGGTCAGCCAGCACTGCTCGAAGCCTTCCAGCTCTTCGGGCAGGATGTAGCGTTCGTGCACCTTGATCTGCATGTCGCGCAGCATCCCGATCACTGTCTGCCGGGTGATGCCGTTCAGGATGCAGTCGGGCTTCGGCGTATGCACCTCGCCGTCCTTCACGAAGAAGATGTTCGCCCCCGTCGCCTCGGCCACATAGCCGCGGAAGTCCATCATCATCGCATCCGAGCAGCCCTTTGCTTCGGCCGCATGCTTGGACATGGTGCAGATCATGTAGAGACCGGCGGCCTTGGCGGCATGGGGGATCGTCGCCGGGTCCGGCCGGCGCCATTTCGCGATGTCGAGCTTTGCACCCTTCATCTTGGCGTCGCCGTAGTAGTTGCCCCAGGTCCAGGCCGCCACCGCCATGCGGATCGGGTTGCGCTTGGAGGCCACGCCCATGTCCTCGCCCGCGCCGCGCCAGGCGAGCGCACGCACATAGGCATCGGTCAGCCCGTTGGCCTTCAGCACCGCGGCCTTCGCCGCCTCGATCTCATCGACCGAATAGGGGATCGGCATGTCGAGCAGGCTGCCCGACATCAAAAGCCGCTCAGAATGCTCGCGGCTCTTGAAGATGCGGCCGTTGTAGCAGCGCTCGCCTTCGAACACGCTGGAGGCATAGTGCAGGGCATGGGTGAGGACATGGACCTTGGCGGACCGCCATTCCACCAGCTCGCCATCCATCCAGATGAAGCCGTCGCGGTCGTCGTAGCCTGCCATGTCGCACCCTCCCGTGCCCTGATTTGCGGATCTTGCGTGGAATGCGTCCGAAGCGGACAGATTCTTGCGCAATTTCCGGGGCGGGGTAGCACTCGGCTCTTGGATAGTCAACAAGGCTGACGTAAATTGCCCGCACGAGGGAGGATGCGATGACCGAGGCACAAGGGGGCGGGGAGAACCTGCTGTTCCTGACCGACGACCAGCTTCGCAAGGGGATCGAGGCGATGTTCTTCGCCTATCGCGGCTTTACCGCCGATCCTGACCGCATCCTCGAAGGCATGGACTATGGCCGCGCCCATCACCGCGCGCTGCACTTCATCCACCGCAGTCCGGGCACGACGGTCAACAACCTGCTGTCGATCCTGGGCGTCACCAAGCAGTCGCTGAACCGGGTACTGCGTACACTGATCGAGGAAGGGCTGGTCGAAAGCCGCGTTGGTCGCACCGACAAGCGCGAACGGCACCTGCACCTGACTGCGAAAGGTGCAGATCTGGAACGCCAGCTTTCGGATGCGCAGCGGGCCCGGATGCGCGCCGCCTATCGCGCGGCCGGGCCGCAGGCGGTGGCAGGCTTCCGGCAGGTGCTCGAGGCGATGATGGACCCCGAAATGCGCCGCCATTACCTGTCCCTGCGCGAGGGCGCGCCATGATCCCCGAACCCCAGGCGCATATTCTGGTCGTGGACGACGACGAACGCATCCGCGGTCTGCTCCAGAAGTTCCTGATGCGCAACGGTTATCTGGTGTCCATCGCGCGCGATGCCGGCCATGCGCGGCGGCTGATGGGGGGGCTCGACTTCGATCTCGTCGTGCTCGACGTGATGATGCCGGGCGAGGACGGCATCGCCTTCACGCGCTACCTGCGGCTGAGTTCGGGCATTCCGGTGCTGCTCCTGACCGCGCGGGCCGAAACCGCGAGCCGGATCGAGGGGCTGGAGGCCGGCGCCGACGACTACCTGGTGAAGCCGTTCGAACCGCGCGAGTTGCTCCTGCGGATCAACGCCATCCTGCGCCGCGTTCCGCAGGTGCGCGCCGATGCGCCGCCGCGCGTCCTGCACCTGGGCGAGGTGCGCTACGACATCGACCGGGGCGAGTTGTGGCGCGGCACCGACCCCATCCGCCTGACCGCGACCGAGGCGCAGCTGATGCGCATCTTCGCCGCCGCCGCCGGCAAGCCGGTCAGCCGCGACCGCCTGGCCGGTGAGACCAGCGGTGCCGAGGCCGATGGTGCCGACCGCGGATCGGACCGCGCCGTGGACGTGCAGATCACCCGCCTGCGCCGCAAGATCGAGGCCGACCCGCGCCAGCCGCGCTATCTTCAGACCGTACGCGGCGAAGGTTACCTGCTGGCACCCGACTGACCCGCAGCGGAGGGCTTCGCACCCCCCGGCCTGCTCCGGACCTCCCCCCGCGGGGTATTTCGGGCCGGGACGAAGGGGCAAGGATGGTCTTTCATCTCGGCCCGGGTATCCTCGGGGGATGAGCGGCGAAGCCGCGAGGGGGGCAGACAGCCCCCCTGTCCGCCCCAGGCAGGAGAGGCCATGACGACCGCGCTCTACACCCACCCCGCCTTCGACGGCCATGCCGAACCCCCGGGGCACCCCGAACAGGCGGCCCGGCTCGATGCGGTGGCCGAGGGACTGGCCGGTCTGACCCTCGACCGCCGCGGCGCACCCGTCGGCATCCGCGACGACGTGCTGCGCTGCCACCCCGAGCGCTATGTCGCGCGGATCGAGGCCGCCGTGCCCGCCCGCGGCTGGGTGCAGGTGGACGGCGACACCTACATGGCGCCGGGGTCGCTGGCGGCGGCCATGCATGCCGTGGGCGGGGTCTGTGCGGCGGTGGATGCGGTGCTGGCGGGCGAGGTGGGGAATGCCTTCGTCGCCGCACGGCCGCCCGGGCACCATGCCGAGCGCGAAACGGCGATGGGGTTCTGCCTGTTCGGCCATGTCGCCATCGGAGCGATGCGGGCGCTCGACCATCATGGCCTCGGCCGGGTGGCGGTGCTCGACTTCGACGTGCATCACGGCAATGGCACGCAGGACCTTCTGTGGGACGAGGGGCGGGCCTTCTTCGCCTCCTCCCATCAGATGCCGCTCTACCCCGGCAGCGGGCACCCGGGCGAGCGGGGCGCCCATGGGCAGATCGTCAATGTGCCGCTGCCGCCGGGGTCGGGGCGGGCAGCGATGCGGGCGGCCTGGGACGGCCATGTCCTGTCGCATCTGCGCGACTTCGCGCCTGCACTGATCCTCGTCTCGGCCGGGTTCGATGCCCATGCCGACGATCCCCTGGCCAACCTGATGTGGGACGAGGACGACTTTGCCTGGATCACAGGACGCATCTGCGACCTGGCCGACGAGCTTTGCGCGGGGCGGGTGGTCTCGGTGCTGGAGGGGGGCTATGATCTGGCCGCGCTCGGCCGGTCGGTGCGGGCGCATGTCGGGGTGCTGGAGGAGCGCGGGCGGTGAGCGACGGCAAGGCGATAGCCGAAATGACATTCGAAGAGGCGATGGCCGCACTCGAAGCCGTGGTGGGGCAACTCGAACGGGGCGACGTGGCGCTGGATGCCTCGATCGCGCTTTACGAACGCGGGGCGGCGCTGCGCGCGCATTGCGAGGGGCGACTGCGCGAGGCCGAGGAGAAGGTGGAACTGATCCGCGTGCAGGAAGGACGCGCGGTCGGAACGGCGCCGGCGGAAGGGTTGTGAGCTTTCCCGAACGGCTGGCGGCGGTGCAGTCACAGGTTGCGGCGCATCTGACGGCGGTTCTGGCCGACCGCGACGCGGTGCCGGTGGTCGAGGCGATGCGCTATGCGATGGCGGGGGGCAAGCGCATCCGCGCCTTCCTGGTGATCGAGGGGGCGGCGCTGCACGGGGTGACCGCGGCGCAGGCATTGCCGGTCGCGGCGGCCATCGAGGCGCTGCATGCCTACAGCCTTGTCCATGACGATCTGCCCTGCATGGACGACGACGACCTGCGTCGCGGTCAGCCGACCGCGCATGTGAAATGGGACGAGGCGACGGCGGTTCTGGCGGGTGATGCCTTGCAGACTCTGGCTTTCGAGATGCTCGCCGACCCCGTGATCGGGCCGGCCGACCGGCGCATCGCGCTGGTCGCGGGGTTGGCACGGGCGGCCGGCGCGCAAGGCATGGTGCTGGGGCAGGCGCTCGACATCGCGGCCGAAACCGCCCCCTCCCCCCTTTCGCTGCCCGAGATCGAGCGGTTGCAGGCGGGCAAGACCGGCGCGCTGATCGAATGGGCAGGCACGGCGGGGGCGGTGATCGCGGGGGCCGACCCGACGCCGCTGTCCGCCTATGCCCGCGCGCTCGGCCTCGCGTTCCAGATTGCCGACGACATCCTCGATGCCACGGGCACCGAGGCGGCGGCGGGAAAGCGTGTGGGCAAGGATGCGGGTGCGGGCAAGGCGACCTTCGTCTCGCATCTCGGCCTCGATGGCGCGCGGGCGCGGGCGGCTGCGCTGGTGGACCGGGCCGAGGCAGCGCTTACACCCTATGGTAAAGATGCCGCATCCTTGATTGCCGCGGCGCGCTATGTCATCGCGCGGGACGGCTGAGAGGACCGGCATGACCCAGGATCGCCCGAAAACCCCGCTGCTGGACCGCGTGCACCTGCCCGTGGACCTCAAGGCACTGTCCGACCGCGACCTGCGCCAACTGGCCGACGAGTTGCGGGCCGAGACGATCAGCGCCGTGTCCGTCACCGGCGGGCATCTGGGTGCGGGGCTGGGTGTCGTGGAACTGACCGTCGCCCTGCATGCGGTGTTCGACACGCCGCGCGACAAGATCATCTGGGACGTGGGCCACCAGTGCTATCCCCACAAGATCCTGACCGGCCGGCGCGACCGCATCCGCACCCTGCGGATGGAGGGCGGGCTGTCGGGCTTCACCAAGCGGTCGGAATCGCCCTACGACCCGTTCGGCGCGGCCCATTCCTCGACCTCGATCAGCGCCGCCCTGGGCTTTGCCATGGCCGCCGACCTGGGCAGCGACCCCGGCGATGCGGTGGCGGTGATCGGCGACGGGGCGATGAGTGCGGGCATGGCCTTCGAGGCGATGAACAACGCGGGCCATCTGAAACGGCGACTGTTCGTGATCCTGAACGACAACGAGATGTCGATCGCCCCGCCCGTCGGGGCGCTGTCGTCCTACCTGACGCGGCTTTACGCCGAGGGGCCGTTCGACCAGCTGAAAGCGGCGGCCCGCGGCGCCGCCAGCCTTCTGCCGCCCCCCCTGCGCGAAGGGGCGCTGCGGGCCAAGGAAATGCTGAAGGGCATGGCGACGGGGGCCGGCGGCACGCTGTTCGAGGCGCTCGGGTTTTCCTATATCGGTCCAGTGGACGGGCACGACCTCGACCAGCTTCTGCCGGTGCTGCGGGCGGCCAGGGCGCGGGCCACGGGTCCGGTGCTGATCCATGTGCTGACGAAGAAAGGCAAGGGCTATGCCCCGGCCGAGGCCGCGCGCGACCGGGGCCATGCGACGGCGCGTTTCGACGTGCTGACCGGAAAGCAGGCCAAGCCGGTATCGAACGCGCCGTCCTACACCCGCGTCTTTGCCGAAAGCCTGGTGGCCGAGGCCGAGCGTGACGAACGTATCGTCGCCGTCACGGCCGCGATGCCCGACGGGACCGGGCTGAACCTGTTCGCCGAACGGTTCCCGCGCCGCTGCTTCGATGTGGGCATCGCCGAGCAGCATGCCGTCACCTTTTCCGCCGGGCTGGCGGCGGGCGGGCTGCGGCCCTTCTGCGCGCTCTATTCCACCTTCCTGCAGCGCGGCTACGACCAGGTCGTGCATGACGTGGCGATCCAGCGGCTGCCGGTGCGCTTTGCCATCGACCGGGCGGGGCTCGTGGGGGCCGACGGGGCCACCCACGCCGGGGCATTCGACGTGGCCTTCCTTGCGAACCTGCCCGGCATCGTGGTGATGGCTGCGGCGGACGAGGCCGAACTGGTCCACATGGTCGCCACGGCGGCCGCGCATGACGAGGGGCCGATCGCCTTCCGCTATCCGCGCGGCGACGGGGTGGGTGTGGACATGCCGGCCCGCGGACAGGTGCTGGAGATCGGGCGCGGGCGCATCCTGCGCGAGGGCGGTCGCGTCGCGATCCTGTCCTTCGGGACGCGGGCGGCGGAATGCCTGGCGGCGGCCGAGCAGCTGGCGGCCCGCGGCATCGCCCCCACCGTGGCAGATGCGCGTTTTGCCAAGCCGCTCGACCGTGACCTGATCCTGCGGCTCGCGCGGGAACACGAGGCGCTGGTGACGGTCGAGGAAGGCGCCATCGGCGGCTTCGGCAGCCATGTGGCGCAGCTGCTGGCCGAGGCCGGCGTATTCGACCGCGGGTTCCGGTTCCGCAGTCTCGTGCTGCCCGACATCTTCATCGACCAGGCCAGCCCCGAGGCGATGTACCGTGTCGCGGGCCTCGATGCTGAAACCATCGCCACCCGCTGCATCGAGGCGCTGGGCGTCGCGGTTGTGGGGCTGCGCAGCCGGGCGGCCGAAAGCGCAGGGTGACGGCGCAGGCTGACGGATTGACGGCCCCGGCAGGGGCGCTGAAGATGGCTGCGGTTCTGGGGTGCGGCGTCCCACGGCGCGAGGAGTTCGGATGACATCTGGTCGGGCGCGGCGCGCGGTTCTTGGGGCTGTGCTGTCGGCTGGCCTGCCCGGTGCGGTGGCGGCCGAAATCGATGCGCCGCGCCTTGCCTGGGGCTACAGCACCCTCGGCATTCCGGGTCTCGTGGACATGCCGGTGGCGTACGGGCGCGAAGATGCCGAACTGGCCTTCATCCTCAGCCATTTCCGCAGCCAGACGCGGATGACGCTGACCTTTCAGGTGACGGACCGTCTTTCGGGCAGCTTCCGCTATTCGATCCTCGACAATATCCGGTCTGCCTCGGGCAACCGCGTGGTGCCGCGCATCTACGACCGCAGCTTCTCGCTCCACTACCGGCTGATGGACGAGGGGCGCGTTCGCCCGGCGCTGGCTGTCGGGATCAATGACCTCGGGGGAACCGGGATCTATGGCGGCGAGTACCTCGTGGCCAGCAAGACGCTGTCGCCGCGGCTGCGGGCCTCGCTCGGGATCGGCTGGGGCCGTCTGGGCGGTGACTTCGCGAACCCCTTCGGCGTGCTGTCGGAAGGCTTCAGGACCCGGCCCGCGCCGGATGTGGGCCAAGGCGGCAAGATCGACCCGAAGGCCTGGTTCCGCGGCGACGCCGCATTGTTCGGGGGGGTGGAGTGGCAGGCGACCGACCGGCTGCGTCTGGTCGCAGAATACTCGTCCGACGACTACCGGCGCGAGGACGGCACCGCGTTCCGTCGCCGGTCGCCGCTGAACTTCGGGGCAAGCTGGCAGGCGGGGCCGCAGACGACGGTGACCGCGAACTACCTCTACGGGTCGGAGATCGGGGTCCAGGTATCCTACGCGCTGAACCCCCGTCGCGCCGCGGCGGGCGCAGGACGTGACCCGGCGCCGCCCCCGCTCCGTCCGCGCGGTCCATCGGCGGCGATGCTCGGCTGGCCCGTCGTGGTGGCGGGGGCGGGCAGCGGGCTGTCTGACGCGATGGCACGCGAGGGTCTGGCCCTGAACGGGCAGTCGACCGAAGGCAGCACCCTGCGCGTGGACATCACCAATATCCGCTACGGCCAGTCGGCACAGGCGCTCGGCCGCGCGGCGCGAGTCCTGACGCAGCATGCGCCCGACAGCGTTGACCGTTTCGCCGTCACGCTGACCGAGAACGGGATGCGGGTCAGCACTGTCATCCTGTCGCGTGACCGGCTTGAGTCGCTTGAGTTCGCGCCCGACGGCGCGGCGCGGCTGCGGGCCGGGGCCGTCATCGCGGACGGCGGACCGCGTCTGCCGGCCGCGCCCGGGAGGTATCCGGCCTTCGATCTGGGCCTCGCGCCGTATATCTCGACCAGCCTGTTCGACCCCGACCAGCCGGTGCGCGCCGATGTCGGGCTGGCCCTGCGGGCGCGGTTCGAGCCGGCGCCGGGTATCGTGATCTCGGGCCGCGTGCAGCACCGGCTGGCGGGCAATCTCGACCAGGGCGACCGGCCGCCGGACTCGGTGTTGCCCCGGGTGCGCAGCGATGCCTACCTGTATTTCAAGGGCGGCGCGACCACGATCCCGGAACTGACCGCCGCCTGGTACTTCCGCCCGGGGCAGGATCTCTATGGCCGCGTGACCGCCGGCTATCTGGAACCGATGTTCGGCGGCGTCTCGGCCGAACTTCTGTGGAAGCCGCAGGCCGGGCGGCTGGCGCTTGGGGTCGAGGTCAACCAGGTGCGCCAGCGCGATTTCGACCAGCGCCTGGGGTTCCGGCGCTACCGCGTCGCAACAGGCCATGTGTCGGCCTACTACGATTTCGGCAACGGCTTCCTCGGACAGGTGGACCTGGGCCGGTACCTGGCCGGCGACGTGGGGGCGACGGTCTCGCTGGACCGCGAATTCGCCAACGGCTGGCGGGTCGGCGCCTTCGCCACCAGGACCAACGTCTCGTCGGCCGATTTCGGCGAAGGGTCGTTCGACAAGGGCATCCGGCTGACCGTGCCGCTCGACTGGGTGACCGGCCGGCCATCCCGCGCGCAACTCGTCCAGACGGTGCGGCCGGTGCAGCGCGACGGTGGCGCCCGGCTGGAGGTTTCGGGCCGCCTTTTCGAGACCGTGCGCGGGGCTCAGGCCTCGGGGCTTGACCGAAGCTGGGGGCGGTTCTGGAAATGATGCGCGCCCTTGCTCCATTCGCGGTGGCCTTGTGTGCCTGTGTGCCCGTCGACGTGCCGGGTCTCGCTCCGCAGCCCGCCGAACCGGCGCTGACCGGGCCGGAACGGATCGAGGCGCGTATCCCGAGCCGCGGCGCCGTGGCGACCCTGGGTCCGGTCGGGCGGAACGGCGATACGGTGACCTGGACGACCGCGGACGGCGTGACGCTGGCCCTGGCTGGCGGGGTGCTGGTGGCGACCCGCGGTCTCGGCCCCGACCTGATGGGGGCCGAGGTCGGCCCGCTGCGGGCCGCCCTTGCGGGCCGCGGTGCGGCCGGGCTGCTGCCGCGCCGCCATGCCTATCTGGACGGCGAGAACCGCGTGGCGACGCTTGAGCTGCCCTGCCGGCTGGCCATGGCCGCGCCTGCCGCGGCCGATGCCGGTCTGCGCCGGATGGAGGAAACCTGCGCCGGCGCCGGACAGTCCTTCGTCAACAGCTACTGGATCGGTGCGGGCGGGTCGGTGGTGCGGTCGGTGCAGTGGATCGGGCCGGAGGTCGGGCCGGTGACGATTTCGGCGCCGCTTCTCTAGGCAGGCTGTTGCGATTGGGTGTCGCTGGACGCCTCCTGCGGCTCTGAGTGCTGGCCATGCAACCGGCAGGCGTGGTAATCAGGAGCCGGGCTTCAGGAGAGGGTGTGACATGAAGATGATTGTGGGCCTGGCGATGGCCGCGGCTCTGTCGCTGCCGACGGTGGTTGCGGCGCAGCAGCAGACCCCGATGCAGATCGCTGTCGCCAGCGGCATCTGTGGCGGTGCCGGGGTGGGCAGCGCGGCATTGGTCGGTGGCCGGGTCGAGGTGATCTGTGCCACCCGAGCCGGTGCGCGCCTCGGCGGTGGCCTGGGCGGTGCCGGCGCCATGGCGTTGGTGGGCGGCCTTCTGGTCGTCGCGCTCGGCGCGGGCGGCGGCGGATCGACCCCTTCGACGGACTGATCCTGTCCCGGCCGCGGCGCCGGTTTTCGAGGGCATTGCGGGCGGTCCCCACGGGGGGCCGCCCGTCTGCGTTCCAGGGACAGATTCCTGGCAATGCTGCAACATACTGTGGCCGCATTTGTCGGGAATGACTTCGCCGGCTGAACGTTTGCGGATCAGGCCCATCCCGCGGCGCCCGCTTGCGGACGGCCATCCGAAGGGACATGGCGACAATGACGACGCTTCTGATCTTTCCGTGCGCGGCCATCCTGTGGCTGCTGCTGTGCGACCACCTCGATCTGGTTCACGACATGCCGCCGGTGCGGGCGGCAGGCTGACCGGCGCCGACACGCGGGATGCGCCGGAAAATGCGCGTCAGACCTCGTCGACGCGGCGTGCCTGGCTCCGGCGCGTGACCAGCGGACCGAGCAGTGCCACGCGCCGGTAAAGCGCGATGTAGACCATCGCCACGTCCGTGAGGCTGAGCAGCACGAGGCCCGAGTTCTCGCGAGACGGCAGCATGAGCGCACAGGACAGAAGCGACAGCGACCACAGCATCACGCTGGTCAGCGCATTGCGCATCTGCGGGCGCCCGATCATTTCGGCCAGCCGCTTGGCGCGGCTGCGGTAGATCAGGCTGTGCAGGTGCAGCCGGTCGGGCTGGCCGGGATGCGTGCCCTCGCGCACCACGCGCCGGTGGATCGAGATCATCGTCTCGATCACCGGATAGGCAAGCGCCAGCAGTCCGATCAGGGGCGAAAGCTCGGCATTGCGGGCCGGCAGGGCGACCGCGACGACCGCCAGCACGAAGCCTGTGCAATAGGCCCCTGCGTCGCCGAGGAAGATGCGGCCCGAGGGAAAGTTCAGCAGGAAGAAGCCTGCCAGCCCGGCGATCATCATCAGCGACAGGGCGAGGATCTCGGCGTCGCCGGTCATGGCCGCGATCATCGCGAAGCCCGACAGGACGATGATGGACGTGCCCGAGGCCAGGCCGTTGACGCCATCGATGATGTTGATGGCATTCGCTATGCCGCCGATGGCGAAGGCGGTGAACACCAGCGAGGGCAGCCAGAAGGAAAGCACCCAGTTGGCGCCGGGGATATCGACATCCGAGATGCGGTAATCGGTGTACCAGGCAAAGGCGAGGCCCGACAGGATGGTGGCCATGAGCCGCCACCGTGCACCCACGCGCTTGGTCACGTCCTCGACCAGACCGGCAGCAAAGGCGGGCACCCCGGCCAGCAGAACCAACCATGCGAACCACTGAGCCATCGGCGGCAGGGCGAGCGCGCCAACCGTTACGCCGGACAGCACCGGGGCGCCCCCGATCCGCGGCGTCGGCGCGCTGTGCAGTTTCTGCACACCGGACTGGCTGTCATGGGTCAGGTGACCGTGCAGGCGCTGCGTGCTGACCAGGATGGCTGCGGTCATCAGGCTGGCCAGCATGGCCAGGGCGAAAGGATAGACCCAGATCATGCCGTATCCTGCCTTCCCTGCCCGACGTCTCACGTGACGCTGCGGAATGACTAACCCGGTGCATGCGACGTTTCCATGCCCCAGTATCATCGGCGCCCCGCTGCGCGCAATGTCGCCCAAGCGTTAGGCACAGCTCCGTCGGTTTGCAACCATGGATTGCAGGGCCTGAACCTTTCGCCTGAACTTCGGCCAGTTCCCGCGCGCCGTCCGATCTGCCGGATCCGTGTCAGGCGGCCAGTAGCCGGCGCCCGTCGGAGGCTGCGATCCGGACCGTGACAAGCGCGCCCTCGGGCCGGTCTGCGGGCAGGGCAACCTCGGTGAAATCGGCGCAGCGGGCGATGCGCGGGCCTTCGGTCAGCACCGTCTGTTCGGTCCCGACCGCCGCCGCCAGGTGCCTGGCCAGCGCCGCGTCGCCCAGAGCGCGCAGCCGCGTGGCGCGCTCGCGCACAAGCGCGCCCGGCACCTGCGGCATGCGGGCGGCGGGCGTCCCCTTGCGGGCGCTGAAAGGAAAGACGTGCAGGAAGGTCAGTCCGCAGTCTTCGACGAGGCGCAGAGAACCGGCAAAGGCCGCCTCGGTCTCGGTCGGGAAACCCGCGATGATGTCGGCGCCGAAGGCGATGCCGGGGCGCAGGCGCCGGGCTTCCTCGCAGAAGCGGATGGCGTCGTCGCGAAGGTGGCGGCGCTTCATCCGCTTCAGGATCAGGTCGTCTCCGTGCTGCAGCGACAGGTGCAGGTGCGGCATCAGCCGGGGTTCGGTGGCGATGGCTTCCATCAGACGCGGGTCGGCCTCGATCGAATCGATGGAACTGATGCGCAGCCGCGGCAGGTCGGGCACCAGCCGCAGAAGCCGCAGCACCAGGTCGCCCAGCCGCGGCTGCCCCGGCAGGTCGGCGCCCCACGAGGTCAGGTCCACCCCCGTCAGAACGATCTCGTTGAACCCCCGGTCGCGCAGGCGCTGCACCTGCTCCACCACCACCCCGGCGGGGACCGAGCGCGAATTGCCGCGGCCGAAGGGGATGATGCAGAATGTGCAACGGTGGTCGCAGCCGTTCTGCACCTGAACATAGGCACGGTGGCGGCCGAAACCGTCAATCAGGTGGCCCGCGGTCTCACGCACGGCCATGATGTCGGCGACCTGTACGCGCTCGGTCTCGCCCACGAAGTCGGGCACGGCAAGCGCCGCCCAGGTCTCGGGCTGCATCTTCTCGTGGTTGCCCAGGACGCGCGTGACCTCGGGCATGGCGGCGAAGGTCTCGGGCTCGGTCTGGGCGGCGCAGCCCGTCACGATGACAGGGGCACCGGGGTTGGCGCGCGCCAGGCGGCGGATTTCCTGCTTGGCCTTGCGCACGGCCTCGGCGGTGACGGCGCAGGTGTTGACGACGACCGCGCCCTCCAGCCCCGCGCTCGCGGTCAGCGCGCGCATCGCCTCGGTCTCGTAGGCGTTCAGCCGGCAGCCGAGCGTGGCAAAGACCGGCGGCCGTGCCGCGGCGTTCATGGTCCGGCCCCGACCAGCGCGAGGGACAGGACGCCGTCGAACACATGCGCAACCGGCCCGGTCAGCCAGACACCGTCCTCGCGCCAATCGACTTCCAGCAGCCCGCCGTCGGCGTCGATGGAGACCTGTCGCCCGGTCAGGCCACGCAGATGCGCCGCAACGGCGACCGCACAGGCGCCCGACCCGCAGGCCAGCGTGATGCCGGTGCCCCGTTCCCAGACCCGCATCCGCATCCGCCCGGGCACCGAGAGCGAGACGAACTCGACATTCGTGCGCTCGGGGAACAGGGGATCGTGTTCGACCGCCGGACCGCAGGCGGTCAGGTCCACCGCTTCGGCATCAGGGACGAAATGCACCGCATGGGGGTTGCCCATGCCGACGGCCACAGGGTCGTCCGCCAGCGGCAGGTGCATCGGATCGACGGCGCGCGCCAGCGGGATGTCCTGCCAGTCCAGCTGCGGCGGCCCCATGTTGACCCAGATGCCCCCGCCCCGCCGCTCGGCGCGCAGAAGGCCGCGGGCGGTGCGGATGCCAAGGGCGTCGCGTCCCGTCTCGGCCATGACGCGCGCGGCGACGCAGCGGGTGGCATTGCCGCAGGCCCCTGCCACGCTGCCGTCGGCATTCCAGAAATCGAGATCGACGTCGGCGCCCCCGGTGCCGGGCCGCAGTTCCGCCAGCTGGTCGAAGCCAACCCCGCGGTTCCGGTCGCCGGCCGCCCGCGCAAGCGCGGCCGTCACCCGCGCCATGCCGACGGCGCGCGAGTCGATCACGACGAAATCGTTGCCGGCGCCGTGCATCTTGACGAAGGGCAGGCCGCCCTGGGGCTGTAGCGCGTTCATCGGCGCGGGATACGCCCGAATCTTCCCGATGGGAAGTCCCGCTTCCGCCCGGCGTATTTCGGGGCTTGACCCCGCCCCCCGCTGTGCCTAGGACGCGGCCCACGTGGGCCCGTAGCTCAGTTGGTAGAGCAACTGACTTTTAATCAGTGGGTCACAGGTTCGAATCCTGTCGGGCTCACCACCAAGTCATTGATATCAGACGGCCTACCAACAATCGCCTGCATCTTCCGTCCGAGCGTCCGAGCCCGTCCGAATCGGACGAAGAAAAAAGCCGGGGCACAGCGGCCCCGGCCAGGCAGGCACGGCGGACAGGCGTCCGCCCAGGCACCCCTTGCGGGGATCGGTCAGTAGCCGCTACCCCCACAGCCAGGCGATGAGCGCCAGGATCGCGACGGGCACGGCCAGCGCAGCCCAGCTGGCAATCGTCCACCAGAAGCCCACGCGCGCGCGGCGCTGGTGATCGGCAGAGGGCCGGAGGATGCGGCGGATCATTGGTCCCCGCACGCGGCCGCGGTCTCGCGCACCTTGGCGATCCACAGCCGGCAGGCTTCGGCCACGCCGCCGGTCGACTGGGCGCGCACACCCAGCATCGCCAGCCGCGCCCCGAAGGCACCCATCTGCACCCGACCGGGCGCCACCGCAAAGTCCTCGATCCGCGCCGCCAGCACGTCGAGCGCATTGCGATACCGGCGGCTGACCGCCAGCCGGTCCTCGAGGCCGGCACCGTCGGGCGCACGGTGATCCGGCAGGGCGGCCAGCTGGTCCGCCAGCCAGTCGGCCCGCATGATGCGCCTGCGCCGCATAGCCGCGTCGGCGGCAGCCAGAATGTCGGGCATCGCCGTGTCGATCCGTGTCATCGTCATCCTTCCCTTCTGCAGCGGCCGCAAAGCCGGTGGTGTGGTCCTTCGCTTTCGAAGCCGATGCCGCAGCACAGGCAGGCGCGCGGCCGGACAGCGGTGGCCAGGCGCCGCTCGACCCGCCGCATCCCGGCGATCGCGCTGTCGTGGTCGGAGTAGGCCCGGCTGACCGGCCCGCCCTGCCAGGTGATCACCCAGCCCCGGCCGGACCCGCGCAGGTCAAGCTGCACGTCGGCAATGCGCATCAGTGCGCCATCCCGGCGGCGGTTTCGTCTTCCGCCTCGACCAGCTCGACACTGACACCCGCGTCGAGCGCCAGCATTTCGACCATCGCGACCGCGACCTCGTCGCGCCGGCTGCAGCGCCGCAGCACCGTGCCGCGAAGCGTGCCGCCGTCGCCGCGCCAGACCACCACAAGCGCGATGCCCTGAATCCGGTGCGGCGACACATCCATCGCCTGCGCCAGTTCGGCGGCGAGGAAATCGGTCAGGTGCTGCAGCACCGCCGGGGCGTCGCGTTCGGTGTCGTCCTTGATCGTCTTGGTCATCGCCGGTGTCCTTTCGCGGGTTGGCGTTGCGCTTGCGGCCGCCGCACGGCCGCGACGGCCCGGGCGGCGGTGTCGAACGACGGCGGCAGGTAGGTTTCCTGGAGCCGCGGGTTGTCGGCGACGCTGTTGCCCAGCACGTCGCCCACGTCGTCGTCCGACGCCCCGCCCGCCCGCGCCAGCACGCCGAAGGACCGCCGCAGGTCGCGGAACTGCACGTCGGCAACCGATGGCAGCAGCCGTGCCGCCGCCGCCCGTGCCCGCGCGAAGCGCGTGTTGAACAGCGCCTCGGAGAACGGCCGCCCGGTCGCCCCGTCGATCAGGAGCGGACTTTCCGGCCCCAGCGGCGCCGCCGCCGTACCGCTGTCCGCCAGCGCGCGCCGCAGCGCCGGCAGCAGGTCCGGGTGGATCGGAAAGGCGCCGTCGGTGCCGCGCTTGGACCGCACCAGCCGCCAGACCCAGCGGCCCCGGTGCGGTCCCGCGGCCAGCAGCGCGAAGGCCCCGCGCCGCGCGCGCAGGATGTCCGTCTGCCGCTGCCCGGTGTAGAGCCCCAGCCGCATGGCCAGCGCCAGCGCCGGCTGGCCCGCGCCCTCGGCCGCGGCCACCAGCGCATCGAACTCGGCCCAGCCGACCACCCGCGCCCGCGGCGGCGGCGTGATCGTGCGCAGCCTGCTGCAGGGGTTCGACCCCTCGACGCGCCAGCCCATCGCCTCGGCCAGTTCCATCAGGATCGACATCATGCGCACCAGCGCCTGCGCCTGCCGGAGGCCGCGCGCCTCGGCCAGGGCGGCATACCAGGCCAGCATCACGGGCTTGTCCATGTCGGCCGCGCGGCGGTGGCCCCACTTGTCCACGATCAGCCGCAGGAGCCCGTCGTAGCTGGCGCGCGTCTTGGCCGCGAGGCGGTGGCGGTAGTGCGGGCTGGCGCGGTAGGCCTGCGCCAGATCCTCGATCGTGCGGCCGCCCCCGCGCCGCACGGCCGTCGCCCCCCCGGCCAGCGCGGCATCGGCCGCGGCGTTCAGCTGCTGGGCCTGGCGCAGCGCCGCGCGGGGGTTGTCCGCCGGCAGGTCCACCGGCGCCAGGCCGTGCTTGCGCAGGCTGGCCGGCGGTTCCCACCAGACGCGCCACCGACCGTCGGTGCGCTGGCGCTGGCGCACCCAGCGCGGGCTGTCCAGCAGCGGCTGGCGGGGCTTGCGGGTCATGCGGTGCGCGCCTCCTCGAGCAGGATCACGTTGCGGCCCTGCGGCCGCGCGGGCGCCGCCTCGGCCCGGGGCAGCCCCCGTTCCTCGATCCAGGCGAGCACCCGGTCGCGCCGGAACAGGAGCGGCCGGCGGCTGTGCGGCATCGGTTCGGGGAACCCCGCGCCCTCGATCAGCCGCGGCAGTCGCTGCAGGAAAGCCTGCGGGGAGACGGCCAGCCAGGCGGCGACCATGGCGGTGGGGATGAAGATCGGGTGCATCAGCTCCGCCGGTCGCGCAGATGGCCCCAGCGGGCGGCCGACGCCACCCGCGCATCGTCCTGCGTCAGGGGTGCAGGCCCCTCTGCCGCGCGGTCCAGCGCCGCGTGCAGCACCTGTGCCAGCGGCCGCATGGCAAGCCCGGCGCAGAACCCCGCGGCCAGTGCCGCCAGGTAGGCAAGGGTGGTCGGGTCGATCATCGGGGTTTCCCTGTCGGCTGCCCCGCGGCGCCGCCCGGCCACGGGGTGTTGATCGGCGGGCGCGGCGGCAGCGCGGCCGCAGGCGGCACCCGCAGGGCCGGCGCGCGCGAGCAGGAGCGCGCCGGCCGTCAGGCGGTCAGGTCACGGCCGCACCGGCGGCAGGGTGATGATGTTCGACAGGTCAGCGCCGTGGGCGTGGCCGTCCATCCAGGCGCGCCGCGCGGCCAGCTCGTCGAGCAGCGGCCCGCAGGCCGACAGCAGCCATTCGGCCTCGGCCTCGGAGGCGATGGACTTGGGAGCGTCGTGGGCGATGCGGCGCAGGTGCGCCAGCAGCCGGTCGTCGATGGGCGGGGTGCGTGCGGTGGTCACACCGGTCGCGGTCGTTGCAGGCAGGGACATTGCACACCTCGTCGGTTCGAAGGATGCACAATGGTATGGGGTGCCTACCTCACACCGTCAAGCAGTTTGTGAGATTTCCGCACATTTTCCGCACGGGCCGGGATCACCCGGTGAGGCGCCAGCTGGCGGTGACCTTGCCGCGGATCACCACGTTGTCGCCATCGACCACATGCACGCCGGCCTCGTCAGGGTCGGCCGAGCAGGCCACCAGGACGGGCGGGGCAAAGCGGCGGAACACGGTGCGCGCGCTTGTGCGCCCATAGACCTGGGCGATCACGGCATCGCCGGGCCTCGGGTTGTCGGCCGCAAAGGTGTCAACCAGGATGAAATCGCCCGGCAGGTAGCCCGCCAGTTCCATGCCGCGGCCGCGAACGCGCCAGACATCGACGCCGGCACGCTGGCCGAAGGCCTCGGCCAGGGCCGCATGGCGCAGATCCTCGGCAGTTCCCCCCGCGAAGGGCGCCGCGTCGCCCTCGGAAAACCCTTGCTGCAACGCACGCGCCAGCGCCGGTTCGGCCAGGCCTGCGCGGGCCAGCAGGTCTGTCAGGTCCACCTGCAGCACCGGCGCCATCGCGCGGGCCTGGTCCAGCGTCATCTTCTGGGCGCCGTTCGCGATCCGGCTGATCACCGACCGGTCGCGGTCGATCGCGGCCCCGAGGTCATGGCTGGTGACGCCCGCGCGCTTGATTGCCGCCTTGAACCACTGGGTATCCATGTGCGGAACAGGTAAGCGGTGCCCACCTCAAACCCAAGTGAGAAGGTCGCACATTTGTCTTGACAGGCCTCACAGTGTGAGGGCTATATCTTGCGTCATGCGTAGGCACCTTACACCAACCGAAGTATGCGAGCGCCTGATCGGCCGGCCCGAAGTCCTGTCGGGCATCGTCGGCCTGCAGGCCAAGGCCGCCTATGGATGGCGGCACGGCAACGCGATGCGCGACGCCGGCGACATCCTGCCGCGGCATGCCCGGGCGCTGCTGGTCCATTCCGCGGCGCGCGGACTGGGGCTGACGGCCGAGCAGCTGCTGTTCGGCGCGTCCGAGGACGAGATCGACGCAATCCTGGCAAAGCGCATTGCCCCCGCGCCCGGCGCGGTGGCGGCATGAGCGGCCGGGTGCCCGCCATGACCGCCGCGCTGGCGGTGTCGCTGTCGGCCCGGACGGGAAACCTGACCGCCCAGGCCGTCGAGGAGATGCGCATCCGCGCCGAGGAGCTGCTGGCCCCGGCCGATCCGTTCCGCGCCGCCTGCCTGACCTTCGCCACGATGTACGAGGTGCATGTCCGCGATGCCGCGGCACTGCGCGCCATGGGCGAGGCGCTGGCGGCCGCTCTGGACAAGGCCGCCCGGGCCGCCGCGCCCGCGCCGCCGCCCGATCCCACGCGCTGGCCCGACCCTGTCGGAGCCGACCGGAGGGACATCCATGGATGATCCGCGCGCCCGCGGCCCCGAGCTGACGCAGGGCGATGCCGCCGTGGCCAACCTGGCCATGTTCCTGGTGGCGCAGGTGATGCCGTCCCCGCGCGAGGACGAGGCGGTGGCGCATCTGGGCCGCGCGCTGCGCACCACGGCCGGCCGGCGCAGCGAGGTCGCGCGGCTGCGCGCCGTCGCGGCCGAGCTGGTGGCGCGCTGGCCCGAACGGTCGCGCCGCCATGCGGCCCGGCACTGGGCGCTGGTGATGCTGGACCTGCAGGCCGCGCTGGCCGATTTCGTCTGGTGGCGCGCCGCGATGGCGCTGGACGCCGCCTGTCCGCCCGACCATTCGTCCCGGGCGGAGGCCGCGGCATGAGCGCCCGCCTCGACGCCCTGTCGATCGACGACCTGCTGGACCTGTCGCGGCTGGTCGACGCCCTGTGCCGGGCCGGCATCGACCTGCAGGGCCGCGGATTGGCGCCGGTCTTCGACCTGACCCCGGGACAGCCCGTCACCATCCGGCTGGACGCGGGCCTGCCTCATGCCTGGGGGCTTGTTCCGGCGGCCACCGTGGCGCCACCGATCGACCCGACCCAAACCGCGGCGGTTTCGGATGTGCCGACCGCGGACACGCCGCCGGCGGCCGATGCACCGGCGCCGGCGGCCCCTGATCCAGGCCCCGAACCTCCATCCCCCGCCGTGGCAGACGAGGGGCAGGCGGCGGGCGCGGAGCCCCCGGCGGCTGCCGACGCCGCCGGGGATGCCCCCGCGCTGCCGCGGCTTCCCGGCGATGTGATCATCTGGCCTGCCGCGCCGGTAGGGCTTCGCGACATCAACCTGGCTGCGGGCGCGGTTCCGCGCTGGTCACCGCTGCCGCAAGGCCCGGACAAGCCGTTGCCGCCTGTGCAGCAGCCGCCGCGCTGGACCGAGGCCGAGGATGCGCGCCTGGTCGCGCTGGTCGTCGAGGCGATGCGCAACGGCGCCACGCGCCGCGACGGCATCCGCGACTTCGTGGCCGAGACCGGCCGGCCGTTTGCGGGGACGGAGTTCCGCGCGTCCCGCATTCTGGCCGGCCGCATCGCTGCGGCGCAGGCCGCTCCCGCTCAATCCGTTCCGCCGGTGCCTTCGTCCTCCCGGGGTAGTGCCGCGCGGGTGCCGCCGCCGGAGGTGCCCAACACTCCGGCGGCGGCAGCAGACCCCGGCCGCCCCGAGGCAGCAGCGGCCGTGACGCCCCCTGCGGCAGCGCGTGACCCGCTGCCGCAGGGCGAGGCACCCCCGATCCCGCCCCCGCCCCCGACGCTCGAGGAACATCTGGCCGCGATCCCGCGCCCGCCCTTCTGGACGACGGCGCGCGACGCGGACCTGATGCGCCTGGCCTGCCTGGGCTGGAAGGCACAGGAGATCGACATCGAGATGGACATGGCCCGCGGCGCGGCTGCGGCGCGGTTCGAGGTGCTGACCGACCGCCGCCGCTTCCCGCGCGAGGAGGTGCGCGCCGCGCTCGAGGCGCTGGCCGGGCAGCCGGCATGACGCCATGCGCCAGAGCCTGACCATCGACGATATCAAGGACCGCCTGCTGGCGCAGATCGACACGGTGGTGCACCGCTACGCGCCGCCTGCGCCCGGCAGCTACACCAGGCAGGGCCTCTATTTCACGCTGAACCCCGGGCGGGCCGACCGCAGCGTGGGCAGCTTCGCCGTGCATATGGGCGGGCCCAAGGCGGGGCGCTGGAACGACTACGCCACCGGCGATCACGGCGACATCATCGACCTGATCCGCCTGGCGCTGGGCTGCGACGCCGCCCAGGCGATCCGCGAGGCGCGCGCCCTTCTGGGCCTCGACCACGAAAGTCCCGAGGTCACGCGCGAGCGCGAGCGCGCTGCGCAGGACGCCCGGCGCCGCCGCGCCGCCGCCGAGGCGGCCGAGGCCGAGGCGCGCGCCCGCGCCCAGTCCCGCGCCGCCGCGCTGTGGCTGTCGGCCCGCGAAGGGCTGCGCGGCACCCCGGCCGAGCTGTACCTGCGCGAGCGGCGCGGCATCGACCTGGCCGTGATCGGACGCCAGCCCGGCGCCCTGCGCTATCACCCGGCCGTGACCTATGCCGACGAGGTGACCGACCCGGAGACGGGCGAGATCACCTACCGGTTCACGCGCATGCCTGCGATGCTGGCGGCGATCGTGCGCGGCGGCCGCATCGTGGCCTGCCACCGGACCTACCTGGCGCTGGCGCCCGACGGCCGCTGGGACAAGGCGCCGGTGCCCGACGCCAAGAAGGTGCTGGCGCCGGGCTGGTCGGGCGGCTGCGTGCGCCTGTCCACCGGCCTCGGGCCGCGGGGCGGCAAGGCCTCGCGCCTGTCCGAATGTCCGCCCGGCAGCCGCGTCTACATCGCCGAGGGCATCGAGACCGGCCTCTCGGCCGTGGTGCTGCGGCCCGAGGCGCGCGTGGTGGCGGCCGTCAGCCTGTCGAACATGGGCGCGGTCGAGCTGCCCGCCAACGTGGCCGAGGTGGTGCTGATCGCCGATGACGGCCCGGCGGCGCACCCGCAGGCCGCGGCCGCCCTGGATCGCGCCGTGGCCGCCCATGCCGCCGCCGGCCGGCGTGTGCGGCTGTGGCGGTCGGACGTGCCGGGCGAGGACCTGAACGACGCGCTGCGGCGGGTCCAGCGCGAACGCGAGGAGGGGGCGGCGTGATGGACTGGCTGCTGGTCATCGTGATCCTGTCGACCCCCGGCCAGCCGGCCGCCCCCATGGGCCTGATGGCCGACCGGCGCGCCTGCGCCATCGCCGGCGCCGGCATGGTCCATGTCCTGGCGCGGGCCAACCCCGGCATGACCTTCGGCTGGCGCTGCCTGCCGCCGGGCGTGTCGTCATGACCACCGATCCCGACGCCCCCCCCACCGACATCCCCGACGACAGCTGGATGACGAGCCCGCGCCCGGTGCCGCAAAGCCTCGACCCGGCGATGCGGCGCCCCGCCCCGCCGCCGCCCGCCGCCCCCGCGCGCAAGGGCCGCAAGCCGGTGCTGCGCCCCGTCGATGCCCTGGCGGCCGAGCTCGACGATCCGCCGCTGGCGGCAGAGCCCGGCCCTGGTGCCACGGGGGCCGCGCCGCCGCCCGACAGCGCCACGCCCCCGCCGCGCCGACCCGACCGCCCGCGCGGCGAGATCTGGAAGGACTGCCCCGTGCGCGCCCTGGGCGTGAACGGCGGCACCAGCTATTTCCTCGATGTGCTGGGCCAGCTGCGCGCCATAGCCAAGCTCGAGAAGCAGACGATCGCGCATCTGTTCGGCCACCGCATCCCGGCCCTGTCCTGGCAGTTTCCGCAGCTGACCAAGGACGGCAGCCCCCGCATCGGCCGCTTCGACGGCGAGATGGCCGCGCATACCATGATCCAGGCCTGCGCCGAGCGCGGCCTGTTCGACCCCGAGGGCGCGGTGCGGGGCGCCGGCGCCTGGGCGGGCGACGACGGCGGCCTGATCTACCACACCGGCGACCGGCTGCTGATCGGGGCCGAGGAACACCCGCCGGGCGAACGCGGGGGCCTGATCTATCCCGCCCAGGCCCCCGTCCCGCCGCCCGCCGCGGCCGGCGGCCCCGACCCCGTGCAGGCGATCGAGGACGAGATCGAGACCTGGCGCTGGCGGCGCCCCGACCTCGACCCCGTGGCCGTGCTGGGCATGTTCGGCTGCATGATGCTGGGCGGCGCCCTGGAATGGCGCCCCAACTTCTGGGTGACCGGCGGCCGCGCCACCGGCAAGAGCCGCCTGCACCAGTTCATCAAGCACCTGATGGGCGGCGAGCGCGGCATCCTGCGGGCCGAGAACGCCACGGCCGCCTCGATCGCCAACATCCTGCGCATGTCCACCCTGCCCGTCGCGCTGGACGAGCTCGAGCCCGGCGACGGCGGCAGCGCGAAGGAAAAGACCATCGTCGAGCTGATGCGCATCGCATCATCCGGCGGGCGCCGCCTGCGGTCGAGCCCCGACCAGAAGACGACCGAGACGATCATCCGGTCGACCTTCCTGGCCTCGTCGATCCTGATCCCGGGCGTGCTCAAGGCGCAGGACCGGTCGCGCATCATCGTCCTGGACCTCGACCCCTTCCCCGAGGGCACGCCCGCACCCGGCGCCCTGCGCGCCGACGCCTGGCGCAGGCGCGGCGCCGCCCTGAAGCGCCTGCTGATCGACCGCTGGCCGACCTGGGCGCAGCGGCTGGACCTGTGGCGCGAGGCGCTGGCGGCACAGCGCATCGACGGCCGCGCCGCCGACAACTGGGCCACCATCCTGGCCATGGCGGACATGGCGCGCCATGCCCACCTGCCGGCCGCCGACGTGCTGGACGGCTGGGCGGCCAAGGCCGGGCGGCACATCCGCGCCGACCTGGGCGACGTGGGGTCGGATGCCGACGACGTGGTGACCTGGCTCCTGTCGCAGCAGATCGACCCGATGCGCCGCGGCCAGCAGTTCACGATCGGCGCCTGGCTGCGCGCGGCCGGCTGGCGGCCGCGTGCCGGCCGGCGCATCTTCGGCGGCGAGAACGACTACGAGGACGACCGCGCCCGCGAGGACCATTCCCGGGCGGCCAACCGGCTGCTGGCGGCCTACGGGCTGCGGGTGCTGGGCACCGCGGCCGAGCCGGTGCTGTTTGTCGCCCGCCAGCCGCTGTCCGGCCTGCGCGGCCTGTTCCGCGACAGCGACTGGGCCGGCGGCGCCTGGACGCAGAGCCTCCTGCGCCTGCCGGGCGCCCGGCCGTCGAAGGCATCGCGCTATCTCGAGGGCGTGCAGACCCGCGGCACCGAGGTTCCGTTCCATGCGATCCCCGGCCTGATGGCCCTCGACAGTGGCGAGGAAGCCGCGGTCGAGACGCCCGCCGCGCCGGCGCAGGAGGGTGACCAATGGGCGTGACAGCCCCGCACCCCGACGCTCTGATGGCCGCCAACCCATTGGCCGGGCATGTCAAGCGTTTTCTGCAAGCCCCTGCGCCGCGCTCGCTTGCCCGCCCTTCTGCCGGCCGCTTGTCCCGCACCCGGTTTCAGGCCATGATCGACACGCGACGAGGCCCCACACACACGGGTCCGGGCCCCTACACCCCTACAGGCGGGGCGCCCCTGCGTAGGGGCCTTGTAGGGGCCTTTTCGCCAACAAGATCAACCACTTGCACCAATCCCCTACACCCCTACGGGCTGGCCTCTCACATGTATGCGCATGCGCGCGCGCGTGTGCCCGCGCACGGAGTGGGGTGTTTTTCCTGTAGGGCTGTAGGGGATTGGTTCAAGTCTCTGAAATCCTTGCCTAATCGCCCCTACGCAGCCCCTACGCAGCCCCTACGCAGCGCGCCGGGCTGTAGGGACAGCGCGCCGGCGCAGCCTAAGCCGCTGAAATCGCTTCAAAAGGGGGGGATTTGACCATGCCCAAGGGGTCGATCACCGAAGCCGAGGCGCAGGCGGCGGCCGAGCGGCTCGATCGGGCGCGCGAGGCGGGGCAGCAGCTGACGCTGTTCGGCCAGGCGGCGACGGGCGTGGACGAGGCGCGGCGGACGCGCGGGCAGGGCAAGGCCTCGTCGCAGCTGCGGCGGTGGCTGGCGGCGCAGGGCTTCGCCCAGCCCGAGGACCGGCTGGCGCGGATGGCGGGCCTCGAGGGCGGCGACGATCCGATCCTGTCGGCGATGGCGGATGCCGAGCGCATCCTCGCCTGGGCCTTTGACCAGGAGGTGCCCGAGGGCTTCCAGCCCAAGCGGCCGACGCCGGCGCAGCGGCTGGACGTGCTGACCATGCGGCTGTCCGAGATGCGCCGGGCGGCCGAGGCGCTGATGCCCTACGGCCTGGCCAAGGTCACGCCCGACGTGGCGGCGCCGCCGGCCGTCCAGGTGGTGGTGATGCCCGGCGGACCGTCGCAGGGGCCGTCGCAGGGGCCGGCGGGGCCGGCGGCGGCGGGCGCCGGGGCGCGCGACGTGACCCCGCAGGCCCGCCGGATCGGCCCGCCGCCGATGCCATGGGAAATCCAGCAAAAACAGCAGGTTGCGCAGCCGACCGCGGCCGGTTCGGACGGCGCCATTCGGACGGACGAGGCAAGCGATTGATGCAAAAGGGAAAATCCGCCATGGCTGCACTGATCGGAAAACAGTGCATCGGCTGGCCCCCTGCCGCGGCGGGGGCCGCCCCGGCCGCGGTCCGCCGCGCCGGCCCGGCCCCCGCCCCCCTTCGCGGCCCGGCCCGGCCCGCCCGCCGCGCCGACCCCCGGGGGGGCGCCCCGCGCCCACCCTCTCTGCCCCCCGCAGAGAGGACATGCGGCCTTTCCGAACCGGAAGGGCGCCGGGCATGAGCGCGAACGGAAACACCGTGGCACGGGGTGCGGGGGGCGGGGGCTTCGGCGACGGCCCGGACCCCGTGGCGCTGGCCGACCTGGACGCGGGCGCCGCGGTCATGGCGCTGGACGGTGCGGGCCTGAACCCGGGCGCCGCCATGCCGGAGATCGCCAGCTTTACCTTCCCGGGGCCGGTTGCGGAAGCCTATTTCTGGGACGACGCCGCGGTCGTGGGCATCGTCGGCCCCGTGGGCAGCGGCAAGACCACGACCAAGATGCGCCGCAAGCTGCGCCGCGCCATCATGATGCCCCGGTCCACGATCGACGGCGGCCGGCACTTCACGGTCCTGTTCGTGCGCGAGAACTACCGCCAGCTGTGGTCGTCGGTCATCCCGTCCTACCTCGAGGTCTATCCCCGGGCGATGGGACAGTGGAGCGGCGGCCGCGGCGCCCCGGTGCGCCACGACATCCTGTTCGACGACGGGATGGGACCGATCCGCTGGACCGCCCTGTTCATGGCCTTCGGCGACGACGTGGCGGCGTCGCTGCGCGGCATCCAGGTGACCGACCTCGACATCAGCGAGGCCGACACCAACCCGATCGAGACGCTGACCTTCGGCATCGGGCGGATCAACCGCTACCCGGCCCGCAGCCATTTCGACGGCTACCCCCCGCATCTGCGGACCTACGGCCAGATCGACTGCGACTTCAACGCGCCGGATCCGGACAACTGGACCTGGCGGGTGTTCTACGACGAGGCCGGGCGGGCCGAGATGGAGGCGCGGCTGGCCCGGGCCCGGCCCGAGGGCGCGCCGCCCCTGAAGGTGTCGTTCTGGCGCCAGCCCGGGTTCGGCGAGCCGGGATGCGAGAACCTGGCGAACCTGCCGCCCGGCTACTACGAGACGCAGATCGAGCTGAACCGGCTGGCCGGCAAGTCGGACGTGACCGAGCGCATGGTGTTCAACCGCGTCGGCCACCTGCGCGCCGGCGACCCGGTCTTCGGCCGCGAGTGGAACGCGCGGATCCATGTCGCGCCCGATCCGATCCGGCCCGAGCCCGGCGTGGCCCTGCGCGTCGGGCTGGACCAGGGCTTCAAGGGTGCGGCCGTGATCGGCCAGTTCCTGCCCCCGTTCCACTGGCGCATCCTGGCCGAGCTGCATTTCCCGGCCGAGCGCCTGCTGGCGGCCGAGTTCGGCCGCAGGCTGGCCGACCTGCTGGAGCGGCGCTTTCCCCACCATGCGGTCGAGGCGGGATGGGGCGACATGGCGGGCGAGCACGGCGCCAGCCAGGCCGCCGACGAGAACGCGACCTGGAACCGGCTGGTGGGGCAGGCCGCGGGCTTCCGCGTGCGGCCGCAGCGCATCGGCACCAACCGCATCCAGCCCCGCCTCGAGGCGGTGCGCGCGGCGCTCGAGTTCGTGCAGGGCGGGCAGCCCGGGCTGCTGGTCGATCCCGGCTGCGGGCTGCTGCGCCGGGCCTTCGAGGCCCGCTATGTCTGGACCGACGAGGTCGATGCCTCGGGCGACAAGCGCAAGGTGCCCGACAAGCGCCTGACCGAGGCCAACGTCATGGACGCGCTGCAGTACCTGCTGCTGTCCGAGCACCGCGCCGACGGCCTGTCGCGGCTGACCGGGCTGGGCGCCCCGGGCGCCGCCGCCGCGGCCGCCGCCGCGGCCGCCGCGGCCAACCCCCTTGGCGCGGCCGGGATGCCCCTTGCGGGCCACCCGGGCGCGCCCTGGCCCGTGACCGGCCTGCGCGCCGGCTGGGATGTCCTGAACCCCTATGGAGACTGACCGATGACCCGCAAGCGCAAGACCCCGCCGCCCGCCGCCGCTGCCGTCCCGACGGCCCATCCCGAGGCCCATCCCGAGGCCGAGGCCCATCCCGAGGCCCATCCCGAGGCCGAGGCCCTGCAGGCCCTGATCGGCCGCATCGAGACCGGCATCCTCCGCGCCGCCCGGCTGGTGGCCGAGCTGAAGGAGGAGGGGCTGCTTTCGATCGACGCGGCGTCCGACCCGCCCTGGTGGCGTGTCACCATGCAGGGCATCGAGACCCTTTCGCCTGCCGGCTATGCCCAGGCGCTGCGGTCCTGGGCCGAGGCGGCGCGCCGGGCGGTCATGGTGCCCGGCCCGTGAGCCGCATCGCGCTGCGCCCCTGGGAGGACATGGCCGCGCTGGCCGTGTTCCGCGACCTGGACCCCCACGATTTCGTGGAGGCCGGGCTGGTGCGCGGCGCGAACGCCGGCGGTGCCGCGCTCTGGGCCGACTGGCGGTCGATCGAGGGCGCGCGCTGCGCGTCCTTCGTGGCCCATGCCGGCCCGGCGGCGCTGCCCTTCGCGGTTCTGGGCGCGCTTGGCACCGGCCAGGCGGGCGTCGCCTGCGTGGCGCTGCTGGCGCGCGACCATGCCCGCTGGCGCGGCCCGCTGGGGCGCCTGTGCGTGCAGCTGCGCGCCGCGCTGCCCTTCTGGTGCCGCGAGCGGGGCATCCTGCGCCTGGAGGCCCGCAGCTGGGAGGCGCATCCGACCGCCGGCCGGCTGCTGGCCGGCATGGGGTTCCGCCCCGAGGCGCGCCTGCACGGGTTCGCCGGCGGGCGCGCCGTCTTCGTGCAGCACGCGCTGGTCCTGCCGGCGCCGGACTTTCCCGCGGACTTTCCCGCCGAACCCCCCATCCCACCCCAGGAGTGACCCCATGTGCTTCCCCAGCCGACCGAAAATGCCCGCCCCCCGCCAGGTGGCGGCCTATGACGGGGCCGAGGCCCTGAAACAGGCCGACATCGAGGCCCGGCTGCGCCGCCGCCGCGCCGGCGCCGCCGCCGATGTGCTGACCTCGCCCGTCGGCCTGCCCGCCACCCGCACCATGGGCGGGGTGGCGCAATGAGCATGCTGCAGCCCGTGACCGAGAGGCACCCGGCCTTTGCCATGGCCGAGCGCCGCTGGTCCGAGATGAAGGCCGACCGCGCCCAGGACGAGCGGATGTGGGGCGACATCGCCCGGCTGATGCGGCCCCAGCGCGGCGGCTTCGACCTGTCGGACCCGGCCATGCGGCCGGACGAGAAGCCGCTGTCGAGCGCGCCGATCCATGCCCAGTCGAACTTTGCCGCCGGGCTTTACGGCACGCTGACCAACCCGGCCAACCGCTGGTTCGGGATGGAGACGAACGACCCCGACCTGAACGCCTGGCACCCGGCGCGGCTGTGGCTGGACACGGTGACGACGCGGGTCCTGGCCTCGTTCTCGCCCGCCGTCAGTCCCTTCTACAGCGCCGCCTCGCAGGTGTTCTCGGACCTGGCGGCCTTCGGCAACGCCGCGCAGTACGACGAGGCGCGGCCGGCCGAGCGGCGCATTCTCGATGTGACGATCAGCCTGGCCGAGGCCTGTTTCGACATCGACGGCTTCGGCATGGTGACCGAGGTGGTGCGGCGGTTCCTGCTGACCCCGGCGCGCGCCATGTCGATGTTCGGCCCCGCCGCCCTGCCCGCCCGCGTGCAGGACCTGGCCGTGAAGGGCGACACCGGCAAGATCGCCTTCTACCACCACGTCATCCGCAACGACGCCTGGCGGCAGGGCATGCTGGGCCTGCGCGGGCGGCGCTGGCTGTCGCGCTATGTCTGCGAGGTCGATGCCGCGCTGGTGCGCGAGGCCGGCTACGACGAGATGCCGTTCCACGCCCCGCGCTGGGAGGTGGACACGGGCCGCATCTACGGCACCGGCCCCGGGTTCGTGGCGCTGGCCTCGGCCCGGGCGCTGACGCGGATGGACGATGCCACCCTGCGCATGGCGCAGCGACAGGCCGACCCGACGATCCTGGCGCCCGACCGCGGCGACTGGCCGCTGAACGGCACGGTCCGGCCGGGCACCATCGTCTTCGGCGGCACCAACATGCGCGGCGATCCGATGCTGCGGCCGCTCGACATCTCGGGCGGCATCAGCCTGACGCTGCAGGAGAAGCAGCAGAAGCTCGAGGAAATCCGCGATGCCTTCCACTACACGCTGATGAACCTGGCCGGGCGAACCGGCATGACCGCGACCGAGGTCATGGCCATCACCGAGGAGCGCCAGCGGCTCTGGGCGCCGCACCAGGGCCGCGTGCAGGAGGAGTTCCTGGCGCCCAAGATCGAGCGCCGTTTCGCCATCCTGTGGCGAGCGGGCCAGATCCCGCCGCCGCCGAAGGAGCTGGCCGGCCGGCCGCTGATCGTGCGCTACCAGTCGGCCGCGGCCGCCGCGCAGCGCAGCGTCGAGGGCAACGCCGCGCTGCGCATCCTGCAGGACATCGCGCCGCTGGCGCAGCTGAAGCCGCGGCGGCTGGACCGGCTGGACGAGGACGGGCTGCTGGAGACGCTGGTCGAGGCGCGCGGCGCCCCCGCCCGGATGATCCGGTCGCGCGAGGATGCCGATGCCATCGCCGAGGCCCGCGCGCAGCAGGAACAGGCCATGCAGGCCGTGCAGATGGCCCAGGCCGGCGCCGGGGCGCTGAAGGACGCGGCCGGCGCCGCCGCGGCGATGCAGGGCGGCGGCGGGGTGCCGGCATGATCTGGCACCGCATCGGCGTGCTGCGCTCGCTGTTTCAGGCGCGGTCCCCGGCCCCGCCGGGGGCGCGCCGCCGGGGCGCGGGGCGGGCCGCGGTGCCCGAGATCGCCGAGGGCCCGATCCCCCTGGGCGGCGTGATGACGCTGCAGCCCGTGCGCATCGAGGCCGGGCTGCCCGAGGTGGCCCCGATCGACCCGCTGCGCCTGGCCTATGAGGCCGGTCGCCGCGACCTTGCCCTGCAGCTGCTGGCGCTGATGCGCCTGGGCGTGCCCGAACTCAACAGCCTTTCGGAGGATGACGCATGACGCTTGAGCCCACCCCGCCCGCCGGCGCCGCCGGCCAGACACCCCCGCCCGCCGGCACCACCCCGCCCGCCGGCCAGACGCCGCCCGCTGCCGGCCAGACACCCCCGCCTGCCGGTGGCGGCGATCCGCCCGCCGCCCGCTGGTGGGAGAAATCCGACTACACCCAGGAGGAACGCGACTGGCTGGCGGCCCGCGGCCTGACCGAGGACGACCCGCTGGCCGTGCTGCCGAAGATCGTCAAGGGCCACCGCGCCGCCGAGCAGCGCATCGGCAAGGGGCTGGACAGCATCCTGGACCGCCCCGCGAAGGACCAGCCCATCGGCGACTGGCTGCGGGCCAATGCCGAGGCGCTGGGCCTGCCCGCGGACGCCGCGGGATACGAGGTCAGGCCGCCGGCCGACTGGCCGAAGGACGTTGCCTGGGATGCCGAACTCGAGGCGAGCGCGCGCGCCCATGCCCATGCGATGGGCGTGCCGAAGGCCGCGCACGAGGGCTATGTCAAGCTGTTCGCCGACAAGATGATGGCCTTCGATCGCGCCTCGCGCGAGGGGCTGGCGCAGGCGCGCGAGGCGATGATGGCCGACCTGCGCAAGGACTACGGCGAGCAGACCGGCGTCGTGGTGACGCGGGCGCAGCAGGCGATGCAGGTCCTGGCCGAGAAGGCGGGGCTGGGCGCCGACCAGGTGCAGGCGGCCGTGCAGGTCCTGTCGGAGAAGCAGGGCGATGCCGGGGTGATCCGGCTGTTCGCGGCCGTGGGCGAGCTGATGGGCGAGGACGCGGCGGTGGCCCTGGGCGGCGGCGGGCCGCTGACCGACACGCCGGGGCAGGCGCGCCCGCAGCTGGCCGAGTTCGTGAAGCCCGGCGGCGAATGGGCGAAGGCCACGGCCGAGGCCGACCATGCCACCATCGCCCGCCTGCGCCCGGTCTTCGAGCGGCTGGCGAAGCTGGCGTCGCGGTAGGGCAGGGGGGGCGGGCCATGGCCATCGACGAGATCCAGCAGATCGCCCAGGCGCGCGCCGAGATGCTGCTGCGCGGCTTCGAGCCGCTGCGCATCCTGCTGGGCCCCGCCATGGCCCGCCGCCTGCGCCGCGGCCACCCCGAACACTGGTCACGGCACGGCGAGGCCCTGCTCGACATGCCCGCCCGCATCCTGGACGACATGGAGGGGTTCGCGGTGGTCTTCGACGCCGCGGATGTGGCGCGGGCGGGGGATCAGGGGCGGGCGGGGGATCAGGGGCGGGG
>DAOLBY010000002.1:7394-18011 GCA_035324325.1 Paracoccaceae bacterium | reverse complement strand
TTTATGTCCAGCCGCCAATAAATCTAACCTGAAGGCCTGCGGTGTCTCTACCGTGGAAAAAGACTCACTTATCAAGGGCCTGCTTGGTAAGAAGGTCGAATGACCGATGATCTTCGCATTCGCGTTGACCGATTCTTTTCAGCCCCCAAGAGCCTGGTCGGCTCTTGGGGCTGGTATCTGTCAGAGTATGTAAACGTGTACAAATTTCGGCGGGAGATTGCGGAAGACGGCGTTGTGGGCGGCTTCCGTCTTGAGGCACAGGCCCTTGTCGATACAGCCCCCAGAGAGTTCCGGTTTCTCATCCTGGGCCTCGACCGATGCGTGTTTCGGCTGGACTGCGCACCGAAAACGGACGACACGCACTACAACGACCCGAAGCGCCCGTTCGGCTTCCCTCATGAAGTCAGGGGCTGCCACTACCACGCGTGGGATGCGAACCGGCACCGGTCCACCAGATCGGCTATCAGCGACAAATTGCCATATGCGCTTGAATGCAAAGATAAAATCGCTACAATACAACAAGGTTTCTGGCAACTCTGCACCTTGGCCAACATCTCTGCGACAGCGGCTGATGTCCCTGATTGGCCAGAACGGAGGTTGCTGATTTGAGCGACTGGGATGTCATGGAAATTCTTGCTGACTGGCAAAACTTCCAGAAAACGGAGACGGGGGCGAGCGTCCGCACGTCCTGCATTATGCCGTCTGGTTCGGTCTTGAGGGTGTCTGTTCAACGCGCGATCGACGGTTGGATAGTTTGCGACGAAGGCGGCGCTGTGTATGAAGCGATGGGCCGTGGTATGGACGTTGATTCCAGCTTGCGAGGCCTGTCTTCCAAGATGGCCAATATCGGGTTGAAGCTGGATCACGGCAAGATTTACTCCAGTCGCGTCAGTACTGGCGAGCTTCCATACATGGTGGCGTATGTTGCCACAGCAGCGCTTGACGCCGCCAATTGGCTGGTTGGCAAGGCAGCGATGAGCAGGGCTTCCGATATCGCAGAACGGCTTCCAAGGCTTCTTTCGGATCGTTACGCCGGCTTCTTGCTTGCCGAGCCATTGTCGATCCGAGGTAAGAGCGAAAAGATGTACTCGTTTCGCAACGTCCTACTGCTGCCATCCAAGAACAGGTTAGTGCTTGACCCGGTGACGCGAAACGACAGCGCCATTAAGAGCAGGCTGGTTGCGAACCTCGATGTAGCCCAAGCACGTCATATGATGCTGGTGCAGCACATCGTCTATGACGACGATGAAAAGTGGGAGCAACAAGAACTGGCTTTGCTTTCTGTTGGGGCACCAGCGATCCCATTTTCGAGAGTGTCAGACCTCGTGGATCGGATGGCAGCATGAAGAATTCACAAGACCAAATTGATCGCTTCCGTGAAGCCGCCCGCGACCTTGGTTCGGATGAGTCCGACGATGCGCTTGACCAGGTGATGGGCAAACTGGACCTGAAAAAACCAAGCACAGGGCTCACCGTTCATGAAGTATCAACTGCTCGACCCGAGGATGGTGTAAGCAAGAAAGGCGGCTCGCGTGGCAAGTGATCTTACCCCCGACAGCAAAGTGTTCACCCGTGTCTGGGTGGTGCGCTTCGGTATTTCTGTAGTCTCGACCGCCATCGTCGCTTGGGGCGTGTCCTTCTGGATCGCTGATTATGTGGTTAGGGCTCACATCGCTGGGATGAACTCCACTTTCTCTGGCGTCCAGGGTTCCCTTGATCAGATCAACCGCTCGATACAAGAGAACACCGCCGAGATGACCAAGCTAACGGCTCAGTCTGCTGCCCAAGGTACCGAGATAGGATTTCTGCGGCGCGACCTCGGGAGGGTGGAGCAAGCGGTGCAAAACTATGGCATCGCCATCCCAGCGTTGGGCGCTGTAGAAGGCGGATTTGTGATCAACACAGCGAAGTGGGACGAATTAGAGAAAGCGTTCGGCAGCACCGGCGAACGCCCGATTTTCCTTGAGATCAAAGCCCCCAGCATTGAGCGGGAAAACTGAACCGTGTGCCACATCTTGCCGTGGGTACGCAAAGTATAATATCGCCCAAGAATGCGGCCATCGCCATAAGCTAGAACCTGTTCTGATGCGGTAAGCCCGGTCCGGAGCATATTCTAGGACCGCGGCCTGCCCGATGCAACATCAAGTGGGCAAGGCAGATGGAGGGGTTCGCGGTGGTGGCGGACGTGGTGATGGATCAGCGAGCGCCAAACAACCGATCCTGAATAGCCAAGGCGCCGGCATTCTGCATCTCTACCCCCTCCGCATAGAACATCGGAACAAGATGCCAGCCGCCGTCAGCTTCAAGCCTCAGGAAAAAATCGCCGACATCCAGAATGGCGTTGTTTTTCATCACCATCCCTTGCCTTACCAAGATGTAGCAGGCGTCCGATTTCCAGTCGTTGCGCGCGGGAGCGGGCTGGCAAGCCATCGGTTGAGCTGATGCGGTGATAGGCAGGATGCACAGGATCGAGATGAGAACAGGGTACTTCACCATTGCCTCCCCAGTTGACTTTGCACCATCCTAGGCGCATCCTGCACAAGCGCGATAGAAAAGATCGCGCCGGGTTTGGCAGCCCGACTGTCGTAGGCGCAGACCGAAGCCGCGCCCAATGGTGCGGCTTTTCCTATGGTCGGGCGCGATGGGAACCCTTCGGGGTTGCCGGTTCCTACGGCCGGTCTGCCAACCTGTCGTTGCCCGGCCACCCGTTTGGCAGCGGGACCGGGCCTAACCGTAGGAGGCTTCGGTGAACGCCATCATACCCTTTGACTTTGAAGAACAGGCTGTGCGCGTGGTGATGCGCGACGGCGAACCGTGGTTCGTGGCCGCGGACGTGTGCCGCGTGCTGGAGATCCTCAATACGTCCGATGCGGTCAAGCGCCTCGACGAGGACGAGGTTACCCTAGATCAAATCGAGGGTAATCACCGCCCCACCAACCTTGTGAGCGAGAGCGGGCTTTATGCCCTCGTGATCCGGTCCGACAAGCCCGCCGCCCGCCGGTTCCGCAAGTGGATCACCGCCGAGGTGCTGCCGGCGATCCGCCGCACCGGGCGCTACGAGCTGCCCGACGCCGCCGCGCCCGCGGTGCCGACCGATCCCGCGCTCGATGCCCGCGACTGGCTGGCGATGATCCGCGAGGCGCGCATCCTGGGCGGTCTGACCGCCGGGCGGCGCATCTGGGCGATGTCGCCCCTGCCGCCGCTGGCCGACCCCGCCGCTGCGCCGGGCAGCGCGGCCGAGGGCGCCGCCGCCCTGGCGCATCTGGCCGCCGTGCTGGACACCACGCCCGACGCCGACCTGGCGCGGCGCGGGCTGCGCCTGGCGCCCGAGGGGCTGATCGTCGCCCATGCCACCGACGCCTTTGCCGGCACCCGCTGGGCCGGCGGCGGCCACCGCCCGGCGCTGCTGTCGCTGCCCGGCGTGCGCGCCACGCCGCACAGCCACTACTTCGCCGGCGTCCAGTCGCGCGCGCTGGTCCTGCCGGCGGCGCTGCTCGACACCGCCGAGGCCCGGGCGATGGCCCCGGCGGGGGGCGGCGATGCATGAGCGCCAAACCTTCGATCTGGGGCAGCACGTGTTCGACCGTGCCGAAGCGGCGCAGGACGCGCTGCACCACCTGGCCGGCTGCGAGCGCGCCCTTGCGCTGGCGCTGGAACCCGTGCTGGCCGCCGCGCGCGACCGCGAGGCCGAGCACATGGTCTGGTCCGTCTTCGAGGCCACGATCCACTTCCGCCGGATGGCGCTGACCGAGGTGCAGGCGCTGCAGGCGGCGGCGATGCGCGCCTGACACCGCCGGGTCAGATGAAAATGGGGGCAGATCGCGTGTCTGCCCCCCCATCCTGCGTGTCTGCCCCCTTGACGGACACCGCATCTTGTGCCTTTCCTGATCCCTGATCGGCACCCGGGCGCCTGCGGCGCAGGCCCCCGGTCGGGACGACCGCCGGAAAGACGGCCGCGGCACGGGTGCGAAATCCCCAGGATCGGTCCACCCGCGCGTGGGCACCCCTTCCGAAAACCAGCAGACCATCGCAGTTTTCAAAGGAGGGGGCGCATGTCCGCCTATGCCATGAAGGTCGAGCAGCATCACAAGCTGATGTATGCCGCCAGTGTCCAGATGGTTGCGCAGCAGAAGCGCAACGCGCTGGAAAACGCCGTCACCACGATGCCCGCGTCGGGCGAGGCCATGAGCGCGGCCGACCTGCTGGACGCCGGCGAATACGTCTACGAGGAGGATCGCACCCGCCGCAATGTCGAGGTGCCGGTGACCGGCAGCCGGCGCTGGCTGGTGCGCCCGCCGGTGATCAAGTCCGGCGACTACATCGACCTCGAGGACAAGTTCGCCACGGCGACCGATCCGACCTCGAGCTATGTGCGCGTGCACACCACGCGCGTGCTGCGCGGCAAGCAGGACCGCATCCTGGGCGTGCGGAAGGAAGGCGCGGGCTTCACCGTGGCCGACGGCGGCATCCTGGGCAGCGCCATCAGCGGCAAGCGCCCGGGCGGCGCGCCGACCGCCCTGCCGTCCGGCCAGGTCGTGCCGCATGACAGCGCCGGCCTGACGATCGGCAAGCTGCGCGAGGCGGTGCGCCTGCTGCGCCTGGCCGACTTCGGGATCGAGGACGACGACCCGATGTACGGCCTGATCAGCCCGAACCAGGCCGACGACCTGCTGGCGATCGCCGAGGAAAGCGCGGTGTCGCTGAACGCCTTCAACATCGAGGAGCTGCGCAGCGGCAAGCCGCGCAGCCTGATGGGCATCACCTGGATCATGACCAACCGGCTGCCGCATGTGGCCGAGACCCGCCGGCTGATCCCGCTGTTCTCGAAGCGCAACATCGCGGTGGGCATCTGGCAGGACGTGCAGGGCGACATCTGGAACGACACGCACGCCGACAACAAGCCCTACGCCCGCGTCAGCGCCTACATCGACGCGGTGCGCATCGAGGACAGGGGCGTGATCGCCATCGAATGCAACGAGGCCTGAGGAGACACGCCCATGCCCATCGTCATCAAGCGATCCACCATCATCACCGACCCCCGCCAGCTGGAGCCTGGGCCCGACCCGGTCTTTGCCCGCGGCCGGCCCATCGTGTCGGCCTTCAGCGTGGCCAACGCCGCCGACGACAGTTCGGGGTCGATGTACCACCTGGTCGACCTGCCGTCGGACTGTTCGCTGGACCATGTGACCGCCTTCCAGGTGCAGAACTGGGGCTTTGCCGCCGTCCGCATCGGCACCCGCAGCAGCATCGCCGCGCTGGTGTCGGTGGCCCGCGCCGATGCCAACGTGCATGTGCCCATGGCGATCTTCGACGCGCGCTGGGCCAAGCCGCTGTGGCAGCAGCTGGGCCTGTCGGCCGACCCGCGCGGCATGATCGGGCTCTGGGCCCATGCCATCGCCGGTGCGACCGGCGCGGGCAGCATGCTGTGCCACATCGGCTACCGCTTCCGCTGACCGCCTGACCCGACGCCCCCGGGGCCGTGCCGCGGCCCCGGGGGCGCACAGCCTTTCCCAGCCGCCGGAGGTCCGCCCGTGCCGTCGCCGATCGCCGTCTCGACCGTCGCCGCCCAGGCCTTCCGCATGCTGGAGCTGGCGCCCATCTCGAGCTTCGACGACGACAGCGAACAGGCGGCATCCGCCGCCGAGCAATACCCCGTGGCGCTGGAAACCTGCCTCGAGGCCGCCGACTGGAGCTTTGCCAGCACCTGGGCGCGCCTGCCGCAGGTCGTGCTGCCGCCCGACACCCCGACCGATCCCGGCCTGCCCTTCCTCTTTGCCCTGCCCGGCGACGTGCTGCGGCTGCGCCAGGTGGGCGACGCTGCCACCCGCTGGCGCCGTGACCGCGAAGGCCTGCGCGCCAGCCATGCCGGGCCGCTGGCGGTGCGCTACACCGCGCGGCTGACGGTCGAGGCGCTGATGCCGGCGGGGTTCCGCAACGCCGTCGCGCTGCGCCTGGCCGTGCTTCTGTCGGCGCGCTGGCTGACCACCCATTCCAAGCGCGACATGCTGGCCACCGATGCCGACCGTGCCCTGAAGATGGCGATGCGCAGCGATGCGCGGCAGGCCTCGGACGCGCGCTGGGACGGCCTGCCCGACCAGGGCGACTGGGTGGCGGAGGCGCGGGCATGACGCGCACCAGCCCGCCGCAGGTCGCGTTTTCCGCCGGCGAGATCGACCCGCTGCTGCACCGCCGCTTCGACTACCAGCGCTACCGCACCGGGCTGGCCGCCTGCAACGGCTTCCTGCCCCTGCCGCAGGGCGGCATCACCCGCGCCCCGGGCACGCTGTTCCGCGGCAGCCTGCGCGGCACCGGCCCGGGCATCCTGGTGCCGTTCCAGTTCGCGGCCGACGACGCCCTGGTGCTCGAGTTCACGGACCTCGCCATGCGCGTCTGGCGCTACGGCGCGCCGGTCATGGACGGGCCCGATCCCTACGAGCTGGCCACGCCCTGGCCGGCCGATGCCCTGCCGCGCCTGCAGTGGGTGCAGTCGGCCGACGTGATCTACCTGACCGACGGGCTGCGCCCCGTCCAGCGGCTGGCGCGGCTGGCGCTCGACAACTGGACCATCGGCGCCGCGGCCTTCGACCGCGGCCCGTTCCGGGTGCAGAACCTGGACGCGGGCCTGACCGTCCAGGCCAGCGCCGCGACCGGGACCGTGACGCTGACCGCCTCGGCCGCGCTGTTCGATGCCAGCCATGTGGGCAGCCTGTTCCGGCTGACCCCGGGCGACCAGACCACCATCGCGCTCTGGACCTCGAACGAGGCGCTGGCCGTCGGCGACATCCGCCGCTACGGCGAGAACGTCTACGAGCTGACCGCCGGCACCAATGCCGGGGAAAACCCGCCGGTGCACGAGGAAGGCGAGGCGCTGGTGGACAATGCCCCCACCAGGTGGCTGTTCCTGAACGACGCCTCGGGGATCCTCCGCATCACCGCCGTGGCCACGCCCACCTCGGCCACCGCGATGGTGCTGAAGCGGCTGCCGCGCCAGGTGGTCGATGCGCCGACCTACCGCTGGGCCGAGGGCGCCTGGTCGGCGCGGCACGGCTGGCCGGCCACGCTGGAAATCCACGACCAGCGGCTCTGTGCCGCGGCCACCGCGGCCGAGCCGCGCACCGTCTGGTTCTCGGCCGTGGGCGATTTCCTGGACCACGAGCCCGGGACCGAGGCCGACAGCGCCTTTGCCTATTCGATCGCCGGCGACGGCAGCGTGAACCGCGTGCAGAACCTGCGCCGCGGCCGCACCGGCCTGCACATCCTGGCGCTGGGCGAGGAGTACAGCACACGCACCGACAGCCCGCGGCAGGCCATCGGGCCCACCAGCTTCGGCTTCGGGCTGGACAGCGGCATCGGATCCTCGCCCGCCCGCCCCATCGCGCCGGACGGCAACCCGATCTTCATCAGCCGCGACGGCACCCGCGTCTATCGCATCGCCTATTCGCTGCAGGCCGATGCCAACGACACGCTGGACCTGTCGCTGCCGTCCCGCCACCTGGGCCGCGCGCGCTTTGTCCAGATCGTCTGGCAGGCGACGCCGCAGCGCACGGCATGGCTGCGCCGCGCCGACGGCACGCTGGCCGCGATGATCTACGACCCGGCCGAGGAAATCCTCGGCTGGTCGCCCCTGTCGGTCGCCGGCGGCCTGGTCGAGCACATGGCGGTGTCGCCTTCGGCCGACGGCGCGCGCGACATCCTGACGCTGATCGTCCGCCGCGAGACGCCGGACGGCCCGCGGCGGTTCGTCGAGGAACTGGCGCCGGTCTTCGGGCTGGAACAGGACGATGCGGCCGCGATCGACGCCTGCCACCTGTTCGCGGCGGTGCAGCTGGCCCCCGCCCCGCCCGCCGCCACGCTGGCCCTGCCGCCGGCGCTGGCCGGTCAGGAGGTGACCGCCTGGACGGACCTCGGCACGCTGGGCCCGCTGACCGTGGGCGGGGGCGGCGCGCTGGACCTGCCCGAACCCGTTGCCCGCGCCACGGTCGGGCTGTTCGACGACGCCCACGCGGCCGAGACGCTGGACCTCGTGGCGCAGGCGCCCGACGGCAGCACGATCGGGCGGCTGAAGCGGCTGCACTCGCGCTTTGGCGTGGGCCTGTACCGCAGCGCCGCCGGCTGGATCGAGACGGTCGAGCGCGGCCCGGGCCCGCAGGTCCGCCGGGGCCAGCGCGCGGCGCTGGTGCCGCGGCCGGTTGCCGCCACGCCCGACACGCTGTTCAGCGGCATCGCCGTCATCGACAGCACATCGGGCCAGGCGCTGGAACAGGCGCTGCGCATCACGCCCGAAGGCGGCGCGCCGCTGACGCTGACCGCCCTTGTCCCCCATGTGCAGGAGGCTGGACGCTGATGTGCCTTCCCGGGCTCTTTGCCGCACTGGGCGGGGCCGGCGCGGCCGGCGCCACGGCCGCCGGCGCCACGGCCGGGGCCGGGCTGACCACCGCGCAGGTCCTGACGAACATCGGCACCGTGATCGGCGCCGGCGGCGCGCTGATCCAGGGCGTGCAGGCGGCGCGGTCCGTGCGCGAACAGTCGGCCGCGCTGGCCCAGCAGGCCGCGACCGAACGCCAGCTGACCGCGGTGCAGGACCAGCGCACGCGCGCGCGCTTCATGACCGCGATCCGCCAGCAGGCGGCCGAACTGGCGGGCCGCGGCGTCACGCTGGACAGCCCCACGGCCGTCCTGCTGGGGCAGACCGCGGCGCAGGAACTGGCCTTCGAAAGCCAGGCGGTGCGCGCCACCGGCGATGCCCGCCAGCGCGAACTCTCGGCCGCGCAGCGCCAGCTGCGCGCGCAGCGCGCGTCCGGCCTGATGAAGGGCGTCTTCGGCGCGGCCGAAACCGTGCTGACCGCCGCGCCCGACCTCTGGCCCGGGTTCGAGGACCGCCGCTGGGGCGCCCGCGCATGACGCTGACCGTTCCCCGCGCCGGCCTGACCGGCGGCCGCGCCGCCGACGAGCGTGCCGACACCGCGGGGGCCTTCGGCGGGCTGATGGCCGACCTCGGCGACCGCATGCTGAAGATGGGCCAGCGCATCAGGGCCGAACGCGACGACCTGGCGCTGCAGCGGGCAAACCTGGACATCGCCCGCGACCTCGGCCAGGCCCGCCTCGAGGTGTCGCAGATCGGCGACCCGCAGGAAATGGGCGAGACCTGGGAGGCCCGCGCCGCCGAAATCCGCGCCCGCCACATCGAGGCCATCGCCGACCCGGCCCTGCGCGAACGCGCGACGCTGGCCTTCGACGGGCTGAACGACCGCCACAGCCTGGCCGTGGGGCAGGACGCCATCGCCATGACCCGGGCGCAGCGCACCGCCCAGTGGCAGGAGATGCAGGGCGGCATCACCGCCGAGGCGGTCACGGCCGACCCCGAAACCCTGGCCGCCTTTCTGGAACTGGGCGACGAGGCCATCGCCCGCCGGCTGGCCACCGGCGACATCGATGCGGCCCAGGCGCAGCGCGAGCGCGCCGCCTTCCGGTCGGAAATCCACGGCGCCCGCGCCGCGGCCGATGTGCAGCGCGACCCCGAAGGATTTCTGGCCAGCCAGGACCCCGAGCGCGACGCGGCCCTGGGCGGCGACGCCCTGACCCGCCTGCGCCTGTCGGCCGAGCGCGAGGTCGCGCGCCGGGCGGATGCTGCGCAAAAGGACGCCGAGGCGGCCGCGAAGGCCCGCGACGCCGAGATCGGCCGCCGTCTGGCCGACATCACCCGGCTGGCCCACGACGGACTGAAGATCACGGACGAGGGCCTGCTCGACCAGGTGAAGGACCATCCCGGCTACCCCGAGGCCGCCGCCGCCATCGCCCTGCGCGACGAGATGCCGGCGATCCGCGCCATGACGCCGCCCGAGCTGTCCGCCGCCATCACGGCCGAGGAGGCCGCGCCCAAGACGCGCCCCTTCCAGGCCGAACGGCTGAAGGTGCTGCGCCGCTGGCACGACGAGGCGGTGGCGCAATGGTCGAGGGACGGCCCGGGCGCGGCCCGGGCCGCCGGCCTGACGGTTCCGGACCTGCCCGCCTTCGATCCGCAGCGCCCCGGGGACCTGGCGCGCGGGCTGGCCGCGCGACTGGCCTTCGACGGCTGGACGCGCGAAAGGGGCTGGCCCGGCCAGGCCGTCCTGTCGCCCGGCGAGCGGGCGGAGCTGAAGGCCGTGCTGGCGCCCGAGGCCGACCCGGCGCCCAAGCTGGCGCTGGCCGAGGCGGTGCTGTCGGGCGCCGGCGGCGACTGGCGCCGCGTCGCGGGGCTGGTCGAGGCCGACCCGGCCTTCGCCGGCGCGCTGCGGCTGCTGGACGACACCGGCGACCGCGATGCGGCGCTGGCAGTGTTCCGCGGCCAGCAGAAGCTGAAGCTGGGCACCGTCGGCGCGCCGCCCCCGTCCGCCCAGCGGCTGATCCTGGCCGATGCGCTGGGCGATGCCCTGCCTGCCGGGCGCGCGGCCGAGGTGATGGCGGCGGCCGCCGCGATCTACGCCGACCAGGCGGGGGCCATCAACCCGGAGGGCGCCGACAGCGTGGTGCCCTTCATGTCGGACACCGACGCGCAGGACCTGTTCCGCCGGGCCGTCGCCCGCGCCAGCGGCGCCACGCCCGACGCCGGCGGCGAGCTGACCGTGGGCGGGGTGCAGC
>DAOLBY010000002.1:0-7294 GCA_035324325.1 Paracoccaceae bacterium | reverse complement strand
CGCGCCGGCGACCCCACCGGCACCGCCTGGCATTTCCGCCTGTCCGACCTGGCGCGCGAGGCCGGGCGATGACGACGCTGATCCCCGGCGACGGCCCCGCGACGGTCGAGGACGAGCTGGCGCTGATGCGCCGCCGCCCGCCCGCCCCGCCTGCAGCCGCCCCGCCGCCCGACGATCCGGCCCTGCTGGAAACCGTGCAGGGCGAAACCACCGTCGGCCCGCCTGCAGCCGCCGCCCCGGCCGAGCCCGCCTTTCCGCCCGACGACCCGCGCCTGCCCCCGCGCGAGACCGGCCTGCCGTCCCTGCCCGACATCGGCGCGGGCTGGTGGGAGACCGGCGGCGCGGCCTGGACCGAGGAGACGATCCTGACCGACGCCTGGGCCTACACCGCCCGGCTGCGGCAGGACCTGAACGCCCGGATGCTGGCGGCGCTCGACCCCGAGGCGCGGGCGGCGCTGCAGGCCAATGCCTGGCGATACGACCGCGACCAGGGGCTGTTCGTGTCCGACCTGACGGCGGCCGTGCGCGCCGCCGCAGCCCTGTCGCCCGACGATGCGGCGCGCCTGGCAGGGCTGCCGCAGTCGCCCGAAGGCTACGGCCAGGCGATCACCGCCACGAAGCGTGCCGAGCTCGATGCCGCGCAGGCGGTGCTCGATGCCTCGGACAGCTGGTCGGCGAAGTTCGCCGGCGCCGCCGCCCGCGCGGTGACCGACGAGGCCAGCCTGATGCTCCTGCCCTTCGGCCTGAAGGGGGGCGCCGCCCGCGTGATCCTGGGCGAGGCGGCGCTGGGCGCGGCGGCCGAGGGACTGGTATTGCCGCGCGAGTTCGAGACGGCGCGCGAGCTGGACGAGGCCGAACCCGACGCCCTGTCGCGCATCGCCTTCGGGGCGGCGCTGGGCGCGGGGCTGGCCGGCGGCGTGATCGGCGGGGTCGCCCTCTGGCGCCGCCGGGCCGAGCGGCGGGCCGCGCTGCGCCACGCCACGCCCGAGGGCACCAGCACCTTCGACGCCGAAATAGCCGTGGACGAGGCCGAGGCCGCCCTGCGCGGCGAGACGACCGCTTCCGAGACGCTGGCCGGCGGCCCGCGCCCCTCGCCCGGCCCCGATCCGGGCACGCTGGGCGCGATCCTGGACGGCGATGCCCCGCCGCCGCGCCTGCCGCCCGGCACCCTGCCCCCGGTCCGGCCCGATGCGCCGCCGAACTGGGCGCGGATCCGCAACGGCATCTTCGCGGGCGAAAGCGGCGGCGACTACAACGCCCTGTTCGGGTTCCAGAACCGCCGCGGCGGCCGCTTTGCGAACGTGCGGCTGACCGAGATGACCGTCGATCAGGCCATCGAATTTTCCAATCCGCGCGGGGCCTATGGCCAGTGGGTGGCGCGCGTGCGGCCCGACCCGGAGAATGGTGTCGCCACGCCGATGGGGGCCTACCAGATCGTCGGCTCCACTTTGCGCGGGCTGAAGCGCGACCTGAAGCTGACGGGCGACGAGCTGATGACGCCCGAGTTCCAGGACTACCTGGGTCAGCAGATATACCTGCGGCAGGGCACCGGCGCCTGGGTGGGCTACCGCGGCCCCCGCGACAGCTTCAGCCCCGCGCCGCCCGACCGCGATGCGCCGACCTTCGGCAGCTCGCGCGGCTACACCGGTACGGGGCAGGTGGCCGTGGGCGACGGCCGCCGCGTCGATGTGCGCTACGAGGTGGTGGACGCGGCCGACCTGCGCCGCGCCTTCGGCGAGTTCCAGCCGCGCGACCGCGGGCGCATCGGATCGGATGCCTGGATCGCCGACACCGCCGCGCGGCTGGACCCCGCGCTGCTGATGCCCGCCCCGACCGCCGACCGCGGCGCCCCCCTTGTCGGCCCCGACGGCATGATCGAAAGCGGCAACGGCCGCTTCGGCGCCATCCTGCGCGCCTATGAGCGGCACCCCGACCGCGCGCAGGCCTATCGCGACGCGATCGAGCAGGCGGGTTTCGCGATCCCCGAGGGCGCGGAGCGGCCCATCCTGATCGCCCGCCGCACCACCGAACTGGACGATGCCGCGCGGCGCGAGCTGACCGTCGATGCCCAGGACAGCGGCGTGGCCGTGATGACCCCGTCCGAGGCCGCGCTGGCCTATCGCCGGGCGCTGGACGGCCCGGCGCTGGCGCGCCTTGACCCCGCGGCCGGGCTGGACGACGCGGCCAACGCCGCCTTTGCCCGCGGGGTGCTGGCGCGCCTGCCCCGGTCGCTGCGCAACGCCATGTTCACCGACGAGGGTGCGCTGAACGGCTTCGGGCAGAAGCAGCTTTCCGACATGATCTTCGCCCGCGCCTGGGACGATCCCGACATCGTGGCCCTGTTTACCGAGGCGAGCCCGCGTGACCTTCGCGGGCTGATGGACGCGCTGTCCGATGCAGCCCCCGAATGGGCCGCGCTGAAGGCCGACATCGAGGCCGGGCTGGTCGATCCCGCGATGGACATCTCGGGCCATGTGCTGGACGCCGTGCGCATGATCGCGCTCGCCCGCCGCATTGCGGCGCGCGACCGCACGCCGCTGGCGCAGGTCATGTCGGGCATCCTGAACGACCCCGACCTGATCGACGGCGCTGTGGCGCCGCTGACCGCGTCCCTGTTGCGCAGGTTCTGGCGCAACGGTCGGGTGGCGCCCGCCGACGAGGTGGCCGATTTCCTGATCCGCTATGCGCGCGATGCGCGCCAGGCCGCCCGCGCCGGCGACATGTTCGGGGCCGCCGGCCCGCGCGACGTGCTGCGCGCGATCGACCCCGACACCTTCGGCAACCTTCCGCAGGACCTCGGCCCGGTGCGCGGCTTCGCCCGGCCAGGGCAGGATGAGCCCGCGCCCCTGCCGGTCACGCCCGAACAGGGGTTCGACGCTGGCGCGCAAAGCCCCGAGGCCTCCGCGCTGCACCAGGTGATCCGCGCCGAGCTGGAGAGTGAAGGTATCGACAGCGCGGGGACGCTGCAGCGCATGTCCGAACAGGATCCCGCCTACAGGGCGGCGCTGCAGGCGCAGGCGGAGATTGCCCACACCACATCGCTTGAGGGGTATGGCACCGACGCGTTCTGGCAACAGCGCATCTATCGTGACGCGGCAGGCGCCGAGCTCATTGGAAGGGACGCGGCGGCCGACTACCTTCGAGATGGCGCGCGAAAGCTGGGCTGGTCCGAAGAAGGCCTTGCGCCCGGCGAAATCCGCAAGGAACGCCGCGCCACCATCCTTGTCGGTCCACCTGCCTCTGGAAAGTCATCGATTGCCAACCCTCTGGCGCGTGCCCGAGGCGCCGCGATCGTGGACGCAGACGAGGCCAAGAAGGTGATCCCGGTCTATGGTCGCGGTGAGGGTGCCGCTGCCGTGCACGAAGAAAGCGGCGAGCTGACCAGTCGTGTCCTGGAAGGCATCCTTGCCGGTGGCGAGAACGTGCTGTTGCCAAAGGTGGGCGGCAGTGCCGCCAGCATCGGGCGACTAACCACACAGCTGAAGGAACTGGGATACAGCGTCGAACTTGTCGAGGTTGTGACAACGCCGCGCGAAGCGATCGCTCGGATGATCGCGCGCGGTCGCGCAACGGGGCGTTTCATACCGCCGGATGTCATGGCGCAGGGGATTGACGGCGCACCGAATACCTACCAAATCCTGAAGGAGGAAGGCCTTGCTGACAGCTATGCCCGGATCGACAACACCCCCCCGCTTGGTGAGCCCCGGCGCGTCATCGAAGGAGACCCGGACATCCGGGCTGCTTTCGGTGGAAGAGATGGAGGCGATCGAGGTGCGTCAGATGGACGAGATGTTCGCCCGACTGAAAACGCGCGAGGCGCCACCGGACGAGCCGACGCCAACCGTCGGCATGTAACCCCCCAGGACATCGAACCATCCCCGGGCTTGCGCTCTGGCGAAACCCGGGCCGCGGACCTGGACCGCGGCCTGCGCGCCGGGGTGGAGCCCCCGCTGCCCCCGCCCGCGGCCTGGCGCAAGCCGCCGCCCGGCGACCGGCTGGACGGCATCCTGTCGGGCGGCGGCCAGGTCTCGACCCTGATGAACGGCCTGACCGCGGCCGAGCGCCGCTGGCTTGCGGCCGCCTACAAGGCTGGCGACCTCGAGCGCAGGCCCAACATCGGCCTTGCCGGCGTCATGCAGTACCGCCGCCCGCAGCCCGGCAGCGATGCCACATGGCAGCGCGCCGCCGACGGGGCCACCCTGCCCGCGGGCGCCGCCCGCGCCGCCGCTGATGGCCGCGCCGCGATCGACGGGGCGCGCATCGAGTTCGATCCCGACATGGCCGTGCCCCAGGCCGACGGCACCACCGTCAGCGCCCGCGCCATGCTCGAGGACCTCGACGCCGACGAGGCGGCGGATGCCGCGCTCGACCTCTGCCTGATCAACCCCGGGGGGGCGTTCCGATGACTTCCATGGCCGACTGCCTGTCGCGCGCCATCGACTTCGGCCAGATGGACCGGGCCCGCGGCATCGCCCTGCGGGGCGACTATGACCAGCTGGTGGCGCGCTATGCGGCGCAATACGCCCCCGCCCAGGCGCAGGCGCTGGCCGCGCGCGACCTGCGCGAGGCCAACAGGGCCGCCACCGCCCGCCGCCGCCACGTCGTGCTGAACCAGATGCGGGCGATGCGCCGCATCCGCCACCTGATCGACACCAGCCCCGACCCCGCCATCGCCTTGCGCAACCTGCTGGAATATTCCGACGGGTCGGGCTTTCGCGGCGAAAGCGTGCGCAGCCTGGCCGAGGCCTACGAGGCCTCGATCCGCGCCGGCCTGCGCGAGGTGCTGGAACGCACCGGCCTGAACGTCATCGGCAACAGCCGCGACCCGAAGCTGCTCGAGGACCTGGTGCGCGAGCTGCACGGCGAGGCCACCGGCAGCGCCCTGGCCCGGCAGCTGGCCGACAGCGTGCGCGGGCAGCAGCAGCGCCTGCGCCGGCTGTTCAACGGCCATGGCGGCGACATCGGCGACCTGGCCGACTACGGCCTGCCCCATGCCCACGACGCCGCCCGGCTGCAGCAGCGGGGGTTCGACGCCTGGGCCGGCGACATCCTGCCGCGCCTGGCCTGGGACCGGATCACCGACCACCGCACCGGCAGGCCCTTCGCGCCCGCCGGCCAGACGCCGCCCATGGCCGACGTGCGGGACTTCCTGCGCGACATCCATGACGGCATCACCACGCGCGGCTGGGACGACCGCGACCCGGCGATGACCGTGGGCGGCCGCGCCATGGCCAACCGCCGGGCCGAACACCGGGTCCTGCACTTCCGGTCGGGCAGCGACTGGATCGACTACAACGCGACCTATGGCGTGGGCGATCCCTTCACGGCCATGATGTCCGGCCTGAACGGGCTGGCGCGCGACGTGGCCATGATGCGCGTTCTGGGCCCGAACCCGCGCATGGGTCTCGTCTATGCCGAACAGGTCGCCATGCGCCGCGCCGCCGACCTGCGCGACGCGGGCCTGGCCGACCGCGTGCGCACCATCGCCTCGCGCACCCGCGCCATGCTGGCCCACCAGGACGGCACCGCCAACGTGGCCGAACACCTGGCCAGCGCGCGCTTCCTGTCGGGCACCAGGTCGGTGCTGGTGGGCGTGCAGCTGGGCAGCGCCGTCGTGTCCTCGGTCACCGACGCCGGCACCATCGCCGCCGCCGCCCGCACCATCGGCATGAACCCCGCCAACGTGATGTCGCGCACCGTCCAGCTGACCGCCAGCCAGGCCACCCGCGCCACCGCCGCGCGCATGGGCTATGTGGCCGAGACGCTGGCCGACACCGGCAGCGGCGTCGCGCGCTGGATGGGCCAGACCGTGGCCACCGGCCTGCCCGACCGCATCGCCGGCTTCACCCTGCGCGCGACCGGGCTGAACTTCATCACCGACATGCGGCGCATCGCCTTCCAGATGGAGTTTTCGGGCCACCTGGCCGACCATGCCGACCGCGCCTTCGCGGCCCTGCCGCCGCCTCTGCGCAAGATGATGGACGACCGCGGCATCACCGCGGCCGACTGGGACCGCCTGCGCGACCCGCGCTTCCGCTTCACCGCGCCGAACGGGGCCGATTTCATCAGCCCGCACCACTGGCTCGAGGTGCAGGACGCCATGCCCAGGGCCGAGGCCGAGGGGCTGGCGATGCGCCTGCACATGGCGATCCGCGAGCAGCTGGAATACGCCATCCCCACCGCCAGCCTCGAAGGCCGCGCCCGCATGCTGGGCGAAAGCCGGCCGGGCACGATCGGCGGCGAGGTCCTGCGCAGCTTCGCCAGCTACAAGAGCTTCACCATGTCGCTGATGCTGAACCAGTATCGCCGCTTTGCCGCGGCCAGCGACTGGGGGCAGAACCGCTGGACCTATGCCGCCAAGCTGTCGGGCATGCTGCTGGTGCTGGGCGCCACCGCGATCCAGCTGAAGGAACTGTCCAAGGGCAACGACCCGCGCCCGATGGACGAGCTGAAGTTCTGGCAGGCGGCGCTGTTCCAGGGCGGCGGCCTGGGCATCTTCGGTGATTTCTTCGCGGCCGAGACCGGCCGCACGGGGGGCGGGCTGGCCGAGACCATCGCCGGGCCCGTCGCGGGCCTCGCCGGCGACCTGGCCCGGCCGGTGGCCAGCAACATCAGCCGCGCCATCGAGGGCGACGGCACGCTGCTGGGCCGCGATGCGGCGGGCCTGGTGCGCCGCTACACGCCGTTCCTGTCGTCGTCGTGGTACGCGCGCACGGTCTACAGCCGGCTGGTGGTCGACGAGGTCCAGGCCTTCCTCGACCCGCAGGCCGAGATCCTGTTCCGCCGCCAGATGCGCCGCCAGGAAGCCGACTACGGCACCCGGCCGTTCATCCCCCGCCGCGGATCGCCGGACGGCGCGCGCCTGCCCGACCTGTCCAACATCTGGAGCGCCCGATGACCGTCGATGCCTTCACCCCCGCCGGCCCGCAGCTGATCGACGGCACCGGCCCCTATGACGTGCCGCACCCCTACGACGCGGGAAGCCTGCGCCTGTCGGTGCTGTCCGGCACCGGGATCACGGAGCTTGATCCTGCAGACTGGTCGGTCGCGCCCGGGGTGTCGCAGGATGCGGGCACCGTCACCCTGTCGGCCCCGGCCGCTGCCCTCCATGCCGGAGCCACCCTGCTGATCGACCGCGAGACGCCCGAGGAACAGGGCTGGGCCGGCGTCGGCGGGGGGCGGGAGCGCGGCCTCGAGGCGCAGCTCGACCGCGTGACCATGCGCGTGCAGGAACTGTCGATCGGCGTGTCGCGCAGCCTGCGCCTGGCCACGGCCGTCGCCCCGGTCGCGCCGG
>DAOLBY010000166.1:0-7988 GCA_035324325.1 Paracoccaceae bacterium | reverse complement strand
GTCGGTGCTGATCGGCGTGGTGATCTTCTGCGTCCTGCTGATCGTCAACTTCGTGGTCATCACCAAGGGTGCGGGCCGGATGGCCGAGGTCGGCGCGCGCTTCGCGCTGGACGGGATGCCGGGCAAGCAGCTTGCCATCGACAGCGACATGTCGGCCGGTGCCATCGACCATGCCGAGGCCAAGGCGCGGCGCGAGCGCGAACAGGCCGAGACGAACTTCTTCGGTTCGCTCGACGGCGCGTCGAAGTTCGTCAAGGGCGATGCCGTGGCGGGCCTCCTGATCACCGCGCTGAATATCGTCATGGGTCTGATCATCGGCACCATGGTGCACGGAATGCCGCTCGGCCGCGCGTTCGAAACCTATGCGATCCTGACCGTGGGCGACGGCCTCGTCAGCCAGATCCCCGCCGTGATCATCTCGATCGCCGCAGCGCTCCTGCTGGCGCGGGGCGGCACCATCGGTGCGGCCGACAAGCCGTTCTTCGAACAGCTCGGCCGCTACCCCGGGGCGCTGGCGACCGTGGCGCTCCTGATGGCGCTCTTCGCGCTGGTGCCCGGACTGCCCTTTCTGCCCTTCATGGCGGGGGCGTCCGTCCTGGGGCTTGCCGCCTGGCAGATCAGGCGGACGGCGGCTCGGGCATCCGCGCAGGTCCCTGTCCCGCAGCCCGAAGCCCCCGCCGCCCGGCCGCTCGGCGACGTGCTCGATTTCGACGACATCCATGTGGAGTTCGCGCCCGACCTCGTGGCGCTGGTGCTCGACCCGGCCACCGGGCTCGACACGCGCATCGCCAACCTGCGCACCCATGTCGCCACCCAGTTCGGCCTGATCCTGCCCGAGATCCGGCTGACCGACGACGCTGCCCTGCCCCGCGGATCCTACCGCATCCGCCTCCAGGGCGTCGAGCGGGTCCGCGACCGGCTGGTGCCCGACCGCGCGCTGGTCCTGCTGGCCGAAGGGGTGGAGGCGCCGCCGGGCGAGGATGTGCGCGAACCCGTCTATGGCGCGCCCGCCCGCTGGGTCGCCGCCGACGACCAGGAGACCGCGGCGCTTGCCGGCCTCACGGTGGTGGGTCCGGCAGAGGTGCTGGCGACCCACATGCTGGAAACGATCAAGGCCAATCTTGGCAGGCTGCTGACGTTGCGGGGCCTGCGCCGGCTGCTCGAGGAGTGCGCGACCCCCCCCGACCAAGTGCGAGCGGCCGCCAACCGCCGGTTGCTCGATGACCTGATCCCCGACAAGGTGCCGACCGACCTGCTGTTGTCGGTCCTGCGGCTGTTGCTGGACGAGCGTGTGTCGGTGCGCAACCTGCCCCTGATCCTGGAGGCGGTGGCCGAGGCGCGCGGCCTCGGCGCTCCCGAGGCGGTCTGCGAGCATGTCCGCCAGCGGCTCGGCTTCCAGATCGTGGCCGAGTTCCGGCGCGAGGACGGGACGCTTCCGCTGATCCAGCTTGCCCCCGAATGGGAGCGGGCCTTCGCGGCCCATCAGATCGACGGCGACCGCGGCCAGCGCGACGTGGCCCTTCCGCCCGACCAGTTCGGGCGGCTGGCCAATGGCCTCGCCGACCGGCTGAACCGCGCCGCGGAGGCGGGAGTGAGCGCGGCCGTCGTCACATCGACGCTGCGGCGGCGGTTCCTGCGCACCGTGCTCGCGGCGCGTGGGCTCGCATCGCCCGTCCTGTCCTATGACGAGATCGGGGTCGAGGCGCGGCCAGCGATCCTCGGTCAGGTGCCGGCGTGACCGGACTGCCGGAGATGACGGCCGAACTGGCCGCGCTCGCGGGCTTGGTGCAAGCGCAGGCCTGGGGGGCGTTCCTGGTCTTCTTGCGGGTCGGCGCGGCGATGGCGCTGTTGCCCGGGTTCGGCGAGCAGAGCGTGCCGGTGCGCGTGCGCCTGGCGCTGACGCTGGCCTTCACGCTGGCCGTCTGGCCCGCGCTGCCGCCGACCGATCCCGCGGCCAGCATGACCGTCGCGGTCGCCGGCGAGGTGGCGGCAGGGCTGATCCTCGGGGCCGGGCTGCGGCTGGTGGTCATGGCGCTCCAGATCGCCGGCACCATTGCGGCGCAGGCCACGTCGCTGTCGCAGCTGTTCGGCGGCACCGCGGGCGAACCCGCGCCGGCGGCCGCGAACCTGCTGCTCCTGGCCGGACTTGCGCTGGCGATGGCGCAGGGGCTGCATGTCAAGGTCGCGGGCCTCTTCATCCTGTCCTACGACCTCCTGCCGGCCGGGCGCCTGCCAGCGCCGGGCGATGCCGCCGCCTGGGGGGTGGCGCGGGTAGCGCAGGCCTTTGCGACGGCCTTCGCGCTGGCCATGCCCTTTGTCCTGGCCGCCACCGTGTTCAACGTCGCGCTCGGGGTCATCAACCGTGCGATGCCGATGCTGATGGTGGCCTTTGTGGGGGCGCCGGCCCTGACGCTCGGGGCGCTTGCGCTGCTCGCCGTGGCGGCGCCCCACATGCTGGAGGTCTGGTCGGGCCTGCTGGACCGCGCGCTGGCCGCCCCCCTCGCGGCCGTGCCATGACCGACGAGGACAGCGCCGACAAGGAACACGAGGCGACACCGCAGCGTCTGGAAGAGGCGCGCCGCCGGGGCGAGGTTCCGCGTTCGCCCGACCTCGCGGTGGCGGTGTCCTATGGGGCGCTCGTCCTTCTGTCGGCGGCGGCGGGGGCGCCGCTGGTGATGCAGGCGGGCGCGGTCCTGACGGGGTTCCTCTCCTCGCCCGACCGGCTTGCCGCACAGGTCTTTGCGGGATCGGCGGCCTCGGCGCTGGGGCCGCCGGTCGCGGGCCTCGCGATGGCCCTGGGGCCGTTCCTGGCGGTTCCGTTCCTCGCCGTGCTGGGAGCCTTCGCAGTGCAGCGCGCCATTGCCCCGGCACCCGAAAAGCTGCTGCCCAGGCTGAACCGCATCTCCCCGCTTGCCGGGCTGTCGAACCGTTTCGGCAGGCGGGGCCTCGTCGAGTTCGCCAAGAACACGGCAAAGCTGGTCGTTGTCGCCGCAATCCTCGGCCTGTTCCTCGCGGCCGAGATGCGCCATGCTCCGGCGCTGGCCGGGCTCGGCCCCGGTCCGTCGCTTGCGCGGTTCGGACAGGTGCTGCTGCAGTTCCTCGCCATCTGCGCGCTGGTCATGCTCGCTTTCGGCGGGCTCGACTGGCTGTGGCAGCGGGCCGAGCACCTGCGGAAGAACCGCATGTCGCGCAAGGAACTGACCGACGAGATCAAGGCGGGCGAGGGCGACCCGCAGGTCAAGGCGCAGCGGCGGCAGAAGGCGATGGCGATTGCCGCCAACCGGATGCTGGCGGATGTGGCCGGCGCCGATGTCGTCATCGTCAACCCGACGCATTATGCCGTAGCGCTTCGCTGGGACCGCGGTGCGCGGCGCGCGCCGGTCTGCGTGGCCAAGGGGGTGGACGAGATCGCCGCCCGCATCCGGGAACGCGCGGCCGAGGCCGGGGTGCCCCTGCACCGTGACCCGCCGGCTGCCCGCAGCCTGCATGCGGCCGTGGCCCTGGGCGAGGAGATCCGGCCCGAACACTACCGGGCGGTCGCGGCGGCCATCCGCTTTGCCGACGCAATGCGGGCAAGGGCGCGGGCCGGTGCGGGGGCCCGGCGATGAGGCGCCCAAGCCTCGACAGGCTTGTCGCGGTGGCGGGCGCGATGCGCGACCGCGACCTTGCCGCGCTGCGCGCTGCTGGCAAAGCGCGCGAGGAAACGCGGGCGCTCATCGCTGCCATCGACCCCGCCGCCGCGGCACCCGACGACGACCCGGCGGCGCAGGTCAACGCCCTGCGCTACCGGCTCTGGGCCGAGGGGCGGCGGCGCGACCTGAACATCGCGCTTGCACGGCAGACGGCCGACTGGCTGAACTGCCGCGCCGCGGCGGCGCAGTCCTTCGGCAAGGCCGCGGTGCTGGAGGCGATGCGGGCAAAGCCGCCGCTGCGGCGCGACTGACCGCGCGCTCAGCCGTCCTGCCGCACGATGTCGGCGATCAGGACGTCGCGGATCGTGTCGGGCATCAGGCGCTGGCCGGTTTCGCGCAGCGCCCCGCGCAGGACCACAAGGTTGCTGCCGTCGGTGAAGGCACCGCGGAACCCGCCGGCATTGGCATGGTCGAACAGGATCTGCAGGAAGGCGTCGCGCAGCCGCGGTTCGCGGGCGTAGATCGCCTCGGACCCCCCGGGTGCCACTTCGAGGCTGAGCGACAGGATCACCATGGCTGCCACGCGCCCGCCCTCGACCACCGGCACGACGAACTGGTTCGACAGGCGCACGTAGTCGGGCGGGCTGGCGGGCACAGGCGGGGCTGCGGTCGTGTCGCCGGACGCGGGCGGCAGCGGACGCAGCGCAAGGCCGGCCCCGGCGCCTGCCGCCAGACCGGCCAGCACCAGAAGGATCGGCATGAGCCTGCGCATCGTCTCCTCCCGGTTCAGTAGGGCAGCACGGCGTCGGTGACCTGCTGTCCCCAGCGCGGTCGCTGGACCTGGCTGATCAATCCGCGCCCACCGTAGGACACGCGCGCGCCTGCGATCCGGTCGTAGGAGATCTCGTTCTGGCGCGAGATGTCGGCCGGCCGCACATAGCCCGAAACGACGAGTTCGCGCAGTTCGTCGTTCACCCGCACCTCCTGCTGGCCCTCGATGCGCAGCACACCGTTGGCCAGTTCCTCGACCACCGTGGCCGCCACCCGCAGCGTCAGCTTTTCGGTCCGCGCCACTGACCCGTCGCCCGAATAGGTCGAGGCGCTGCCGGCCTGCACGGCCCCGGCCATGGTCGCGCCCTCGGGCAGGCTGCGGTCAATCCGCTGCGGGATGCCGAAAAGCGAGGGGATGCCCATGCGTTCGGAGGACGCGCGGCTGCGGTCGGTCGAACTGTTGAACTCCGCACGGTCGTTGATGGCGATGACCACCGTCAGGATGTCGCCCCGCCGCGCCGCGCGCCGGTCGCCCAGCAAAGAGCCCGTCCCCGCCGTCCAGAGCGACGAGGCCGCGGTCGGTCCCTCTGGATCGGCCACCAGCGGCATCGGCGTGGAATAGATCGCATGATGCTGCGTGGTACCTTCGAGCGGGCTGAAGGCCGGAGCCTTGCCAACCTCACCCAGCCGGGCACAACCCGCGGTGGCCAGCACCAGGACCAGGATGGCCGTCCATCGCATCATCGCCGGTCACTCCCCCACATGGGCGCGACCATCGGCCGACAGGCGCACCGTGACGATGCTGCGCGAGGCGGTGTTCATCACGCGGATCACGTCTCCCGCGCCGCCGCGATCGAGGGCGCGCCCCTCGGCCCGGATGCTGAGGCCACCCGCCGCGAACAGCAGGTCGAGCCGCCCGTTGCGTTCGACGACAGCGGGCGGGCCGATGTCGCCCGGCCGGATCGGCCGGCCGGCGTAGAGCGTCACCCGCGCCTCCTGTCCGACGACGTCGGCCAGGTCGGTCAGGCCCGGGCCGTCGCCGCGCGCCAGGTCCTCGGGCGCGATCACCGTCAGGGCCCGGATGGTGCGGGCCGCCACCAGGGTATCCGCCGCCGCCGGACCGGCGAACAGGATCAGGACAAGAAGCGCCCGCATCAACGCACCTGCGTCGTGGCCGACAGCATCTGGTCGGCCGCAGTGATGACCTTGGCGTTGAGCTCGTAGCCGCGCTGCGCCTTGATCAGTTCGGTCACCTCGCGCACGGCATCGACGGCGCTTTCCTCCAGATAGCCCTGCCGCAGCGTTCCCAGGCCATCGACCCCGGGCGTGCCCGGCGCCGGGGGGCCGGAGGCCGGCGTCTCGAGATAGAGGTTCGAGCCCATCGCCTCGAGCCCCTTCTCGTTGGTGAAGCCGGTCAGGGTCAGCTGGCCCAGAAGCTCGGGCTGCGCGCGGGCATCGAAATAGGCGTAGACCTCGCCGGCCGCGTTGACGGACAGACTGCGGGCATCGGCCGGAATGGTGATGCCGGGGGCGACCATGTGGCCGTCGGAGGTGACGATCAGCCCGTCACCGGTGCGTTTCAGCGCGCCGTCGCGGGTATAGGCCGCGCCACCCGATGGCAGCGTGACCTCCAGATAGCCGCGCCCCTCGATCGCCACGTCGAGATCGCCGCCGGTCTGCGTCAGCGAGCCTTGCGCCAGCACCACCGACACCGCCGCCGGACGTACGCCGAGGCCGACCTGGATGCCGGTCGGCAGCACCGTGCCATCCTCGGCAGCCACCGTGCCGGGGCGGGCCAGCTGCTGGTAGTGCAGGTCGGCGAAATCGGCGCGCCGGGCGTTGTAGGCGGTGGTGGACATGTTGGCGAGGTTGTTGGCCACCACGTCCACCCGCATCTGCTGCGCGCTCATCCCGGTGGCTGCGATCTGCAGGGCCTTCATGGTATCCCCTTACTTGCCGAGGGTCTGGATGGCGGTGCGGGCGCGGCGGTCCTCCTGGTCGAGGAAGGACTGGCCGAGCTCGTAGGCGCGCTGCACCGCGATCATGCGGGCGATCTCGGACACCGGGTTGACGTTGCCCTCCTCGAGCGCGCCCTGGATCAGGGTGCCGCCCTCGGCCGGCTGCACCTCGCCGCCGTCGAACATCGTGCCCGCGACATGGCGAAGGGCCAGCGGGTCGGCGGGCTGCCACAGCCCGATGCGCGCCAGCGGCTGCCCCCCGGCCGAAACCGTGCCGTCGGCACCGATCGCCACCGGGCCCGCGTCGGGCGGCACGAAGACCGGCGTGCCGCCGGCATCGAGCAGGCGGTGGCCATCGGGCGTGGAAACCTCGCCCTCGGCGTTCGGCAGGAAGGCCCCTGCCCGTGTCAGGCGCTGGCCCTGCGGCGTTTCGACCAGAAAGAACCCCTCGCCGCGGATGGCGAGGTCGAAGGCGCCGCCGGTCTGGCGCAGCGGCCCCTCGCGCAGGTCCACGTGCCGCCCGGTGGCATGGGCGATCGACAGCGAGGGCCCCTCCGGCAGGCGCGCGACATGTTCGGCAAAGACCGTCCCCTCGCGCCGGAAACCGGGGGTGGACAGGTTGGCGATGTTGTTGGCCACCACCTGCATCTCGCGCATCAGGCCCGACTGGCGCGACAGGGCTACGTATCCCGCGCTGTCCATCAGTTGCCCCCCGCGATCAGGGGCACGATGCGATCGGTGAAGAAGGTCACCAGCGTGCCGGTCATGAAGCTCATCGAGACCCAGAACACGACCAGCATGGCGCCGACCTTGGGCACGAAGGTCAGCGTCATCTCCTGCACCGAGGTCAGCGCCTGCAGAAGGCCCACGCTGACGCCGGCCACCAGCGCCACCGCCAGAAGCGGCGCCGAGATGATCACGGAAATCCAGAGCGCCTGGCGCAGCATGTCGAAGATCAGCCCCTCGCCCATCGCGTCACACCGGCATCCGCAGGATTTCCTGATAGGCCTCGACCACCTTGTCGCGCACCGTCACCGCCGTCTGCACGGCGGTTTCGGAGGCCGCCAGCGCCTCGACCAGCGCATGGGGGTCGGCGCCGCCGGTCATCGCGGCCCGGGCGGTGGCGTCGCCGCGCGCCAGCGTATCGGCGAAGCTGGTGGCGAGGCGCGAGAAGCCCTCGCCCGCCGCCGAAGGCCCGGGGGCCGCCGCCTGACGGGCCTGGGCATAGGACTGGGCGGCAAGCGATGTACGGATGTCCATGGCGGTCCCCCTCAGCGGCGCAGCAGGTCGAACAGGCTGCGCGTCATCTCGCGGGCCTGGTCGAACAGGCGCAGGTTGGCCTCGTAGCTGCGCTGCGCCTCGCGTGCGTCGGCGATCTCGATGATGAGGTCCACGTTGGACCCGTCGCGGAACCCGTCCGGGCCGGCCAGCGGATGGCCGGGATCGTGGATGCGGTCCACCGCCCGGGGGTCGAGCCGCACCGGGCCCAGCGCCACACGCCCGTCCTCGGCCCCCAGCCGGAAGGCGGCCGTCTTGCGCTGGTAGCCGGGCGTGTCGGCATTGGCGATGTTTTCCGACGAATGGCGCAGCCGGCCCGCCTGCGCCTCCATCCCCGAAGCCGACAGGC
>DAOLBY010000165.1:5431-7999 GCA_035324325.1 Paracoccaceae bacterium | reverse complement strand
CGTTTCGGTCCCGTCCGGCGCGGTGATCGTAACCGGCCCCGGTTCCTCGCCCAGCGTGCGGCGCGTGAGGGTAAGGCGCTGGCCCTCGGCGCTGGCGACCAGAGCCTCCTCCTCGAGATCGGGTTCCTTCATCATCCAGTGCGCCAGCCGCCGCAGCAATTCCAGTTGCGGCCCCCCGCCCTCGAATCCGCGGCCCCAGAGCCACATGTGGTCCGAGGCCATGACCGCGATACGCCCTTCGCCTACCCGGTCGAGCACCAGCAGCGGCCGCCCCCCCGCCCCTGTCATCACCGTCTGGCCAGTGCGCTCGGTCACCTCGATGGTGCGGAACCAGCGGCCCCAGGCGGGCTCCTCTCCCGCTTCCGCGCGGTCGAGGCCCTGGGTGACGGGATGGCGGCGTCCGGTGTCGGTGAGTTCGGGGCGGAAGCCCTGCTCGATCACGCGGCTGGTTGCGGCAATCGGCATGATCTCGGCCAGGGGTGACCGCCACAGGCTGTCCACCGTTCCGAACTCCGGTCCCGCGGCCACCAGGACGGTGCCGCCGCGGCGTACGTAGTCGCGGACGTTCTCGAGGTAGCTTTGCGGCAGGATGCCCCGAAGGCGGTAGCGGTCGAACACGATCAGGTCGAACTCATCGATCTTCTCGACGAACAGCTCGCGGGTCGGAAAGGCGATCAGGGACAGTTCGCTGACCGGGATGCCGTCCTGTTTTTCCGGCGGGCGCAGGATGGTGAAGTGCACGAGGTCCACCGACGGGTCGGATTTCAGCAGGTTGCGCCACACCCGTTCGCCGGCATGCGGCTCGCCCGACACCAGCAGCACACGCAGCCGGTCGCGCACGCCATTGATCTGCACGACGGCGGCATTGTTGCGGTCGGTGATCTCGCCCGGCAACGCCTCGACGGCAAATTGCAGCACGTTCATCCCGCCGTGCGGCAGGCGGACGGGCAGTTCCAGATCCTCGCCCACCGGGACCGAATAGACCTGCGCCTCGCCCCCGTCGATGGCGATGGACAGCGCGGCGAAGCCGCGCGCCCCGGGCGGCACCGCGCCCTGGTCCTCGATCCGCAGGGTCAGCGTCACGGGTTCGCCCAGGATCGCAAAGGCGGGCGCGTTGCGCACGATCAGACGGCGGTCCCAGTCATCCGGGTGGCCGGTCAGCAGAACATGCAGCGGCGCGGGCATCGACGGGGCGGCAGCGATGTCATGCGCCTGCCCGTCGGTGATCAGGACCGCGCCGGCGACACGGGCGCGCGGTTCCTCGGCCAGCGCCTCGGCCAGCGCCGTCATCAGAAGCGTGCCCTGGTCGCCCTCGCCGTCTCCGACCCGCGCCACGCGCAACTCGGTGTTGGGCAGGGCGGCGACCTCGCGCTCCAGCGCGGCCAGCGCGGCGGCGGTCTGGGCCGGGCGTTCGGCGATGCGCTGGCTGGCGCTTTCGTCCACCACCGCGATCACGATGTCGGACAGGGGCGCGCGGTCCTCTTCCTGCCAGGAGGGGTTGGCCAGCGCGCCCAGGATCGCCGCCGCCGCCAGACCCCGCAGCCACCAGCCCGACAGGCCCTTGTGCAGCGCAAGGCCCACCAGCGCCAGTGCCAGCAGCGCAATCCCCGCCAGGATCGTGACAGGCATCAGGGGGGCAAGGATCAGCGTCCCGGTCATTGCCCCAGCCTTTCCAGGAGGGCGGGCACATGCACCTGGTCGGATTTGTAGTTGCCCGTCAGCACATGCATGATCAGGTTGATGCCGAACCGCACCGCGGTCTCGCGCTGGCGCTCGCCGGCGAAACCGCGCCCGATGGGGAACATCGGCGCGCCGCGGGCGTCGACGGCCCAGGCCGCCGCCCAGTCGTTCGCCCCGATCACCACCGGCGTCACCCCGTCGTTGAGGTTGCGAAACGGCATCCCCTCGGCCGTCTCGGCATCGGCGGGCGCCGCCTCGACCCAGAGCGCGTTCGACCGGTAACGGCCCGGAAAATCCTGCAGCAGGTAGAAGGTGCGCGTCAGCACATGGTCCTCGGGCAGGATGTCGAGCGGCGGGATGTCGAGCGGCGCCGCTATCTGTTGCAGGCGACGGCCTTCGGGGGTGGCGCCGGATGCCGCCACGTCGCCGTCGCGGGTGTCGAACAGGATCATTCCCCCGGTGCGCAGGTAGCGGTTCAGTCGCGCATAGGCCGCCCCGGAGGGCGCCGGCTGGTCGGCGGTCACGGGCCAGTAGAGGAAGGGGAAGAAGGCCAGTTCGTCCGTCTCGATGTTCACGCCGATCGGGGCCTCGGGCTCGATCGTCGTCCGCTCGAAAAGCCGCAGGCCGAGGCCCGCCAGTCCGGCCTCGGACACCCGGTCCACCTGCGCGTCGCCCGTGATCACATAGGCCAGCCGAACGGCGGTCGTGGCCTCGATGGCGGCGGCGTCGGCGGCAGGGTCCGTTGCCCCGGTCCGGGTCTGGGCCGGGGCCGGGGCGGGCCCCGCCGTGTCCTTGTAGGGCTCGCCGACGGCGTCGCCCGTGGCCGCCGCCTTGTGGGCGTCGGAGCCCTTGCCGCCGTAGTGGCCGACCTCGATGTACTTCTTGGCG
>DAOLBY010000165.1:3747-5421 GCA_035324325.1 Paracoccaceae bacterium | reverse complement strand
GTCCGGGTCTGGGCCGGGGCCGGGGCGGGCACGACGGCGACGGCCATGACCAGCAATGCCGCCCGCGACAGCCCGCCGGCAAGCCGGCCCGCCACCGCCAGCGCGGCGATCACGTCGACCAGCAGCAACACCAGAGCCAAGGTCAGAAGCGGCCCCTTCATCGCCCGTTCGGGCAGCGCAGCCATGCCCTCGCGCGTCACGCCGGCGGGCCAGGCGAAGGCGGCCAGCGGCGTTTCGGCCCCGATCACGTTCAGCGCCACCCGCCGGTCGTCGCCGGAATAGAGCCCGGGCGGCATCGCCGCCGATGGTCCCGCGGTCAGCGCCGCCGCCAGCGCCTCGCCCTCGACCCCCGGACGGTCACCCGCGGCCGACAGCGCGCCGAAGGCATCCAGCGCGACCTCGGGCGTCCAGACCTGTCCGGCCAGGTCGGCCGCGCCCGGCGCCGCGGGGCGGGTCGAGACCGCAAGGCGTTCCAGCATCTGCACGAAGAGGCCCGACAAGGGCAGCGTGGACCATTCGGCATTCGCGGTCACATGCACCAGCACCACCTGCCCCTGCCCCATCGCCTTGCGCGTCACCAGGGGCGTACCGTCGGCGAGCGTCGCGACGGTGCGTTCGGCCAGCGTCGGGTCGGGCTGGGCCAGCACCTGGGCCGTCACCGTCACGTCGTCGGGCAATGCGAGGCCGAAGAACGGGGTGCCCTCGCGGAAGGGTGCCAGCGCCTTGGGTTCACCCCAGCTCATCGCGCCCCCCACGGTGCGCCCGCCCTCGCGCAGGCGCACGGGCATCAGCGGATCTTCCTCGGATCGGCTCACGTCGCTGGCGGCCAGACGGGGGCCGGCGAACCGCAGCAGGAGGCCGCCCTTGTCGACCCATTCGGTCAGGTCCGCGGCCTCGGCCGGCGCCAGCCGCGCGACATCGGCCAGCACGATTACGTCGGGAGAGGCCAGGATCACGTCGGCCAGCGTACCGTTCACCATCTCGGCCACGGGTTCCAGCGCCTGCCGCAGGTAGTGCAGCGGTGACAGCAGTTGCAGACCCTCGGCCTCGCCCGCCTGCCCTGCGATCAGCGCGACCTTGCGGCGGCGCAGGCTGTCGTCGGCAAGGCTGACGGCCGCGGCCGACCGCAGGCCCGCGATCTCGAAGCGCGTCAGTCGGTTGCGGATTTCGGGGGGCACCGAAAGCGCCGCCTCGGCGACCGCGGCGCCGGGCTCGAAGGCCAGCGCGATGCGGGCAAGCTCGCGCTCGATCCCACCGGGGTCGGGGCCACGGGCCGACACCTCGACCGACTGGGCCTCGGCCAACGCAGGCAGCCGCAGCGCCGTCAGTGCGACCGCGCCGTCCTCGAACCGCGCCGGCCGCAGGGCAAAGGTCGTCCGGGCGCTTTCGAACACCGTCACCGGGCCGCGGCCCTGCACTGCGCTCAGCAGGCCGGCGCGGCCCGGATGGTCGATCCCGTCCGACAGCCACAGCGTCTCGAAGGACCCGGCCGGCAGCGCCCCGGCCCAGGTCGCATAGTCCGGCGCCCAGGGCTGCGGCGACAGGCCCGCCAGCCGCCCCGCCCAGGCGCCGGCTGCCTGGAACGCCGGCGGGCCTGCCCGAGCGGCCCGCCGCACCCCCCCCAGCCGGCGGCCCGCGCGCGACGCGGGCGGGCGACGCGGCTGACACCCGTCC
>DAOLBY010000165.1:0-3737 GCA_035324325.1 Paracoccaceae bacterium | reverse complement strand
CGGTCAGCCGCACCAGCGCCAGCGGTCGGCCCGCGCGCCCGGCCTCGTCGACCAGCGCCCCCAGACGCTCGGCCCGCGCCGGCCAGTCGCGCGCATCGGCCCAGGTGGCATCGACCAAAACCAGAAGGGGTCCGTCGCGCAACTCGCGGCTGACCGGGTTGAGCACCGGCCCCGCGAAGGCCAGGATCGCAGCACCGATGGCCGCGATGCGCAGCAGCAGCAGCCACCAGGGCGTCTTGTCCGTCTCGGACTCGTCGTCGCGCAGGCCCAGAAGCAGCGCGACGCCCGGAAAGCGGCGCCGGATCGGCGCAGGCGGCACCGCCCGCAGGATCAGCCAGAGCACGGGCAGCAGCAGCAGTGCCCAGAGGACGAGCGGCGCCGTGAACCCGACAGGACCGACCACCCACATCAGCGCCCGCGCTCCAGCGCCCGGTAAAGCCACAGGAGGGCCGGCAGCGCGGGTTCGCCGCTGTGGTGGCAATGCCAGTGCCAGCCTGCGGCGCGGGCCAGCGACGACAGCCGGTCGCGCCGTTCCGCAAGCCGGTCGAGATAGCGCGCCCGCAGATCACCCGCACGCAGCGTCTCATGCCGCAGCGAACCGCCCATGGATTCGAAGATCGTGCGGCCGTCGAAGGGGAACTCTTCCTCCGCGGGGTCGAGCACCTGCACCAGCGCCCCCTTCACCCCCCGGTCGGCGGCGCGCGAAAGCGCTTCCTCGACCCCGGCCGGATCGCCCATGAAGTCCGACACCAGGACGGCCCGGCCATGCGATGGCAGGCCAGTGACATCGGGCGTGCCATAGTCATCGGAGGCATCCTCCAGTGCCAGCGCAAGGCGCAGGAGTTGCGACCGCCCGCCCCGCGGCGGAGCATCGACGCCGGCGAGCCCGACCCGTTCGCCGCCGCGCAGCAGAAGGACAGCCAACGCCAGCGCAAGCAACCGTGCCCTGTCGGATTTCGGCGCGCGCGCCTTGTCGCCGCTGAAGGTCATCGACCGCGCCGGATCGACCCAGAGCATCACGGTCTGGCTGGCCTGCCATTCGCGTTCCCGCAGGAAATGCCCGTCCGACCGGGCCGACCGCCGCCAGTCGATCATGCGCGCACTGTCTCCGGGGGCGGCGGGGCGGTACTGCCAGAACTCGTCGCCCATGCCCGCACGGCGCCGCCCGTGTTCGCCCAGGATCACCGTTGCCGCCAGATGCTCGGCCTCGGCCAGCAGCGGCGGCAGACTGGCGCCAAGCGCCTCCGCCCGGGCGCGCAGGGATGCGCGTTCGGTGGCAGCGATTTCGGTCACGCGGGCCTCCGGCAAATTCCTTCGAGGGAATCCGCAGGTCGCTTCGGATAAGCCTGCCCGCCCCTCACGCCGCCGCCCCGAGGCCCAGCGTTCGCGTCGCCGCCGCGTCGATCAGCGCGGCCAGGCTTTCACCCCGCGCCCGCGCGGCGAAGGACAGCGCCATGCGGTGCGTCAGCACGGGTCGCGCCAGGGCCGCCACATCGGCGACCGACGGCGCGAGACGGCCCTGCAACAAGGCCCGTGCCCGCACCGTCAGCATCAGCGCCTGCGCCGCCCGCGGGCCCGGCCCCCAGGACAGTTGCCCCGCGACCGCCGCGCCCTCGGGCTCACCCGGACGGCAGGCGCGCACGAGATCGAGGATCGCCTCGACCACCGTTTCGCCGACCGGCATCCGGCGGATCACCTGCTGCGCCTCGACAAGCCCTTCGGCGGTAAAGACGGGCCGCGCCGCGGCCTCCTCGGCCCCGGTGGTGGCGATCAGGATGTCGCGTTCGGTGGCGCGGTCAGGATAGTCGACATCGACCTGCACCAGGAACCGGTCCAGTTGCGCCTCGGGCAGCGGGTAGGTGCCTTCCTGCTCGATCGGGTTCTGGGTGGCCAGCACATGGAACGGCCGCGGCAGCGGGCGGTGCTGGCCCGCGATCGTGACCTCGCGTTCCTGCATCGCCTGCAACAGCGCCGACTGGGTGCGGGGGCTGGCGCGGTTGATCTCGTCGGCCATCAGAAGCTGGCAGAACACCGGCCCCTCGATGAAGCGGAAGGCCCGCGACCCGTCAGGGGCGGTGTCCAGCACCTCGGACCCCAGGATATCGGCCGGCATCAGGTCGGGGGTGAACTGCACGCGGCTGCCCTTGAGGCCCATGACGGTGGACAATGTATCCACCAGCCGTGTCTTGCCGAGGCCTGGAAGCCCCACCAGCAGCGCATGGCCACCGCAAAGCATCGAGGCCAGCACAAGATCCACCACCCGCTCCTGCCCGATGAAGCGCCGCGCAATGGACCCGCGCGCATCGGCCAGCCGGCCGCCCAGGGCCTCGATCCTGTCCACGAGGTCGGCGGCGTTCTCGGTCATGACAATCCTTCCGGGTGGGCTATAGTCGCAGTTCAGCTAAACCAAGTATCGCGCCCGGCACAAATGGCAAAAGCCGCAAAGGCACAAACTATCGTGAAACCCGGTGAGGGCACCGCGCCGTCGGCCGACAGCATAGCGGCGGCCGCCGGTGCCGCCGGCAAGGGGCGCGGGCCGGCGCCGGTCCACCTGTGGAACCCACCCTTCTGCGGCGATCTCGACATGCGGATCGCGCGCGACGGAACCTGGTTCTACCTCGGGACGCCCATCGGCCGGCCGGCGCTGGTGCAGCTCTTCTCGAACATCCTCAAGCGCGAGGGGGACAGGTTCTTCCTCGTCACCCCGGTCGAGAAGGTCGGCATCACCGTCGACGACGCGCCCTTCTTCGCCGTCGATTTCACGGTCGACGGGGCGGGGCGCGACCAGGTCGTGACCTTCGCCACGAAGGGCGAGGAACGCGCGCCCTGCGGCCCCGACCACCCCCTGCGGGTCGCGCGCGACGACAGGACCGGCGAACCCGCGCCCTATGTCCTGATGCGCCCGGGGCTCGAGGCGCGAATCGACCGCAAGTCGTTCTATCGCCTTGTCGATCTCTGCGTGCACGAGGTGCACGACGGGGCGCGGCTGTTCGGGCTGTGGTCGGGCGGGGCCTTCTTCGCGATCGGCCCCTCGGACGAGGTCGAGGCCGCCCTTGGCTGAGCGTGCCGCGCCGCGGATCGCGGCCAATATCGGGCTTCTGTTCGGGCACCTGCCCCCGCTCGACCGACCCGCCGCGGCCCGTGACGCCGGCTTCGACGGAGTGGAGTTGCTGTTTCCGTACGACAACCCGCCGGCGGCGTGGGCCGCCGCGCTGGCGGGCCTGCCGGTGGTGCAGGTCAACACACCGCCTGGCGACTGGGCGGCGGGCGAGCGCGGCTTTGCCGCCGTCCCGGGGGCGGAGGGGCGTTTTCGGGCCGACTTCGGCCGGGCGCTCGACTGGGCCGCGGCGACGGGGGCGGGGCGCATCCATGTGATGGCCGGGGTGGCGGCGGGGCCCGCGGCCCGGGCAACCTTCCTGCGCAACCTCGACTGGGCAGCGGGGCGCGGGCTGCCCCTCTGCATCGAACCCCTGAACCCCATCGACATGCCCGGCTATTTTCTGGCGGACTTCGCCCAGGCGGCGGCGATCCTCCACGACCTCGGCGCACCGCATGTGGGGCTGCAGTTCGACATCTGGCACGCGGAGCGCCTGGGCGGGGCGGCGGCGCAATGGGCCGCGCACGGGGCGCAGGCGGTCCATCTCCAGATCGCGGGCCTGACGGCCCGGGCCGAACCCTGCGAGGCCGCGCTGGCCTTCGCCGCCGCGGGCGTCGCTGGCGGTTACGGCGGCTGGATC
>DAOLBY010000164.1:7117-8042 GCA_035324325.1 Paracoccaceae bacterium | reverse complement strand
AAGGAAGGGCGGTGGCGCGGGAACGGGTCTGGCGTCCGGCCGTCCCCCTTGGCAGGAATGCCCGCCACCGCTGGGGACGGCAGCGGGGAAAAGGCTGCCGCCACTCGCCGCCCGGGGCTTCCCCCCGCGGATGCCGGGCGAGCCGGAGCAGCGGCCGAAGGTCACGCGCTGGTGGGGATTGCCATGGACTACGATGAACTCGACGCCGCCATCGACGCGTTGTGCCATGGCGAGACGGACACGGTATCGCTGATGGCGACGGTGGCCTGCGAGGTCCACCACGCCCATCCCCGCGCCGACTGGACCGGCTTCTACCGCGTGGTGGCGCCGGGCCTGCTGAAGATCGGCCCCTACCAGGGCGGGCATGGCTGCCTTGTCATCCCTTTCGACCGCGGCGTCTGCGGCGCGGCGGCGCGGACGGGTGACGTGCAACTGGTGCCCGATGTCGATGCCTTCCCCGGGCATATCGCCTGCTCTTCCTCCACCCGGTCGGAACTGGTCATCCCGGTGCGCAACGGGCGGGGCCGGCTGCTCGGGGTCTTTGATCTCGACAGCGACACGCCGGCCGGGTTCGACGCAACCGACGCCGCGCGGATCGGCGCGATGCTGGACAGGGTTTTCCGCGACGCGGATTGAGGCCCTGTGCAGGGCGGGGCGGGGCCGGCAGCCGATGGCAGCGCGCACGGCCGGCGCCTGCGGATGCCGCCCTAGACCAGGACCGGCTGCGCTGCCTGTTCGCCCACGCCGAACACGCGCTTGTAGCGCGCGACCTCGTCGGCTGGCCCCATCGCCTTGTTGGGGTTGTCCGACAGCTTGACCGTGGGCCGGCCGTTGGCCGCCACCGCCTTGCAGACGAGGCTGAAGGGCGCGAGCGCGTCGCCGGCCACCAGCCCTCGGAAATCGTTCGTCAGCATGGTGCCCCAGC
>DAOLBY010000164.1:0-7107 GCA_035324325.1 Paracoccaceae bacterium | reverse complement strand
CCTTGACCCGCCCCGCGAACCGGGCGTGCAGCGCCTCGATCCGGTCCACGTCCAGCCCGTCCGAGAAGATGACGAGCTTCTGCCGCGGATCCTCGCCCCGCGCCTGCCACCAGCGGATGGCGGTTTCCGCCCCGACGGCGGGGTCGCCGGAATCGATGCGGATGCCCGTCCAGCCCGCAAGCCAGTCGGGGGCGCGGGCCAGGAACCCCTCGGTGCCGTAGGTATCGGGCAGGATGATCCGCAGGTTGCCCTCGTGTTCGTCGTGCCAGTCGGCCAGCACCTTGTAGGGCGCCTGCAACAGATCGGCGTCGGTCTCGGCCAGCGCGGCCTGCACCATCGGCAACTCGTGCGCGTTGGTCCCGATCGCCTCGATGTCGCGGCGCTGCGCGATCAGGCAGTTCGACGTGCCGATGAAGGCGCCCTCGACCCCCTCCATCATCGCCTGTACGCACCAGTCCTGCCACAGGAAGGAATGCCGCCGCCTCGTGCCGAAATCGGCGATGCGCAGGCCGGGGATGCGGCGCAGACGCTCGATCTTTTCCCACAGCTTGGTCATCGCGCGGGCATAGAGCACCTGCAGCTCGAACCGTCCCAGCCGGGTCAGGACGGCGCGCGAGCGCAGTTCCATCAGCACCGCCAGCGCCGGGATCTCCCACAGCATGACCTCGGGCCAGGCACCCTCGAAGGTCAGTTCGAACTGGTCGCCCCGGCGTTCCAGGTGGTAGGGCGGCAGGCGCAGCCCCTCGAACCACTCCATGAAGTCGGGGCGGAACATCTGGCGCTTGCCGTAGAAGGTGTTGCCGCGCAGCCAGGTCGATTCGCCCCGGGTGAGACGCAGGGATCGCACGTGGTCGAGCTGTTCGCGCAACTCGCCTTCGTCGATCAGGTGGGCCAATGGGAAAGACAGCGATCGGTTGATCAGGCTGAATGTGACGTTCGTATCCGGCCGGTTGCGGAATATCGACTGGCACATCAGGAGCTTGTAGAAATCCGTGTCGATCAGCGACCGCACGATCGGGTCGATCTTCCACTTGTGGTTCCAGACGCGCGCGGCGATGTCCAAGGCATGTCCCCTGCGGTGGCTGACCGTTGATGCCAAAGCCGGGCCGCCCAAGGCAAGCAATTGCTTGGACCGGCGGCATCCCTGTATCTTGGCGGCATTCGCACGGGGGATTCGGTGATCACGCTGCTGCTCTCCGGTCCGTTCGTGCCGTTCACCGTTTCGCTTGGCGTTCTGTCCGGCCTGCTGGCGCTGGAACTTCTGGCGCTGCTCGCTGGGGGCAGCCTGTTCGGGACCGGGGCCGAGGTGCCCGACGGTGCGGGCAGCCTTCACGCCAGCTTCGACCTTGCGCCTGGCGCCGAGCCCGGCGTTCCGGCGCTGGTGGCTGCCAGCGAGGCGCTGGATGCGGCCGGGGTCCCCGAGGCCGACGCAGGCGGGGCGCTTTCGCTGCTGGGTCTGGGGCGGGTACCCTTTGCCATCTGGCTGGCGGCGGTCCTGTTCGGCTTCGGTGTGGGCGGCTTTGCGGTGCAGGCGGTTGCCGGGGTCGCGCTGGGGGGGCCGCTGCCCGCGTGGGCCGCGGTCCTGCCCGCGGCGCTGGCCGGTCTAGGCAGCGCGCGCGGCACTGCGGGCGTGGTCGGGGGCCTTGTCCAGCAGAACGAAACCACCGCGACGGGCGCGCAGTTCATGGGCGGGATGCGGGGGGTCGTGGTTCAGGGCATCGCCGCCCGCGACCGGCCCGCCGAGGTGCGTCTGCGCGACCGCCACGGCAACATGCACTTCATGCGCTGCGAGCCCTACCGCGACAGCGACGTGATCGCCGAGGGGACGGAAGTGCTGCTGCTGCGCGAGCGGCGCCCCGGCGGCGGGTGGCAGCTGAAGATCCTGCCGCTGCACGGCGACTGAAGCACATGAATTTTCACAGGAAAGGAATCTCCGGATGACCCTGCAGCTTCTCGGCATCATCGTCGCGGCCGTTGTCGGCTTCTTCGTGTTCATCGGGCTGATTCTGGCCCGGCTCTACAAGCGCGCCACGCGCGAGGTCAGCCTGGTCAAGACCGGCGCAGGCGGCAAGCGGGTGATCATGGATGGCGGCGCCATCGTGATACCGCTTCTGCACGAGATCAGCCCGGTCAACATGAAGACGCTGCGGCTTGAGGTGAAGCGGCTGGGCGAGGCGGCGCTGATCACCAAGGACCGGATGCGGGTCGACGTGGGGTCGGAGTTCTACGTCTCGGTGCAGGGCACCGAAGAAGGCATTTCGCGCGCGGCGCAGACGCTGGGCGCCAAGACCTTCAACGTCGACGCGCTGCGCGAGATGATCGAGGGCAAGCTGATCGACGGGCTGCGGGCCGTTGCCGCGCGGATGACGATGGACGAGCTGCACGAGAACCGCACCCACTTCGTGCAGGAGGTGCAGAACGCGGTTTCGAACGACCTGCTGAAGAACGGGCTGGAACTGGAAAGCGTGTCGCTGACCGCGCTCGACCAGACGCCGTTCGAGGCGCTGGACGAGAACAACGCCTTCAACGCCGTCGGCATGCGCAAGCTGGCCGAGGTGATCGCCAAGTCGAAGAAGGAGCGGGCCGCGATCGACGCCGAGGCAGACGTGTCGGTGCGCAGGTCGGCGATGGAGGCCGAGAAGCTCAAGATGCAGATCGTCCGAGACGAGGAGGAATCGCGCATCGCCCGCACGCAGGAGATCGAACTCCTGAAGGCCGCGCAGGATGCCGAGATCGCGCGCAGCCGGGAGGCGGCGGAATCCGAGAAGGAGCGCGCCCGCATCCGGCGCGAGCAAGAGATCAAGGCCGCCGAGATCACCCGCGCCCGCGCCATCGAGGAGGCGCAGATCACCAAGGAGCGCGAGATCGAGGTGGCCAACCAGGATCGCCAGGTCGCCATCGCGCAGAAGTCCGAGGAAGAAAGCCGCGCCCGCGCTTCGGCCGACTTCGCGCGCGCCGAGGCGACCAAGGCGGCCGAGGCGATCGAGACCGCGCGCGCGGTGGCCGCCGCCGAACGCGCCAAGCAGATCTCGCTGATCGAGGCCACGCGCGAGGCCGAACGCGAGGCGACCCGGCTGAAGCTGGCCGCCGAGGCCGAGCGCGCCGCCGCCGAGGACCGCGCCGCCGCCCGCCGGGAAGAGGCGCAGGGCGAGGCCGACGCGGTGAAGATACAGGCCGAGGCCAAGAAGGCCGACCTGTTGGCCGAGGCCGAGGGCCGCGCGGCGCTGGCGCAGTCGGAGAACGCGCTGTCGGATGCCATCGTGGCGATGCGGCTGGCGCTGGCACGGATCGAGGCGATGCCGCGGATCGTCGCCGAGATGGTCAAGCCCGCCGAGAAGATCGAATCGATCCGCATCAACCAGATCAGCGGCCTGAACGGTGCCGCGGGCGGCGGCAGCGGGGCCGAGGCTGCCGCGAAGGCGCCGGTCAACCAGGCCTTCGACGCCATGCTCGGAGCGGCGCTTCAGCTGCCGGTGATGAAGAAACTGGGCGAGGAGATCGGCATGAACGTGCACAACGGTCTGGCCGGGCTGCTGGACGAGCCCGGGACCGACGCACCTGCCACGCCGGCGGGCCGGTCCGGTACCTGACCGGCCCGCCGCACGGGGTCAGGTCAGCCTCACCCCCGCCGCGCGCATGGCCGCCACCGCGGCGGCCAGCGAGCCGTCGAGGTCGATGGCGCGGCAGGCCGACATCACCACCTCCACGGCCAGGCCGAGCCGCGCCGCATCCTGTGCCGAATAGGCGACGCAGAAGTCGGTTGCGAGCCCGCAGAGCGTGACCTTCGCGATCCCGCGCGACCGCAGGTAACCTTCGAGCCCCGTCGGCGTGGTGCGGTCGTTCTCGAAGAAGGCGGAATAGCTGTCGATGGCCGGGCGGAACCCCTTGCGGATCACGAGGTCGGCGCGGTCGGTGCGCAGGTCCGAATGGAAGGCCGCGCCGGGGGTGCCCTGAACGCAATGGACGGGCCAGAGCACCTGGTCGCCGTAGGGCATCCGTGCCACCGAGAACGGTGCTGCCCCCGGATGGTTGGCGGCAAAGCTCGCGTGTCCGGACGGGTGCCAGTCCTGCGTCAGGACGACGGCGGCGAAGTCGTCCATCATCGCGTTCACGGGGGCCACGACGGCATCCCCGTCTGCCACCGCCAGCGCGCCGCCCGGGCAGAAGTCGTTCTGCACGTCGATCACGATGAGGGCTTCGTCGGGCGCGCGCATCGGGGCCTCCTGTCGCGGGCGGATCGCCCATGCCTAAGGGGCGCGGGCGGGGGCGGTCAACCGCCCGCAGGTCATGCGTCGGTTCAGGAACGTCGCCTTGCGCGCCCCCATCCCCATCGCCTCTCCACGAGGGGGAGGGGAGGCACCCCGGCGCCCGGTACCGCCCTCAGCGCAGGCGGGCGCCCCGGTCGTCGGCGGCAAAGACCAGCGCATCGCGGCCGTCGAAGGCCACCCCCGCTGCGTCCCCGAGCGACAGGCCCACCGCATCGCGGCTTTCGACCACGATCTTTTCGCCCGACGGAGCCATCAGATGCACGAAGGTCGTGCCCCCCAGCGCCTCGATCACCTCGACCCGGTGCGATGTGCCCGGCGTCAGGCGTACCTGCTGCGGCCGCAGGCCCACGACCACGTCCGCCCCGCGGCCGGGCAGGGCGACTGCGGTGTCCACGCCCTCGCCCAGACCCTTGCAGCCGATGCGGCCCGGCCCCTCGACCGTGCCCGAGAGGAAGTTCATCGCGGGCGAGCCGATGAAGCCCGCCACGAAGCGGTTGTCGGGATCGGCATAGAGGTCGAGCGGGCGGCCCACCTGCTCCACCCGACCGGCCCGCAGCACCACGATCTTGTCGGCCAGCGTCATCGCCTCGACCTGGTCGTGGGTGACATAGATCATCGTCGCGCCGATCTCGCGGTGCAGGCGGGCGATTTCCACCCTCATCTCCACCCGCAGCTCGGCGTCGAGGTTCGACAGCGGCTCGTCGAACAGGAACACCTCGGGCCCGCGCACGATGGCGCGCCCGATGGCCACGCGCTGCCGCTGGCCTCCCGACAGCGCCTTGGGCTTGCGTTCCAGCAGCGGGTCGAGCTTCAGGATCCTTGCGGCCTCGGCCACCTTGGCGGCAATCTCGGCCCGCGGATGGCCGGTCATCTTCAGCCCGAAGCCCATGTTGTCGGCCACGGTCATATGGGGATAGAGCGCGTAGGTCTGGAACACCATCGCCACCCCCCGCTCCGCCGGGTCGAGCCGGGTGACATCGCGCGCGCCGATGGCGATGGTGCCGTCGGTGGTTTCCTCCAGCCCGGCGACCATCCGCAGAAGGGTGGACTTTCCGCAGCCCGAGGGGCCGACGAACACGCAGAACTCGCCGTCCGCGATGGCCAGATCCACGCCGTGGATCACGGTGGCCTCGCCGAACCGCTTGACCACGCCTTGCAGCGTCACTCCTGTCATTCCTCTCCCCCCTCAGGTTCCATCCGGGAAACGCCAGTTTTCGGCCGCTCCCGCGATCTGGGCCGCGGTGTTGCGAATCTCCGGTGCCAGCCGTTCGGCCATGTCGTCCAGTGTCATGCGTGCCGTCGTCGAGGTGACGCTGAGCGCCCCGATCGCGCGACCCGTCCGCGTCAGGATCGGGGCGGCGACGCAGATGATGCCCGGCTCGTGCTCTTCGCGGTCGAACGCGAAGCCGCGGGCGCGAATCGCCTCAAGCTCCGACGTCAGCGCGGCGGGCGTGGTCAGCGTATGGTCGGTGAAGCGGTGGAACGACTGGCGCAGCAGCGCCGCCTCCAGTGCCGGCGGGTCGAGGAAGGCCAGCATCGCCTTGCCGACGCCCGTGCAATAGGCCGGACCCACCTTGCCGGCCTGGGCGAACATCTCGACCGGCCGGGCGGCGTTGCGCTTGTCCACATAGAGGACCTGCCCGTGGTCGAGCTGCGCGAGGTGGATCGTCTCGCCCGTATGTGCCGACAGCGCATCGATAAAGGGCCGGGCAAGAGGGGCAAGCGATGACTGCGCCCAGGCTGCATGGGCCAGCCGCACCAGCCGCAGGCCCGGGCTGTAGGCACCCGTCTCGGGGTCGCAGGCCAGCATTCCCTGATGCACCAGCGTCTGGAGCAGCCGGTAGAGCGTGGCCTTGGGATAGGGCGACGCCGGCAGGAGGTCGGAAAAGCGCACCGGCCGCCCCGCGCTTGCCACGAGGTCGAGCACGTCGAGCGCCTTGCCCACCGTCCCGTCGCCCGGCCCTTCTGCGCCCATTGTCCCTGCCCTCTGCCTTGCGTGTTGACAGACTAGCCCAGGCCCGACATACTTTCAACATTCAAGACTAAGTTTCACATAATGGAACCAAAGGGAGGAAACCATGGTCCATTCCGTCCGGGGCGCGCTGACGCTCGCGGCCTTGCTTGCGCTGTCGACGGCCGCGCAGGCGCAGCAGCGCGTGCTCAAGTACTACGCCGATTACGACCCCATCCCGCTGGCGGCGATGGAGGCGCTGATCGCCGATTTCGAGGCCGCGAACCCCGACATCGACGTGCAGCTGCAGAACTTCGACCACGAAGGCTACAAGACCGCGATCCGCAACTTCCTGACCGCGGACGCGCCGGACCTCGCCAACTGGTATGCCGGCAACCGCATGGCGCCCTTCGTCGCCGCCGGCCAGTTCGCCGACATCACCGATGTCTGGGACGCCAACGGCCTGAACGATGCGCTGGGGTCTGCCGCCGCCTCGATGACGATCGACGGCAAGAAGTGGGGCGTCCCCTACACCTACTACCAGTGGGGCATCTACTACAATCGCGACGCCTATGCCGCCGCGGGTGTGGACCTGCCGGGCGACGGCGGCGTGAGCTGGGCGCAGTTCCTGGAGAACTGCGAGAAGTTCAAGGCAGCTGGGATCGATTGCATCACCACCGGCACGCGGGCCTTGTGGCCGGGGGCCGGTATCTTCGACTACCTGTCGCTGCGCACCAACGGCTACGAATGGCACATGGACCTGACGGCCGGAAAGGTCGCCTGGACCGATGACTCGGTCAAGCGCGTGTTCACCGAACTGGGCAAGCTTGCGCCCTATATCACCGCCAACCACGCCGCGATCGACTGGCAGGATGCTGCGGCGCTGAT
>DAOLBY010000291.1:0-1631 GCA_035324325.1 Paracoccaceae bacterium | reverse complement strand
CCACCGTTGGCGATTGCGGCGTAGGCCGCGGCCAGATGCATCGGGCTGGCCGACATGCCGTGCCCGTAGGAGGTGGTGATCGTCACGATCTCGGGCCAGCGGGAGGGGATCAGCGGGCGGGCGCGGGGTGCCTCGATCATCTCGAGCGTGGTGGGGTCGAAGAAGCCCAGCGAGCGCAGGAAATCGCGCTGGCGTTCCTGCCCGATCTGCAGCGCGAGTCGCGCGGTGTTGGCGTTCGAGGACTTCACGATCACGTCGGTGGCCGAGATCATGCCATAGTTCTTGTTGCGGAATTCGTTGATCCGGTGCTTGCCCCAGACCAGCGGGGCGCGGGCGTCCACGATGGTCTGCGGATTGATCAGACCGAGGTCGAGCGCCTGGGCGACCGCGAAGATCTTGAAGGTCGAGCCGAGTTCATAGACCCCCTGCATGGCGCGGTTGAACAGCGGGCTGTCGGCCGGGTCGCCCTTGACCAGCGGGTTCGGCCGGTCGTTGGGGTCGAAATCGGGCAGCGACACCAGCGCCAGGACCTCGCCGGTGCGGATGTCCATGAGGATCGCCGCCGCGCCCTTTGCATTCATCATCTTCATGCCGGCGTCCAGCACCTCGGCCGTCGCGGCCTGGAGCGTCAGGTCGAGCGACAGCGCCAGCGGTTCGTCGGCGCGGTCGGGATCGCGCAGGCGGGCGTCCATCGCCGCCTCCACCCCCGCCGTCCCGATCACCTCGGCCGCGTTCACGCCCTCGGCGCCGAAGCCCGCGCCGCCGAGCACATGCGCGGCCAGCCGACCGTTCGGATAGAGCCGCATCTCGCGCGGGCCGAACAGCAGGCCGGGGTCGCCGATCTCGTGGACCTGCTGGACCTGTTCGGGGCTGAGCTTGCGACGCAGCCAGAGGAAGGACCGGCCGTCGGAAAACCGCCGCTCCAGATCCTCGGCGCGCATGTCGGGGAAGATCGCCGCCAGTTCGCGGGCCACGCGCGCCGGGTCGATCATCTGGCGGGGATGGGCATAGAGCGCGTGGGTCAGGAGGTTCGTGGCCAGCAGCCGGCCGTTGCGGTCGGTGATGTCGGCACGCAGGTTGGCGATCTGGGTCTGTCCGGCGGTACTGCGCGGCTCGGCCGGGGTCGAGGCGGCAAGCATTCCCATCCGCACGCCCACGGTGGCGAAGGCCGCGACGAAGGCCACGCCCAGGAACATCAGGCGCCGCTCGGCGCGCAGCCGCGCCCGGTCGCGCCCGGCCTCGGACCGCGCACGGATGTTCGCCGCCTCGATCGCGGCGGGGTCCTCGCCACGGGCGCGGGCGGTCAGGATGCGGGCCAGCGGGCGCAGCGGCGTTCGGGTCACAGCGGGTCTCCTTCCAGATCACCCGACAGGTCGACGGGGGCGGTCAGGTCCAGCGGCGGCAGGGGCAGCGCCACATCGCGGACGCTGCCGAACTGGCCCGGCTCCATCGGCAGGAGGGGCAGGCGCGCGAAGTTCAGACCGACGAGGTCGCGCAGCCGCTCGGGGCGGTTCAGGTAGGCCCATTCCGCCCGCTGCACCGACAGCGCCCCATGCAGCTGCGCGATCTCGGCGCGGAGCGCGGCGAGAGCGCGCAGGTCCCGCCGGGTCCAGTAGTTCTCGCGGGAAGCC
>DAOLBY010000290.1:0-1632 GCA_035324325.1 Paracoccaceae bacterium | reverse complement strand
CCGGGGCATCGAACGGTGCCCCATCGGCCGGTCCCATGGCCAGCACGTTCGTCCCCGTGTGCAGTGCGATGCCCCGGGCGCGCATCGCCTCGGCCACCAGCCCGCGTGCCTCGTCGTCGAAGCCGCGCAGGATCTGCGCGCCGCGGTAGTACTGCGTGACCTTCACGCCCATTCCCGACAGGATACAGGCCATCTCGCAGGCGATGAAGCCGCCGCCGACGACCAGAATCGACGCCGGCAGCCGCTCCATCAGGAACACGTCGTCCGAGACCATCCCCAGATGCGCGTTCGGCAGGTCGGGCCGTTCGGGACGGCCGCCGGTCGCCACCAGGATGTGCCGCGCGGTGATCCGCTGCCCATCGGCCAGCACGACCGTGTGGGGGTCGGCGATGGTGGCGCGCTGATCGTGGATGGCGACACCCGCGCCGTCCAGCAGCCGGCGATAGACGCCCTCCAGCCGGTCGAGTTCCGCATGCAGCCGGGTGCGGAAGGCGGGCCAGTCGAAGGCCCCGTCGGGAATGTCCCATCCATAGGCGCGCGCCTCGGCCGGCATGTCGCGGAAGCCGGAGGCAAAGACCATCAGCTTCTTCGGTACGCAGCCGCGGATGACGCAGGTTCCGCCCATTCGGCTGGCCTCGGCCAGTGCAACCCGCGCGCCATGTCCGGCCGCAATCCGCGCCGCACGCACGCCGCCCGATCCGCCGCCGATCACGAAAAGGTCGAGGTCGAAGCCCGCCATCCTGTCCCCCGCTGCAAGCGGCCCCGGTTTCCCACAGATCGGAAGGCGGCGCCAGCCCGGGCGGGCGCGGGTGAGGTTCCCTCGAAGGAACCGCCAGACCCGTCCGCACTGATCTGGCGCCGCGGATGGGGGTCAGTCCAGGTCGGCGAAGATGTTCTCCGGCGGCACGAACTCCACCCGGTCGTCCTCGGTCGTGCCGGCGTTGATATCGCGCACCACCACGCGGCCATCGGGATGGCCCACCACCACCACGTCGCAGATGTCGATGAACAGCCCGTTCTCCACCACCCCGGGGATCTGGTTCAGAACCAGCGCCAGTTGCCGCGGGTTGCCGATGCGCTTCAGGTGCAGATCCAGGATGTGGTTGCCCTCGTCCGTCACCAGCGGGGCCGCGCCGTTCATGCGCAGCGACACGTCGCGCGCCATCACGTCCATCGACACCAGCATCTCCTCGACCAGCGCCTTGGTCGTCTGCCAGCCGAAAGGCACCACCTCGACCGGCAGCGGGAAGGCGCCCAGCGCGCGCACCTCCTTGGCCGCATCGGCAATGACGATCATCTGGTCCGAGGCCGTTGCCACGATCTTTTCCTGCAAAAGCGCCGCACCGCCGCCCTTGATCAGGTTCAGGTCGGCGTCGAACTCGTCTGCGCCGTCGATGGTCAGGTCGAGCCATTTCGCCTCGTCCAGGCTGACGATCGGCACGCGCAGCTGCCGCGCCAGTTCCGCCGTGCGGCTCGAGGTCGGCACGCCGGTCACGCGCAACCCCTCCTCGCGCATCCGTTCGGCCAGGCAACGCACCATCCAGGCCGAGGTCGACCCGGTGCCGAGGCCCAGCTTCATGCCGTTCTGCACGAAGCCCACGGCGCGCTGCGCCGCGAGAAACTTGGCCTTGT
>DAOLBY010000163.1:0-8134 GCA_035324325.1 Paracoccaceae bacterium | reverse complement strand
ATCCTGCGCGCGGCTGGTGACGGCGTGCCGGCCGACCGTCTGGCGCAGCTGGTCGCGCTGCCCGGCCAGCCCGTGCCGGCCGAATCGCCAGCGCTGCGCCGTGCGGTCTGGACGCTGCGCAGCCTTGCGGCGCTGCCGGTGGGTCCGGTCCCGGGGCTGCCACCACCGGCGCGACTCGGTCTGCCCGAGCATGCCGGCGAGGTCTGGCTTCACCCGCTGGTCCGGGCGGCGCGGATCTGGCAGGCGGGCGGCCCGCAGCCACCGGCCGACCCGGCCCGCTACTGCACTGCCGCGGTGACGGCCGCGCGGCTGGCAGCGGCCGGCGGGCGCGGCTTCGCCGCCTTCGTGCCCGCTGCCATCGGCGGTGCCGGTGGGGCCCCCGACACGCCCGAGGCTGCGCTGACCGGCTGGCTTGCCGCCGCCGAGGCCGGCTGCCTTGCCGCACTCGGGCTGCTCGACCGCCTCTCGGCCTGGCAGAGCCGCGCCACCGCCGCCACCACCAGCCTGAATGGCCGCACGCCCGGACGGCTGATCGCGGTACTGGCGACCTGGCCCGTCGTCTCGGCCTCCTTCGCCGAGACCGAGGCCCAGGCCTCGCGCGCCGCGGTCCAGCGCAACATCGACCGGCTTGCCGAACGCGGCCTGATCCGCGAGATCACCGGGCAGGGCCGCTACCGGCTGTGGACGGCGGCCTACTGACCGGCGTCCCCGCCCGTTCCGGTGCCGGCGAAACGGCACGTCACGGAAGAGGCGCCGCCGCTACCCGATCGCCGCAATGGCGCGGGCGAAATCCGGCTGGCCCATCAGCGCCCGACAGCGCGCAAAGCGGCCGTCTGCATAGGCGCGGAAATCGTCGGCCGGGTTGCCGTCCGACAGCTGGATCAGGCCCCAAAGCGTCCACAGCAGGTCGCACATCGCCTTGTAGGCCGTCACCCGGCCCAGCGCGGCGGGCGGCGGCTCGCCCCCGAACCAGGCCGTCAGCATCGCCGCCTCGGTCGCCGCATCCATGCCCGCCTCGACCGACAGGTCGCCCAGGTCCCACATCGGGTCATTCATGCCCGCGTATTCCCAGTCCACGATCCACATGCGGTCGCCGGCATCGAGGAAGTTCTCGCACAGGGGGTCGCAGTGGCAGGCGACGGGGGCCACCGGCGCCCGGTCCAGCGCCGCACGCACCGCCTGCGCCGCCTCCAGCACGTCGTGATAGCCGTCCGGCAGGGTCACGTCGCGCGGCGCAAGCACGTCGAGATAGCGGTCGACCATGGCGAAAAGTTCGAACCAGGCCGGAAACACGGCGCCCGAGCGATGCAGTCGCGCCAGCGCCGCGCCGGCGCGGGCCGCGGCGCCGGGGCGCGTGGCGAAGCCCTCGGGTGTCATCGTCACGGTCCCGTCGATCCAGGCCGTCGCCATGATCCCGGTCGCGGGATCGGCGTGAATCACTGCGGGCGCCACGCCCGCCGCCGCCGCGGCGCGGGCCGCCGCCGCCTCGGCGGCACGGTCGATATAGGCCTCGGTCCCCGCGCCAGGCAGGCGAACCACCGCCCGACCCATCCGGTAGACGCGGTTCGTCAGGCCGCCCAGCCTTTGCGGCACCGCATCCGGGTCGACGAAGGGCAATCCCCCCAGCACCGCGCCGTCCGCTTCCTCCATCCGCCGCCCTTTCCCGGTTTCCGTGCACGCTTCGCACGCCTATGTTGCCGGCAAACCGGACCCGGGCAAGGAAGATGCGATGAACGACCCCCACGGCCAGCACGACGGCCACCTCGGCGCCGTCTATGCCGCCCGCACGCCTGCCGAGGTCGCCGCCGGCTACGACGCCTGGGCACCGACCTACGAGGACGAGATGCGCCGCCAGGGCTACCGGCACCCTTCGGTCGCGCTGGCTCTTCTGGCGCGGCACCTCGCGCCGGGGGCCCGGCCGCTTCTGGATGCGGGCGCCGGGACGGGCCTGATCGGCGAATGGCTGCCGATCCTCGGCTATCCCGAGACCGAGGCGCTGGACCTTTCCGAAGGGATGCTGGCGCAGGCTGCGGCCAAGGGGGTCTATGCCCGCCTGCACTGCGCGGCGCTCGGGCAGGCCCTGCCCTTTGCCGACGGGCATTTCGCCGGCGCCGTCTCGACAGGGGTCTTCACCACCGGCCATGTCGGGGCCGAGGCGCTGCCCGAACTGTTCCGCGTCCTGCGGCGGGGGGCGTTGATGGTGCTGACCGTCAAGCTGCCGATCTGGGAGGACGGGATCGCCCCGGCGCTGGACCGCGCCGCGACGGCCGGCACGGCCGAGGTGCTGGAGGTGACTGCGCCCTATGTCTCAATGCCGGGCGAGGCCGGCACGGTGCCGTCGCTGGCGGTGGCCTTCCGGGTGAAGGGGCCCTTCCCCCGATGACCGGCACGCTCCTGTCCATCGGGCACGGCTATGCTGCTGCCGCGCTGGCCCACCGGCTGGTGCCGCAGGGCTGGCGCGTCATCGGCACCACGCGCGATGCGGCCCGCCTGCCCATGCTCGCGGCGCAGGGGGTGGAGGGCGTTGTCTGGCCCGGCGTGCCGCTTGCTCCCCTTCTGGCGCGGGCGACGCACGTGCTGTCCTCGGTGCCGCCCGGCCCTGCGGGCGACCCGGTGATCCTGGCCGAGGGCGCGGCGCTGGCCGCGGCCCGCCCCGTGTGGGCCGGCTACCTTTCGACCACCGCCGTCTATGGCGACCACGACGGCGGCTGGGTGGACGAGGATACCGCGGCCGTCCCATCGACCGAGCGCGGCCGCTGGCGGGCGGCGGCCGAAGCCGCCTGGGCCGCAACCGGCCTGCCGCTGCACATCTTCCGCCTGGCCGGCATCTATGGCCTCGGCCGCGGTCCCTTCGCCAAGGTCCGCGACGGCAGCGCCCGGCGCATCGTCAAGCCCGGCCAGGTGTTCAGCCGCATCCATGTCGAGGACATCGCATCGGCGCTGGCGCTGTCGATGGCCCGGCCCATGCCGGGGCGCGTCTGGAACCTCTGCGACGACGACCCGGCCCCGCCGCAGGACGTGATCGGCCACGCTGCCACCCTGCTGGGCCTGCCGCCGCCACCGGAGGTGACCTGGGAGACGGCAGACCTGTCCCCGATGGCGCGCAGCTTCTACAGCGAGTCGAAGCGCGTGCGGAACGACCGGCTGAAGGCCGATCTCGGCTGGCGCCCTGCCTACCCCACCTACCGCGAGGGGCTGGCGGCCCTGCTTGCCGACCACGGCGGGGACTGAGGGCAGGCTGGCCTAGGCCTACCAGCGCCCCAGCGCGTCCTCGTCGCTGGCCTTGGCCTCGACCCAGGCCTCGCCGTCCGGCCCGAACTCCTTCTTCCAGAAGGGCGCGCGGGATTTCAGCCAGTCCATCAGGAACTCGGCTGCGGCGAAGGCATCGGCGCGGTGCGGTGCAGCGGTCGCGACCATCATGATCGCCTCGCCCGGCACCATCCGCCCGTGGCGGTGGATCACCAGCACGTCGGTCAGCGCAAACCGTTCCCGCGCGGCCTCGGCATGGGCGGCCATCGCCCGTTCGGTCATGCCCGGGTAATGCTCGATCTCGAGCGCGGTCATCCCGCCGTCGCCGCGCACGACCCCGGTGAAGGTCACGACCGCCCCGGCGCCCTCAGCCCCTGCCGCAAAGGCTGCCGCCTCGGCGCCCAGGTCGAAGGGCGCGGCCTGCAGCACCACGCGCACGGCCCTCAGCCCCCCGTCATCGGCGGGAAGAAGGCGACCTCGCGCACGCCGGCCAGCGGCGCATCCCAGTCGGCCAGCTCCTGGTCCAGCGCCACGCGCAGCGACTCCTGGTCGGCGAAGGCCAGCGCATATCGATCCTCGCGCGCCGCCAACTCCGCGACGAGCCCGCGCACCGTGTCCGCTGCCGTCTCCACCACCTCGCGCGACAGGCCCACCCGTTCGCGCACCCAGGCGAAATAGAGAACATGGACCCTGTTCACGGCCGCACCTCGTCCTTCAGATGCGGCAGCGACTTGCGGAAGTAATCCCATCCGGTGATCGCCGTCAGCACCGCCGCGACCCAGATCAGCCCGAGGCCGACCGTGGTCGCCAGCGACGAACAGCCCCGCATCCCGCAGGACCGGATCGGATCGGCCAGCCCCGCGCTGACGGCGGCGGCATACTGGTCGGTCGTCATGCCGCGCCGCGCGATGCCCTCCAGATGCTCGAGCCCCGTGCCGAGGAACAGCACCGCAATCGCCACCATCTGCGCGGTGGTCTTCCATTTGGCGAGCTTCGTGACCTTCAGCATGCCGGCCTTCGCCCCGAGGAACTCGCGCAGGCCCGAGACGAAGACCTCGCGGAACAGGATCACGGTCGCCGGCAGGATCAGCCAGGGGTTCATCCCCGAATAGCCGGTGATGATCACCAGCGCGATCACCACCATCGCCTTGTCGGCGATCGGATCCAGCATCGCGCCGAGCTTCGATTCCTGCTTCCACAACCGCGCCAGATAGCCGTCGAAATAGTCGGTGATGGCAGCGCCTACGAACAGCGCCAGCGCGAACCAGTCGGCCCAGGGCCGGTGGAAATAGAGAAACATCACCGCCACGCCCGGCGCCGCCAAGAGGCGCAGCGTCGTCAGCACATTGGGGACGGTCCAGAACATGAACCCAGAGTTACCGGATCGCCGCGTCCGCCGGAAGGGGCCGCAACACGGAAGGCTCAGCCCGCGTCCGGGGTTTCGCCCTGCCTGGCGCGCCACGCGACCATCGCCGCCGAGATCTCGCGCAGGATCGGCTCCAGGTTCTCGGGATGCTCGACTTCAAGGCCCCGGCGGAACTCGGCCACCGGATCCCAGCCCGGCGTCATCGCGCAGGCGGCAGCCATGTGCGCCGCCGCAGCGTCCATGTCGCCCAGGGCGGCGTGACAGGCGGCAAGCCGCGTGTGGCGCCAGTCCGACGTTCTCGGAACCATCTGGAAATGGGTGATCGCCTCCCCATGTCGCCCGGCATGGTGGCAGGCGACGCCCAGATCATTCGAATACCAGGTCGGGTGCAGCGGATTCAGCGCAAGGGCGCGCTGCAGCCAGTCGATGCCCTCCTCAGGCCGGCCCCGCATGGTGAGGAGATAGCCGAAGAGTGCCATCAAGTCGGGGTCCGATGGGTTCAGGTCCAGCGCGCGGCGCAGATGCAGTTCGGCTGCGGCATGCTCGCGGCAGCACAGCCGCACTTCCCCCAGCACCCAGTGGCAGCGCGCCTCGTCCGGGGCAAGCGTGACGGCGCGCAGGGCATGCTCCAGCGCCGTATCGCGGGCGGCGGGCGGGGCGGCGCCGTAGAGATTGATCACCAGTTCAGCCAGCCCGCGGTAGGCGTGCGCCAGCGCAAAGCCGGGATCGAGCCGCAAGGCGGCGTCCAGATGGTCGCGGGCGCGTTCGTTCACGCCCTCGCCGTATTGGCGCAGCAGCGCGACCCCGGCAATGAAATGGTGCCAGGCATCCAGGCTGCCGGTGCCCGCGGCCGCCGGATGCAGCGCCAGCGCCCGCTCGGCGTCCAGAGTCAGACGGCTGACGACGCGGTGGGCGATCAGCGTCGGCATCTCGCGGAAGCTGACGGAGGTGAGTGTGAAGGTCTCGCCCCAGATCTGCCGGCCGGTCGCCGTTTCGCACAGGGCGGGCGAAAGGCGCAGGTCGGCGCCGACGCGCCGCGCTGTCCCTTCGACGAAGTAATCCGCCCCCAGCCTCCGCGCGGCCTCGGCGGCGGGCACTTCCGTGGGGCGGAACTGGAAGGCCGAATGTCGCGCGATGACTCGAATCTGCCCGTAGCGGGCGGCGGCATGGGTGATCTCCTCCACCGCGCCATCGACCAGGATCGCATCGGCGGAATCGGGCGAGGCGGTCGCGAAGGGCAGGATGACCACCGGCGGCGGACGGGCCGCCGCCGTGTCGGGCGCCTGTGCGGTCGCCAGATCGAGCACATAGCCCCGCCGTGGCAGCGTCCGCAGGGCCCCCGCACCATCGGCACCCAGCGCAAGGCGCAGTTCGCGGATGGATTGTGTCAGCGTATCCTCGGTCACGGTGATGCCGGGCCAGGCACGGTCGAAGAGTTCGTCCTTTCCGATGACGCGGCCGGGGTTCAGCGCGAAGTGCCGGAGCACCGCGAAGGTCTTTGCGCGCAGGTGAACGGGCGCGCCGCCACGCAGAAGCTGCGCGGCGTCGAGGTCCAGCACGCAGTCACAGATGCGGATGGTTCCCTGCGGCCGACGCTCCAAGTGCCGACTCCCTGCCCTTGCGGAAAGGACGTGCAAGCCAGCGCGCCCAGCGCGTCAAGACCCAGTCTTTCAGGCGCCGCAGGCCGCCGGCGGTGTCGGGTGGCGGCAGGTCGAGTGCGCGGGGGTTGCTGGCCTCCAGAAAGGCCAACCGATCGGACAGCGGGCCGCCATCGGCCATCGGCCCGAACAGCGCCTCGACGGCCATGGCGGCGCGCTCGGTCTGGGCCAGGTCGACCAGCGGATGCAACCGCTCGGCGAAGGCGCCGCGCTCGGAGTCCCATGTCGGCTCGACCAGCCAGCCGCGGCGGGCATGAAGGATTCGCTGGGGTCCCATGGGTTCGATCCTTGTGAAGCGGCAGGTGCAGGATTGCCCCGACACTCTCGCGCAGCACCACGGCGTTGTCCTGAAACCTTCCTGAAACCTGTCCGAAAACGCGCCGCCGGCGCTCCGGCCGTCCCGGCCGGCGGTCCCTTTCGTCTGTACGGGGGGTGTACCGGGGGTGTACCGGGGGCGAAACGGGTTCTTCCTGCCTTTTCCGCCGCTTCCACCCCGCGCGTTGCGCCTTCAGTATTTCCGGGGGACGTAGAGTTCCGGCGGCAGGACGGCGCGTTCGTAGTCGGGGTTGAACACGCGCTCGGGCAGCGCGATCTCCTCGTGCGGCACCGGCTCCCAGGGGATCAGCCCCAGGAAGTGATCTATGCAGTTCAGCCGCGCGCGTTTCTTGTCGTTGCCCTCCACGATGTACCAGGGTGCCTCGGGGATGTTGGTGCGGGCGAACATCTCTTCCTTGGCCTTGGTGTAGCCTTCCCAGCGGACGCGCGACTGCAGGTCCATGGGGCTGAGCTTCCACTGCTTCATCGGGTCATGGATGCGCATGAGGAAGCGCATCTGCTGTTCCTCGTCGGTGATGGAAAACCAGTACTTGACGAGGGTTATGCCTGACCGGACCAGCATCCGCTCGAACTCGGGCGCGTCGCGGAAGAACTGCTCCACCTGGTCTTCGGAGGCGAAGCCCATCACCCGCTCGACGCCCGCGCGGTTGTACCAGCTGCGGTCGAACAGCACGATCTCGCCGCCCGCGGGCAGGTGGGGGACGTAGCGCTGGAAGTACCACTGGGTCTTCTCGCGATCGCTCGGCGCGGGAAGGGCCACGGTGCGCACGACCCGGGGGTTCAGCCGCTGGGTGATGCGCTTGATGACGCCGCCCTTGCCGGCGCTGTCGCGCCCCTCGAACAGCACCACGATCCGGGCGCGGGAATGCACGACCCAGTCTTGCAGCTTGATCAGGTCGGACTGAAGCCGGATCAGGTTCGACAGATAGGCCCGCCGGTCCAGCGCGTCGGGGTGGCGTTCCTTGTAAAGCCTTGCGATCTCACGCGAAAGCGTGGCGTCCTCAAGTTCCAGCTCGACATCCTCGTCGAGCAGGTCGGCCAGTTCCGAGGCCAGCCATGCGCCGTCGCCCTCGCCGTGATGGTCCATCGCACCCCCTGCCCGCGGCCCGTCCCGCCGGGCACAGAACCACGCGGAGACGACGGTTTTGCGTCAGCCGCGGTTCACACCCCCTCGAGCACCTTCTTGGCGTTCTCCTTGGACTGCTTGTCGCGCTCCTTGGCCATTTTCTCGCGCTCGTCCAGCTGCTTGATGTCGAACGTCACCTCGCCCAGCAGAAGCTGGGTCTGCGCGATCAGGCTGTCGGCCACGTCGATCATCCCGTCGTGCGACGATCCTGGCACCCACTTGACCGGCGCCTGCGGATCCGGCGTGCCCGCAACGGGCTTCCAGCCGCGCAGCGCCGTCAGAAGGCCGTTGGCGGCTTCCTGGGTACGGGTCACGAAACCGCGGTAGGCCGGGTCCAGCCGTTTGTCAGGGCCTGTCGGCCCGGGGTTGAGTTCTGGGTATTTCGCATCGCGCACGCCC
>DAOLBY010000162.1:0-8162 GCA_035324325.1 Paracoccaceae bacterium | reverse complement strand
CGCGGGCGGGCCGCGCGGGGCGGGTGGCCGCGGCGGCAGGCGCGGGGTTGGCCCTGCGGGTGCGGCGGCTGACCGAGCTTGACCGCCTGCGCCTGTCGCTGGGGCCGCGGCAGACGCTGGCGCGCGGCTATGCCATTGTTCGGGGCGACGGCGCGGTGGTGACGGGCCGCGCGGCGGCGGCGGCAGCGCGGGTGGTCGAGGTGGAATTCCACGACGGACGCCTGGTCGTCGGCGGCGGGACGGCGCCGCGCCCGGGTCGACGGGGCGGGCCAGAGGCCGGGCCTGAGGGCGGACAGGGCAGCCTGTTCTGACCGGGCAGGGGGGTGCTGCCCCCCACCCCTGCCGGTCGCCCGCCCCCCGGCGATCTGCGGTCAGGCGAAGCCGGGGGAACGGCGCCCCGGGCGGGTTGGTCGTCAGGCGCCCACGTCGGGGCCGGGGCAGAGCATCGGGTCGGTCGTCTCTGACACCACGGTCAGTTCGGTACCCGGCCCGTCGCCCAGGAAACGCGCGAACAGTCCCCCGGCGCGGCGGTGGAACATCCAGCATTGCGGCACCGGGTCGTAGTCGTAGACGAAGCAGATCGCCTCTCCCGCCGGATACCAGTGCCCTTCGCGGCAGTCATCCTCGGCGAAGGCCCAGGTGACGCGGCGGCCGGGCTTGTACTGCTCGACCCCGTAGACGCGACCGCCCTCGGCATAGGTCAAGGTCCGGCCGGTGGTCAGCGCCTCGAACCCGGCGCCGGACAGCGGAGCGTCGGCGGCGGCCGTGGCGGGAATGAGGGCGAGGGCGAGGAGAAGGCGGCGCATGGCGGCTCCGGTCACGGGTCGTGCGCAGGGTGGCAGACCGCGCCGGCGCGCGCCAGTCACGCCTTCATGACCGCCAGGGGGCGAGGTGAGGCGCCATTGCCCGGCGCCACCAGGGCGGGACCAGGGCGATGAAGCAGGCGACCGGCAGCGCCCAGGGCAGGCGCGGCGCCTCGTCGGCCGCGAACAGGCGAAGCGCGGGATAGGGGCGTGCCGGATGCGCGTGATGGTCGGAATGGCGCGGCGCGTTCAGCATCATCGCGCCGGTGAACCAGTGCGGCGCATTCCAGGAATGCCGCAGCGCCATGGGTTCCGGTCGCCCGTCGGGCCCGGCGCGGCGGGTCAGGCCGTAGTGCTGGACATAGTCGGACAGCAGGAGCTGGGTCTGGGCATGGACTGCGAGGCCGGTCCAGGCGAGGACGCCGGGCCAGCCCGCCAGCGCGAAGGCCAACGCCAGTGCCGCCAGCGATCCCGCCAGATACCAGGCATAGGGATGCGGGCCCCGGCGCGGGCGCGCCGCCTCGGCCCGCCAGCCCTCGCGGAACGACCCGGCCCACGCACGCAGGAGGAAGCGCCAGAACCCCTCGCCCGCCCGGGCGGTGTTGGGGTCGTCCCGGCTCGCCGCATGGCGGTGGTGGACGAGGCGGTGCGCACTGGCGTGATGGCCGAAGAGAAGCGTGGCATAGAGCGCGGCGCCGAGACGGAACAGGGCGCGCCCGGGCCGGTGGATGAGTTCATGCGCGGCCGGGTTCACCACCTGCCCGAACCACAGCCCTGCGGCCGTGAACAGGCCCGCGCGCTCGGCCGGGGTAAGATCGGACGGTCCGGCGACAGCCCAGGCGGCCAGCGGCAGGAGGACCGCATGGACGGCCGCGATGGCGAGAAGCAGGCCGTCACTCGCGGGAAACTCGTCCCCTTCGGGCGCCTCCGGTCCGGCGACGGGCGCGATGCGGTCGAGTGTCGCGGCCACGAAGGTGATCGACAGCAGCGCCCCCCAGACCCAGGCGCCGCCGGCAAGTGCACCGGCCGCGACCAGCCCGGCGGGCGCCAGCGATGCGGCGGCAAACAGGGCAGGGGCAAGGCGGAGCGGGATCGGCTGCGGCATGACCGGGGTTCTAGCACGGGGCGGGACCGCCGGGCAGTCCCCGGGGATGGGGCAATGCGGCGGGTTGCGGGCAACGGCATCGGGGAGCGCCCCCCCGTTCAGCCCTGCCGGCGGGACGCCGGTGCCTTGATCAAGGACAGCGGGGCGTTTCCTGCGACGGGGCGGCGTGGCAATGTGCCTGCGGGGCGGCGGGACGGAGTTCGGCGTGACGGGGACGGCGGCAATCGGGACGGCGGCAGTCGGGACCGCGGCGGTGCTGGCCCTGGTCTATCTGGTGACGCAGGCGGGGCGGGCGGGGAACCGGCCGCTCTGGGCGGCCTGGGTCAAGGCGGCGTCGGTGGCGGCGCTGGCGCTGGCCGGGATCGCGGGCGGTGCGCCGGGGCCGGTGGTGGCGGGCCTCGTGCTTGGCGCCCTGGGGGATTTCGCGCTGGCCAGACCGGGGGAGCGGGCGTTCCTGGCCGGCATGGCGGCCTTTGCCGCCGGGCATCTGGCCTATGCCGGGGCCTTCGCCGGGGCGGCAGGGATGCCGTCGCTCCCCGTGCTCGCCGCCGGGGTCGTGCTGGCGGCGGGGGCGGCCGCGCTGCTCGGACCGCGGGCGGGACCGCTGGTCTGGCCGGTGCGCGGCTACGGCGCGGTGATCGGGGCGATGGCGGCCTGTGCGCTGGCGCTGCCCGATCCGGCGGCGCGGGCGGGGGCGGCGCTGTTCGTCGCCTCGGACGCGCTTCTGGCCGTGGCGCTGTTCCGCGCGCCCGGTCAGGGGGCGCTTCGGCCGCTGGGTCTGGCGGTCTGGTCCTGCTACTGGCTCGGGCAGGCGCTGATCCTTCTTGGGATGCAGCCATGACCCTGCCCTTTCCCTTTCCGCCCCTTTGGCCTAAGCCGCGGATCGCGGGCCGGAACCGGGGGAGAGGCACATGTCGTTCTTCAAGAAGCTGAAGGAACGGATGTTCCGCTCCTCGGACCGGATCGCCGAGGGGCTGGAGGCCATCGTCGCCGAGGAAGTCGCGCCGACCGCTGCGCGGGATCCGGCTCCGGCTCCGGCTCCGGCCGCCCGTCCGGGCCTTCTGGGCCGCATCCTGGGCCGTGGCCCCGAGTCGGACGAGCCGCGCCGCCTGCTCGACGACGCCATGCTCGAGGGGCTGGAGGACGTGCTCATCCAGGCCGATCTGGGCGTCGACACCGCCCTGCGCGTCACGGCCAACATCGCGGCCGACCTGCGCGGGCGGCGGGTGTCGTCCACCGAACTGCGCCGGGCACTGGCGGCCGAGGTCGCGCGGATCATGGAGCCGGTGGCCCGCCCGCTGCCGATCTGGCCGAAGAAGCCGCAGGTGGTGCTGGTCGTCGGCGTCAACGGTTCGGGCAAGACCACGACCATCGGCAAGCTTGCCTCCCAGTTCCGTGCCGCCGGCAAGCAGGTGGTGATCGCGGCGGGGGACACGTTCCGGGCGGCGGCGGTGGGGCCGCCGAAGATCTGGGGGCAGCGCGCGGGCGTCCCGGTCCTGACCGCGCCCGAGGGGTCCGACCCGGCAAGCCTGGCCTTCGATGCCCTCGCGCAGGCGCAGGAGACGGGCGCCGACCTGCTGATGATCGACACCGCGGGCCGGTTGCAGAACCGCGCCGACCTGATGGAAGAACTGGCCAAGATCGTGCGGGTGCTGCGCAAGCGCGACCCCGAGGCCCCGCACAGCACGCTTCTGGTGCTCGACGCCACCACCGGCCAGAACGCGCTGAGCCAGGTCGAGACCTTCCAGCGCATGGCCGAGGTGACCGGCCTGATCATGACCAAGCTCGACGGCACCGCGCGGGGCGGGGTCCTCGTGGCGCTGGCCGACCGCTTTGGCCTGCCGATCCACGCCATCGGCCTGGGCGAGCAGATCGACGACCTCGCCCCCTTCGACCCGCAGGATTTCGCCCGCGCGCTGGTGGGCCTGGACGAGGCGCAGGGATGATCGCGGGGCTGCGGCAACCCGGATGACCGAATGGCTGGTCTCCATCGAGGGCACGGCCGAGGGTGCGCGCGTGGCGCTGGTGCTGGCGCTGGTCTCGGCGGTCGCGCATGCCTGTTTCGGGGCCTTGCAGAAGGGGCGGCACGACCCTTGGGTGACGCGCGGCTCCATCGACATCTGGATCGCGGTCTTTGCGGCGCCCGTCGCGCTGGTTCTGGTGCCCTGGCCACGCGGGGACGAATGGCTGATCCTGGCGGGCTGTCTGGTCATTCATTTCGCCTACAAGCTGGCCATGGCACTGGCCTACGAGCGCGCGGCCTTCACCGTGGTCTATCCGGTGGTCCGCGGTACCGGGCCGCTGGCGACGCTGGCCTTTGCCGCCCTGTTCCTGGGGGAACGCTACGGGGCGCTGCAATGGCTGGGGGTGGGCGTGCTGTCGGCGTCGATCCTGGCGCTGGCGGCGGTGAACCTGCGCGGGCAGGTGGTGGGTCGTGCGGCGCTGCGCGTCGGGCTCGGCTGGGCGCTTCTGGGCGGCCTTCTGGTCGCGGTCTACACGACCTATGATGCCTGGGGCATCCGGTCGGTGCCGGACCCCTTCACCTTTCTGGCGTGGTTCTTCCTGATCACGGCACTCGACTTTCCGCTGCTGGTCGCGGTCCGGCGCTGGCGCGGGATCGGCGGGGCGCTGCCGGCGCTCGGGCCGCTGATCTGGCGCGGCATGGCCGGCGGGCTGATCGCCTTCGTCAGTTTCGGGGGCGTGATGCTGGCCACGCGCATCGGCAAGGTGGGCGAGGTTGCGGCGCTGCGCGAAACCTCTACCTTGTTTGCGGCGCTGATCGGCTGGGCGATGCTGGGCGAGCGGGTGGGACCCCTGCGCGCGGTGCTGATGGCGGGGGTGGCGGCGGGGGCCGTGATGGTGCAGGCAGGCTGAGGAACGATGGAAAAGGCAACACCCATATCGCCGGGCGTCAAGCTGGCGCTGGAACTGGGGCCGATCGCGGCCTTCTTCGCGGGCTATGTGACGCTGAAGGACCGGGTGTTCACGATCGGCGGTACCGAATACGGCGGCTTCATCGTCGTGACCGCGGCCTTCATTCCGGTGCTGCTGCTGACCACCGCGATCCTGTGGCGCCTGACCGGCCGGCTGAGCCGGATGCAGGTGGCGACGGTGGTGCTGGTCGTCCTGTTCGGGGGCCTGTCGGTCTGGCTGAACGACGAGCGGTTCTTCAAGATGAAGCCGACGGTGATCTACCTTCTCTTCGCCGGTGTCCTGGGCCTGGGCCTGATGCGCGGGCAGTCCTGGCTGCGGCTGGTGATGGAGGAGGCGCTGCCGCTCTCGCCCGAAGGCTGGATGATCCTGACCCGGCGGCTGGCACTTTTCTTCGCCGGGCTTGCGGTGGCGAACGAGGCCGTCTGGCGGCTCATGTCCACCGAGGCCTGGGTGAACTTCAAGACCTTCGGGCTGACGTTCGCGCTGTTTGCCTTCTTCATGGCGCAGGGCGGACTGATCCGCCGGCATGGACCGGGCGAGGATGATCGGTAGCTGCGGCGGACCGCTGCGCTACCCCTGCGCGCCGCGCGACAGGTAGACGGCGCAGCCGGTCAGGGGGGCGTAGTCGTCCTCCAGCAGCGACACCGCGAAATTGCCCATGAAGCCCGCGAACCGCCCCTTGTCGCGGAAGGCCTCGGCAAAGCCCATCGGCCCGAGATGCGCCGCAAAGGCCCGCGCCACCCCGCCCACGAGGTAGATGCCGCCGAAGGGCAGGTGGACCAGCGCGAGGTTGCCCGTCTCGGCGCCGAGCAGGCGGCAGAACAGCCGGCCCGTCGCCTCGGCGCGCGGATCTGCGCCGGCATCCACCGCGGCCATGATGTCGGCTGCCTTCGCCTCGGCGGGCGCGCCGGCCTCGGCGCAGACGAAGGACCACAGCCGTTCGAGGCCCCGGCCCGACAGCACGTCCTCGACCCCCGGGAAGCCATGCGCGGTTTCGGCGAACCGCGCCAGCCGCAGGTCGGCCTCGGACCGGATGGGCATGTTGACATGGCCGCACTCCGACGGCGCCACCACCCGGCCCCAGGGCGTCTCGTGCACGGGCGCGGCGTTGAATCCGGTGCCCACGTTGACGACCAGCATCGCGCCCCCCGCGACCTGCGGCCCCTCGATCACCGGGCGCAGAAGCGCGGGGTCGATATGGCCGAGCGCATGGCCCGGGGCCTGGAGGTCGTTCAGGATCGCCGCCGTTGCCGCCCCCGTCGCGCGGCGCAGGCCGGCAAGGTCGATCGTCCAGTCGAGGTTCGTCAGCGTTGCAATCCCGTCCTTGACCGGCCCCGCGGCGCAGACGCAGACGCCATCGACCGCCGGACGCCCGGCATCGGCCAGATACAGGCCCAGAACGGTCTCCAGCCCCGGGTGGTCGGCGTTGCGGAAGCGGCGGATCGAGGCCTTGTCCACCGCCGTTCCCCGCGCCAGCGCCACGCGGGTATTGGTGCCGCCGATATCGGCGACGAGGGACAGGGCGGGGGATGCGGTCATGGCTTTGCCTTCCGGTGGAACTCAGCGCTTCAGCGCCGCGGCAAGTGCGTGATAGGACGCCTTGGGCGACCGCTGCAAGGTTTCGAAATCGACGCGCACCAGCCCGAAGCGCTTGTCGTAGCCCAGCGACCATTCGAAGTTGTCCATCAGCGACCACAGATAGTAACCCGCCACCGGCACCCCCGCCGCGATGGCGCGGCGCACGGCGGCCAGGTGGTCGGCGATGTAGGCGATGCGGTCGGCATCCTCGACCCGGTTGCTCCCCGCCTGCAGACGGTCGGGCGCGGCCATGCCGTTCTCGGTGACATAGAGGGGCAGGGCGCCGGTATGGTCGGCGGCGGTGCGCGTCAGGAAGCGTTCGAGGCCGGCGGGGAAGATCTCCCACCCCATTTCGGTCTTGGCCAGCGGCCCCTCGACCTCGCGCAGCGCGGGCCAGGGCTGGCCGGGGTCGGCCGCGATCAGTTTGCGGGTGTAGTAGTTGATCCCGAGCCAGTCCACCGGGGCGGCGATGGCGGCCATGTCGTCCTGCCAGCCGGCGGGCAGGTGGGGCGCAAGCCCCTCGATCACCTCGGCCGGATAGGCGCCTTGCGTGAAGGCCTGCAGGAACCAGCGGTTGTAGATTCCGTCGTAGCGGGCGGCGGCGGCCAGGTCGTCCGCGCTGTCCGAGGCCGGATCGGCCCATTCCATGTTGACGACGGCGCCCAGGTTCGTCTGCCCCATGGCCCGCATCGCCGCGATGGCCCGGCCATGCGCCAGACCCACATGGTGCATCGCGCGCGCGGCGGCGCGGATGTCGCGCACCCCTGGCGCGTGCAGCCCCATGAAATGCGACAGCCAGGCCACGCACCAGGGTTCGTTGACCGGCGCCACCGACCACAGCCGGTCGCCGATCCGGGCCAGCAGCACCTCGGCATAGTCCGCGAACCAGCCGGCGATGTCGCGGTTGCGCCAGCCGCCCAGGTCGGCCAGCGCCGAGGGCAGTTCCCAGTGATAGAGCGTCAGCGCAGGCCTGATCCCGCGCTCCGCCAGCCCGTCCACCAGCCGGTCGTAGAAGTCGAGACCCGCGGCATTCACCGCCCCCCGCCCCTCGGGCATCACCCGCGCCCAGGAGGCGGAGAACCGGTAGACATCGAAACCGCCTCCCCGGATCAGGTCGAGGTCGGCCGGCCAGCGGTTCAGGTGGTCGCAGGCCAGATCGCCGTTTTCGGCCCGCACCACGTTGCCCGGGGTGGCGGCGAAGTCGTCCCAATGCGTGCGGCCCGCACCGCCCTGCGCATGGCCCTCGATCTGATAGGCCGAGGTGGCGACCCCGAATGCGAAGCCATCGGGGAAGTCGGCGCGGCGGGGCAGCATGTCAGGAACCTCTCGGGGCGGGGCCGGTGGACTGGCCGATGATCAGGTCGGCCTCGAGCAGGTGGCTGCGCGGCGCCGCGCCCGGATCGGCGATCAGCGCCAGCAGCATCTCGGCCGCGTGCCGCCCGGCCTCGCGCACCGAGGACCGCGTGGCGGTGAAGATCGGCACATCGTCACCGTTCTTCAGATAGGACAGGTCGTCGTCGTGGATGACAATGGACACCTCGCGCCCGGGGCGAAGGCCGCGTTCCTCGGCCGCACGCCGCACGCCCATGCCCGAGATCATCGAGGCGACGAGGAAGGCCGTCGGCGGGTCGGGCAGGTCGAGCATGGGGCGTGAGGCGCGGTAGGCGCGCGATTCCGTCATCTCGTCGGCGGACATCAGCGCGGGGTCGGCAGACAGCCCGCGCTCGGGCAGTGCGTCCAGG
>DAOLBY010000161.1:2808-8182 GCA_035324325.1 Paracoccaceae bacterium | reverse complement strand
GTCACCTGCACGCCCGCCCGGCGCAGCGCATCCGCCGCCGCCAGCCCGCCGGGGCCTGCGCCGATGATGCCCACGCTTTCGGGGCGTTCCTGCGCGGGACGGATCGGCCTGACCCAGCCTTCCTCCCAGGCGGTGTCGGTGATGTACTTTTCGACCGACCCGATGGTGACGGTGCCGTGGCCCGACTGCTCGATGACGCAGTTGCCCTCGCACAGGCGGTCCTGAGGGCAGATGCGGCCGCAGATTTCGGGGAAGGTATTGGTGGCCTGACTGAGCTCGTAGGCCTCCTGGAGCCTTCCCTCGGCGGTCAGCTTCAGCCAGTCGGGGATGTTGTTGTGCAGCGGGCAATGCGACTGGCAGTAGGGCACGCCGCACTGGCTGCAACGGCCGGCCTGCTCGGCCGCCTTCTCGGCGGCGTACTCGCGGTAAATCTCGTGGAAATCCTGCGACCGCAGGTTCGGCGGGCGCTTTTCGGGCATCTCGCGGCCGACGGTGACGAACCGCAGCATTCTGGTGTTGGCCATGCCCGCGCCTCCCTGACGTAACGGTGGGTTCACCCTTCTACGGCAGGCCCAGGCGGAATAAAAGTCAGTATAAGTTACCTATCCCAGCCATTACGCGCCGATGCGTCAGCTTTTCTGCCAGATTCTGCCGCAAATAGGTCAGCACAAGTTCCTATCGGCCAAGCCAGAGCGCGATCAAGGCGACAGACCCCACCCCGATTCGCCACCAGCCGAAGATCGCGAAGCCGTTGCGCGTGACCCACTCAAGCATCCACCGCACCACGAAAATCCCGGTGACGGCGGCGGCCGCGAACCCTACCGCGATCTCCGCCCAAGCGCCGGTGTCCAGCACCGCGCGGTTCTTCCACAGGTCATAGGTGAAGGCGCCGAGCATCGTCGGCAGGCTGAGGAAGAAGCTGAACTCCGCCGCCGCGCGGCGCGACACGCCCAGCATCAGGGCGCCGACGATGGTCGCGCCCGACCGGCTGACGCCCGGCACCATCGCAAGGCACTGGATGAAGCCGATGGTGACGGCCGTGCGCAGCGGCAGGCGCATCGCATTGTCGTATCGCGGCGGGGGCGCGGCGCGGTCCACCACCAGCAGGACCATGCCCCCTGCGATCAGCATCCAGGCAACCAGCGCCGGCGTCTCGAACAGCACCGCCTTGATGAAGCCATGCGCCAGAACGCCGATCACGGCCGCCGGCAGGAAGGCCAGAAGGACCGTTGCCACGAACCACTGCGACCCCGGGTCGGTCCGCACCGACCGCGCCACCGCCCACAGCCGGTTGAAATAGACCCAGATGATGGCCAGCACCGCGCCCAGCTGGATCACCACCTCGAAGGTGCGGCCAGCGCTTTCGAACCCCATGAAATGCCCGGCCAGCAGCAGGTGGCCGGTCGAGGACACGGGCAGAAACTCGGTCAAACCCTCGATGACGCCGAGGATCAGCGCCGAAACCAGCGTATCGGGCACCTGCCTCAGACCTTGCGCAGCTTCTTGGCGGATTCCTTGATCGCCGCATACTGGCCCGAGGGCCGGTAGCGCCACAGATAGTCCGGCAGAACGGCATCCATCGACACCGGCACGATGCCCAGATCGGCAAAGCCCTTCGCCCCCGGCGACACGACGTTGTCCCGCGCGAGGTTCTTCACCTGATCCCGCGTCAGCATCCGGTTCTCGATCAGGCCCAGCGTCACCGCCTGCAACATGTCGAACCCGAAGGCCATGATGCGCGCGGCGAAGAACGGCAGGTTCAGCACCAGCCGCCGCCGCCGGATCGCCGCGAGCATCTTCCGCATCAGTTCGCGGAAGGTCGCGACCTCGGGCCCGCCCAGTTCATAGATACCGGGTGCCGCGGCGCCCGTCGCGCCCAGGGCCGCGGCCGCGGCCACGTCATCCACATGCACCGGCTGGAACCGCGTGTCCGCCCCCACCACCGGCAGCACCGGACCCAGCCGCGCCATGCCGGCGAAGCGGTTGAAGAACTGGTCCTCGGTCCCGAAGATCACCGAGGGTCGCAGGATCACCGCGCCGGGGAAGGCCGTCCGAACGCCCTCCTCGCCCCCGGCCTTCGACCGGGCATAGGCGCTGTCGCTCTCGGCATCCGCGCCGATGGCCGACACATGCACCATCCGGGACACGCCTTCCTCTGCCGCGAGGCGGGCGATGCGTGCCGCGCCCTCGGCCTGCACGGCCTCGAAGCTCTGCCTGCCGAGAGCGTTCAGGATGCCCACGCAGTTGACCACCGCATCCGCGCCCTTCAGCGCCGCGCGAACGCTGGCATCGTCGCGGATGTTGCAGAACACAGGCTCGACCTGACCGGGCGTGCCATAGGGCCGGACAAAGATCGCCTCGTTCGGGCGTCGCACCGCAATGCGCACGCGCCAGCCCGCCTGAGCCATCCGCCGTGCCACATAGCGCCCGACGAACCCCGAGCCGCCGTAGATCGTCACCAGACCGGCCATGGACCAGTGCCCCCTTCGCCCGCAGAAACCGTCCCGATGGATACGCCCGACAGCCCCATGGGGCAAGCCCGCCCGCCCGCGACGATTTTGCGCCGGCCTCCGCGCGGCCCGTTGACACCCCCGGCCACCGCATTTAAACCGCCCGCCAGTGCCCAGATGGCGGAATTGGTAGACGCACTGGTTTCAGGTACCAGCGCCGCAAGGCGTGGAGGTTCGAGTCCTCTTCTGGGCACCAATCGCCTCAGGCCGCCCCCGGGCGGCCTTTGCGTTTTCCGGGGGACACGCATGACCATCCACCTGCACCGCGGCGACCTGCCCGACAGCCTTTCGCTGGGCCCGGTCGTGGCGGTCGATACCGAGACGATGGGCCTCGACCCCCGGCGCGACCGGCTGTGCCTGGTTCAGCTGTCAGCTGGCGACGGCGATGCGCATCTGGTGCAGATCGCCCGCGGCCAGACCCGGGCGCCGAACCTCGAACGCCTCCTGGCCGACCCGGCGGTGCTGAAGCTGTTCCACTTCGGCCGTTTCGACATCGCCGCGCTGAAGGCGGCATTCGGGGTCACGACCGCACCCGTCTGGTGCACCAAGATCGCCGCCAAGCTGGTGCGCACCTTCACCGATCGACACGGGCTGAAATACCTGCTGGCCGACCTTGTGGGTGTGGACGTGTCCAAGGCACAGCAGACCTCGGACTGGGGCGCTGCGGACCTCACCGAGGCGCAGCGCGAATACGCGGCCTCGGACGTGCTGCACCTGCACAGCCTGCGCGATGAGTTGCAGGCGCGCCTGCTGCGCGAGGGGCGGCTCGACCTCGCGCAGAAGTGCTTTGCGTTCCTGCCGGTGCGCGCGGAACTGGACCTGATGGGCTGGGACGACGACGGCGACATCTTCCGCCACTAGACCCGCGCTGGCACGGGGGCCCGCGAATGGCCGACAACCTGCATTCCACCCTGGTCGCCTGGCTCAAGGTGATCCTGCCGCTGGTGGCGCTGGCCATGCTGTCCACGCTGTTTCTGGTGGCCCGTCGCATCGACCCCGAGGCCGCGATCCCCTTCGCCGAGGCCGAGCTGGAGGACCGGTTGCGGCAGCCGCGCCTGACCGGCCCGATCTGGTCGGGCGTGACTGACGACGGCGCCGCCCTGCGCATCACCGCCTCCGAGGCGCGCCCCGCTTCCGCCGGCAACGACACCCCGACCGCCCGCGACCTCGCCGCGCGCTTCGACATGCCGGACGGGGGGCAGGCCGACATCGCCGCCGACCGCGGGACGCTCGACACCGCGGCAGGAACCCTCACGGTCGACGGCAACGTGCTGATCACCACCTCGGCCGGCTACCGCGTCGAGACCCCGGCGCTGGTCGCCGCACTCGACCGCACGCGCGTCGAAAGCCGGGGTGCGGTAACGGCGGAAGGCCCGATCGGTCGGATCGAGGCGCAGGGCATGGCCCTGACCGCGTCCGAGGATGACCCTGGTACCTATGTTCTGCGTTTCACGGGCGGCGTGAAGCTGCTATACCGCCAGCCGGACGATTTGCCATGACCCATCTCCTGCGGCCGCTTGCCGCCCTTCTGTTGCTAGCCCTGGCCATTCCGGCGTCGGGCCCGGCCGCCGCCCAGGCCCAGGGCGCGCGGGTAGAGTTCGGTGGCTTGCGGCAGGACCCCGGCCAGCCGGTCGAGGTGACGGCCGACAGCCTGACGGTGAACCAGGCCGACGGAACGGCGCTGTTCGAAGGCAATGTGGTCGCCGTGCAGGGCGAGTTGCGGCTGGGGGCGGCAGCGGTCCGGGTGGAATATGCCGAAACCGGCGGCATCGCGCGGCTGACAGCCACGGGCGGTGTCACGCTGGCCAGCGCCACCGATGCTGCCGAAGCGCGCGAAGCGGTCTACGAGATTGCGACCGGCACCGTCACCATGACCGGCGATGTGCTGCTGACGCAGGGCCGCACTGCCATCTCGGGCCAGCGGCTGGTGCTCGACCTCGAGGCCGGGACGGGCCGGATGGAGGGGCGGGTGCAGACGGTGTTCACGCCCGGCGGCGGCACGGTGCGGAATTGACGCCCTCGCCCGGACTGGTGGTCACGCAGGGCGACGCGGGACTGGTCGTCAGTGCGCTGCGGAAGAGCTACCGCAAGCGCCCGGTCATCCGCGACGTGTCGTTGCGGCTGGAACGGGGCGAGGTGGTGGCGCTGCTCGGTCCCAACGGATCGGGCAAGACGACCTGCTTCTACTGCATTGCCGGCCTGGTGATGCCCGAGGGCGGGCAGGTGGTGATCGACGGGCGCGACGTCACGCCCCTGCCGATGTATCGCCGTGCGCGGCTCGGCATCGGCTACCTGCCGCAGGAAGTGTCGATCTTCCGTGGCCTCAGCGTCGAGGACAACATCCTGGCCGTGCTGGAGATCGTGGAACCCGACCGCCACAGCCGCAACGAGCGCCTGGAAGAGCTTCTGGGCGACTTCTCGATCACCCATCTGCGGCGCGCGCCGGCGCTGGCGCTGTCGGGCGGCGAACGCCGGCGGGTCGAGATCGCGCGCTGCCTGGCGGCGAACCCGAAATACCTGCTGCTCGACGAACCCTTCGCGGGTGTCGACCCGATCGCGGTCGGAGAGATCAGGCACCTGGTGGCCGACCTCAAGGGCCGCGGCATCGGTGTGCTGATCACCGACCACAACGTCCGCGAGACGCTCGAAATCGTGGATCGCGCCTATATCCTGCATGATGGCCGCGTGCTGATGAGCGGGACGACCGACGAGGTCGTGCGCGACGAGAACGTGCGCCGGGTCTACCTTGGACAGAACTTCCGCATCCTCTGACCCGTCATGCTTGTGTCAGGAATCCGTTGACAACGGTGGGGCGGTCGCGCCCAATGACGGGGATGCGCGCGCACCTCGCCCCCCTTCTTGGC
>DAOLBY010000161.1:0-2798 GCA_035324325.1 Paracoccaceae bacterium | reverse complement strand
ACCGCCGCGGGGCCGGGCCGGACGCCCGGGGGCAGACCACAGCTTAGCCGGACCGCACTTCCCCGCACATTGCGGGTCGGTTGCACGTTGCCGGGACCAAGGGAGGACCCATGCGTTATCAGATCAGCGGCAAGCAGATCGACATCGGCGAGGCACTTCAGACCCATGTGAAGGCCGAACTGGGCGAGATCGTGGACAAGTATGCACAGCGCCCGACCGAGGCGATCGTGGTCTTCTCGCGGTCGGCGCATGAACTGGTCTGCGAGGCGACGATCCACCTGTCCACCGGCCTCAACGCGACGGCGCGCGGGATGGCGGCCGAGATCTATGCCGCCTTTGAGGCCTGCCGCGAGAAGATGGACAAGCAGTTGCGCCGCCACAAGCGCCGCCTGCGCGACCATCACCGTGACCGCACGTCACCCGTTGAGTTCGATGCCGCGCCCGACTATATCCTCGCGCCGGCCGACGACGCCGATGAGGACCACGACGGGGCAGCGCCGCAGCCCGTGGTCATTGCCGAGATGGAGACGAAAATCCCCATGATCACCGTCGGCGAGGCCGTGATGCAGCTCGAACTAGGCGGCCAGTCGATGCTGGTGTTCCGCAACGAAGGTCATGGCGGCGTCAATGTCGTCTACCGGCGCGACGACGGGAACATCGGCTGGATCGACCCGCGAAACGCCCGCTGAGACCCGCAGCGATGCCGCAAGGTGACCCCGCCCCGATGGACCTGTCCCGATTGCTCCTGCCCGCGGCCGTGCGGGTCGTGGGGCACATGACCTCGAAGAAGCGGCTGTTCCATGACATCGGCGACGTCGCGGCGCAGGCCTACGGGCTGAACGCGGCGGCCGTGGTGGACGGGTTGCAGGAACGCGAGAGCCTGGGGCCGACCGGCGTGGGCCACGGCATCGCCCTGCCGCATGCCCGCATCGACGAGGTCGACCGCATCGCGGCGATCTTCTTCCGCCTGGAACGCCCGCTTGACTACGACAGCGTCGACCGGCTGCCGGTCGATCTGGTGTTCGCGCTCTTCGCCCCACGCGATTCCGGGGTGGAGCACCTGAAGGCCCTGGCGCTGGTCAGCCGGACGATGCGGGATACGGGCGTCGTCACGAAACTGCGCGCGAACACCGACCCGGCCAAGCTGCACGCCATCCTGACCGAAAGCCGCGCGCCGCAGGCCGCCTGAAGGCCGCGGCCCGCCTTGCCGGCCTCCGCGCCGGGGCGGTGACTAGTCCTCGACAGGCAGCGGAAACGCGACCCGGAACGCGGGCCCCGGCGTTGACACGGTGACCAGCAGGTTCCATCTGCGCGCCACCGGCGGGGCATTGTGGCTGACCACGCGCTTCAGGCCCGGGATGTTCACCGATGCCGTGAAGCTGAAATGCGCGTTCTTCCGCTGCATCGGTGGAACGGGCTTCGGCCCGACCGAGTCGGGCAACTGGAAACCGAAGGCAAGACCCCCGGCGGTATCGGTGTCCGCAGGCCGCAGGATCGTCCTGCTCCAGACCGGATAGGCATCCTGGCGATAGGGTGAGGACGCGCTGCCCCGGGTGTTGCGCGTCTCGTGGATGTCGAAGCAGGTCAGCGTCAGCGTCCAGTCGCCGGTGGCCACCACGGGCCGGCCGAAGCGCAGCACGCCCGAGAGCGGGCTGCCCGGCGGAACGGGTGTGCGCCCGGCAATCCGGATTTCGGCGGTGCCGAACGCCCTGGATCGGGCACGCCAGCGCATGGCCTTGACGACATGCCATGCCGCCACCGCGATCAGCAGCCCCTCGAGCAGGATCATCGGATTGAAGTCCGGGTCGTTCATGTCGAAGACCCAGGGCCAGCCCAGCATCCAGCCGACCCAGGCGGCGCCCGCCAGGGCCAGGGCGGCCACGACCCCGCTGGTCACGGCCTGTTCACCCGGGTCCGACCTGTCGGAATAGCCTGCCAAGCGCGCCTCCCCGTTCAGCCGCGGACGGGCAGGCTGCGGGCGGGCGCGGCGCCGGACCAGCCTGGTCGCGGCGGGACGCGCAAGCGCCCGGCCTCAGAACCCGAAGGCAACGACATCCCGCGCATAGGCGTCGCGCGCCGCCTCCTGCAATTCCGCATCCACAATGGACCCGAGCGGCACCGGGCGGTGCTCGGCCGCGGCGGGCAGGTCCGGGCAGGTCTGCCCCGTCTCGGCCGACACGAACGCCAGTCCCTCGGCCAGCCGGTCCTCGCGCAGGATCAGGTCGGGCCCCTGGATCTGCGCGAAACCCTGGATCACCGCTGCCTGCGTGGCGATGGCCGCATCCACCCGCACCGGCGTCTGGCCCGAAAGGTTCATTTTCGCGAAACGCAGGAAGGACAGGAAGGCGGCGCGGTGGTCCGTGGCGGTCATGTCGTCGGCGCGGGCGGCGGGCGGCAGGTCCAGCCCCATCGTGCGGGCGAAGGCGCCGCGCACTTCGGGCAGGGCGCCGGTCAGGATGCGGTCGCAGAATGCGGCGTGGGCGCGGGCCAGCGGGTGGCGGACCACGGTGAAACTGCGGTGTCCGGGGTGGGCGCGCTTCCACTGCCGCAGCGACTTCTGGACGAAGTCGCCCGTGGCGGGCCCCCGCCGCCGCAGCCAGCACGACACCGGTGCCACCGGACCGCCCTGTACCGGCATGTAGATCGCCTTGCCCGCGGCAAGGAAGGTCGGGATGGCGGGGCTGCGGCGCGGTTCGAAGTTCGGGGTGCGAGACAGGTTGGACCGGTCGATGCCCGCCAGCGCCGCCGTCACGTCCCCGGGGTTTGCGACCAGGTCCTCCCGGGCGCCCGGGATCTGC
>DAOLBY010000160.1:7321-8198 GCA_035324325.1 Paracoccaceae bacterium | reverse complement strand
GCGGACAGGCTTCGTGGCCGGGTCTGGCGGGGCAGCGGGGCTGCCTTGGGACAGTCGAGCAGATGGCGCAGCGCCCTCGGGTCGCCGTTGAACACAACTGTGCCTGCCGGAACCACCTCGCCCGAGGCAAGCCGCACGCTGGCGACACGGCCTGCGCGGGTTTCGATCGCCGCGACCGTGGATCCATAGCGGATGGTGCCGCCCTTGCGCAGAACCAGCCCTGCAAGCGCCTGCGCCAGCCGCCCCATTCCGCCGTCCACGGCCCAGACCCCGCGCGCCTCGGCCTGCCAGATCAGCGCGAGGATCGCCGGTGAGTCCTGCGGGCAGCCGCCGACATAGGTGGCGAAACGGCCGAAGAGCTGCACGAGGCGCGGGTCGTCGAAGCGCCCGCGCAACCAGCGGTCGAGCGTCATGCCGGGCACCACCATCGGCCAGAGCGCAGGCGCGCGCAGGGCGGCGCGGGCGACGGCCACGGGCGACAGCCGCGCGGCCTGCATCACCGGGGCGTCGAAGGCCGCGAAGGCGCGGGCGGTCAGGTCGTCGAACCGGCGGAACTGGGCCGCGGCCCGAGCACCGGCGAAGGCGGCAATGGCCTGCGCGCTGGCCGCGGGATCGGCGTGCAGGTCGAGTCGGTCGGACGAGCCGGGCCACCAGTGCCGCGCCAGCACCGGCAGGGGTGTCAGCGTCAGGTGATCCTCCAGCCGTTCGCCGGCTTCCTCGAAGGCCGCGTCGAACAGGTCGCGCAGGGTCAGCACGGTCGGCCCCGCGTCGACCGGGCCGGCGACGGATGGCAGGGCGCGCATCTTGCCGCCCGGGTGGCGGGCGGCCTCGACCACCGTGACCTCGGCCCCCGCGGCGGCGGCGACCCCCGCCACCT
>DAOLBY010000160.1:0-7311 GCA_035324325.1 Paracoccaceae bacterium | reverse complement strand
GGGGCGGGCGGCCGCGCCCCCCGGCCCCTCGCAGCCCGCCCGGGCGGGGGGGGGGCCCGCCCCCAGCCCGCCGATGCCGGCGCCGATCACGGCCACGCGCCGGCCGCCGCCCTGCACCGTCTGGGGGGTGTGGTCCATGCCGGCAGTGTTGACTCGGCGCCCCGACCTGTCCAGTATGAATTACACCATTGTGTCCAGAAAAACTGACACATCAGGAAAGGTCGCGCGCCGATGACCGCACCGCTTTCGCCTCCCGCCATGATCGAGGCCAGGATCGACGCCGCCGTGACGCGGGCGCTGGCCGCGGCGCAAGGGCCGGATGCGCCGCGCCGGCTGGCCGCCGCCTTGCCCTACGCAGTGCTTCCGGGCGGCGCGCGCATCCGGCCCACCATCCTAACCTCGGTTGCCATGGCCTGCGGCGACGACCGTCCCGCGCTGACCGATGCCGCGGCCGCGGCGCTGGAACTGATCCACTGCGCCAGCCTCGTGCATGACGACCTGCCGTGCTTCGACGACGCGGACCTGCGGCGCGGCAAGCCCACGGTGCACCGCGCCTTCGGCCAGCCGCTGGCCGTGCTGACGGGCGACAGCCTGATCCTGCTGGCCTTCGACACCCTTGCGGCGGCGGGCGACGAGGATGCCCGCCGCGCGCTCGGCCTCGTGCGCATCCTCTCCGCCCGTTCGGGCATGCCGGGGGGCATCTGTGCCGGGCAGGGCTGGGAAAGCGAGACGCAGGTGGACCTGCGCGCCTATCACCGGGCCAAGACCGGGGCGCTGTTCGTGGCCGCGACCCAGATGGGCGCGCTGGCTGCCGGGCACGACCCCGAGCCCTGGGAGGAACTGGGTGCCCGCATCGGCGAGGCGTTCCAGGTGGCCGACGACCTGCGCGACGCGGTGGAGACGGCGGCCAGCATGGGCAAGCCCGCGGGGCAGGATGCCGCCCTCGGGCGGCCCTCGGCCGTGGCCGAACTGGGGCTCGCCGGGGCCGTGGCGCGGCTGCGCGACATCCTGGGCGGCGCGATTTCCTCGATCCCGTCCTGCAAGGGCGAGGCGATGCTCGCCGCCCTCGTGCGCCGCTATGCCGACCGGATGATTCCCGTCGCCGCCGTGCCCCTGCCGCGCGGGTAGGCCGATGGTCGGCCTGCCCGAAGCCGCGGGGGCGGGCGCCGCGCAGCAGGCCGGCGGCGCCTTCGCACGCCTTCTTTCATCGCGCCGCTTCCAGGCCTGGGCGGCCCGGGTGCCGGGCCTGCGCCGCATCGTGCGGGCCGAGGGCGCGGCGATCTTCGACCTGATCCAGGGCTTCGTGAAAAGCCAGGTGCTGATGGCGCTGGTCGAACTCGACCTTCTGGCGCAGCTCGCCCGCCCCCGCGCGCCGGCCGAGCTTGCCCCCGCCGCCGGGCTGACCGGGGATCGCATGGCGATGCTGTTGCAGGCCGGCGCCGCCGCCGGCCTCTTGCGCCGCCGCCGCGACGGGCGTTTCGTGCTGTCCTCGCGCGGCGCAGCCTTCCAGGGCGTGCCGGGCCTGCCCGCCATGGTGCGCCACCATGCGGTCCTCTACCGCGACCTTGCCGATCCCGTGGGCTTCCTGCGCGGCGAGACGGCGCCGGACCTCGCGCGGTTCTGGCCCTATGTCTTCGGCGCCGCGGCGGCCGAGGACCCGGCCACCGCGCAGCGCTATTCCCGCCTGATGGAGGACAGCCAGGCGCTGGTGGCCGAGGACACGCTGCGCCTCGTGGACCTGTCGGGCGTCACCCATCTGATGGATGTGGGCGGCGGCACCGGCGCCTTCCTGCGGGCCGTCGCAGCGGCGCATCCGCGCCTGCGGCTGACGCTGTTCGACCTGCCGGCGGTGCTTTCGGCCGCGCGGCTGCCCCCGGCCATCGCCCGCGCGCCCGGCAGTTTCCGCGACGACGACCTGCCGCGAGGGGCCGATGCGATCAGCCTTGTGCGCGTGCTCTACGACCATTCCGATGCGACGGTGGGGGCGCTGCTGGCGCGCTGCCACGCCGCGCTGCCGCCGGGCGGGCGGCTGATCGTGTCCGAGCCCATGTCGGGCGGCGACCGCCCCGATCCGTCGACCGACATCTATTTCGCCTTCTACTGCGCCGCGATGCAGACCGGCCGCACCCGTTCGCCGGCCGAGATCGCGCGGCTGCTTGCCGCGGCCGGGTTCGGCGGGATCATTCCGCGCCCCGGGATGCGCCCCTTCGTCACTTCTGCCGTTGTCGCGTGGCGGACTTGACGGGGAAACTGTCCATTCTAGTTGACAGCCAAGACTGTAAGCCTAAAGTGACAACTGGGGAGAAGGCCGCGACTCCGAACAACGGAGAAGGGTCCGCACACCCCGCGGGAAACCGTCAGATGCAGACCACCGCCGTCATCCTGTCAGGTCCCCGCGCGCTGGCGCTCGGCGACCTGACGCTGAACGACCCGGGGCCCGCCGATCTGGTGGTCGAAATCCGGCATTCCGGCATTTCCACCGGCACCGAAAAGCTGTTCTGGTCCGGGACCATGCCGCCCTTCCCCGGGATGGGCTATCCGCTCGTCCCGGGATACGAGGCGGCGGGCGAGGTGGTCGCCGCCGGCCCTGGATCGGGCTTCCGCCCGGGCGACCATGTCTTCGTGCCCGGCGCCAACTGCTTTGCCCCGCGCGACGGCCGGCCGGTGTTCGGCCTGTTCGGCGGCGCCTCCCGCCATCTCGTCACGCCCGCCGCCCGCGTCACCCGCATCGACGCGGGGATGGGGGCCGAAGGTGCGCTGCTGGCACTGGCCGCCACCGCCCGCCACGCACTTGCCGGATTCGCCCCGCCCCTCCCCGCCCTCATCGTGGGCCATGGCGTCCTCGGCCGCCTGCCCCCCCCCCTGCCCCTTGCTCCCGGCGCCCCCGCCCCCACGGTGTGGGAGGTCAACCCCGCCCGCCGCGACGGTGCCACGGGATATGCCGTCATCGACCCCGACACCGACCCCCGCCGCGACTATCGCGCGGTCTACGACGCCTCGGGCGCCGAGGGCCTGCTGAACACGCTGATCGGACGCATCGCCAAGGGCGGCGAGGTTGTGCTGGCGGGCTTCTACACCCAGGCGATCAGCTTCGCCTTTCCGCCTGCCTTCATGAAGGAGGCGCGCATCCGCATCGCCGCCGAATGGGCGCCCGAGGATCTGGACGCCACGCGCGCCCTGGTCGAGGCCGGCGCCCTGTCGCTGGCGGGTCTCGTGACGCATCACGCAAATCCGATCGATGCGCCAGCGGCTTACGAGACGGCCTTCCCAGATCCCGCCTGCCTCAAGATGATCCTGGACTGGAGCCACTGATGACCGACGTGCCCAACCTTCGGGATTTCGACGCCCGCCTGCGGGCCGAGGCCGCCGAGGAGCCGACGCTGGAGGTGCCGCAGGATCCGCCCTCCAAGAAGACGCAGATCATCGCGATCTACGGCAAGGGCGGCATCGGCAAGTCATTCACGCTGGCGAACCTCAGCCACATGATGGCCGAGATGGGCAAGCGCGTGCTGCTGATCGGTTGTGACCCGAAGTCCGACACCACGAGCCTGCTGTTCGGCGGCAAGGCCTGCCCGACGATCATCGAGACCTCGACCCGCAAGAAGCTGGCTGGCGAGGAGGTGCAGATCGGCGATGTGTGCTTCAAGCGCGGCGGCGTCTTCGCCATGGAACTGGGCGGGCCCGAGGTGGGCCGCGGCTGCGGCGGGCGGGGCATCATCCACGGCTTCGAGCTGCTGGAGAAGCTGGGCTTCCACGACTGGGACTTCGACTATGTCCTGCTCGACTTCCTGGGCGACGTGGTCTGCGGCGGCTTCGGCCTGCCGATTGCCCGCGACATGGCGCAGAAGGTGATCCTGGTTGCCTCGAACGACCTGCAGTCGCTCTATGTCGCCAACAACGTCTGCTCGGCGGTGGAATACTTCCGCAAGCTCGGCGGCAACGTGGGCGTCGCGGGCCTTGTGATCAACAAGGACGACGGGTCGGGCGAGGCCGCGGCCTTCGCCGAGGCGGTGAACATCCCGGTGTTGGCCGCGATCCCGGCCGATGACGACCTGCGCAAGAAATCCGCCAACTACCAGATCGTCGGCACCGCCGCCGGCCCCTGGGGCGCGCTGTTTGCCGAACTGGCCGAGAACGTGGCCGGCGCCCCGCCGCTGCGGCCCCGGCCGCTGTCGCAGGACGGCCTGCTCGACCTGTTCGACGCCGAGACGACGGGCGCGGGTTTCGTGCTGGAACCCGCGACCGATGCCGACATGCGCGGCAAGCACGCCCAGGTCCGCAAGTCGCTCGAGGTGGTCTACGACAATGCTTGACCTCGCTGCCCTCTCCCAGATCGACCAGGCGCTCGCGCGGCTGACCTCAACCGGGGGGCAGCGGTGAGCGAACAGGCCTACGACACCGCGGCCGAGGCCGAACTGACGCCGGCGGATGCGCCCGTGCTGCCGGGCGGCGATGCGCCCGCCGACGGGATGGGCTGCCATGCGGGCGCCGGCGTCATGGCCGAGGCGGCGCGGGCGGCGGGGCAGTCCGACCTGCTCGACCGTTACGCGAAGGACTACCCGCAAGGCCCTCACGACAAACCGCAATCCATGTGTCCGGCCTTCGGGTCGCTGCGGGTGGGCCTGCGGATGCGTCGGGTGGCAAGCGTGCTGTCGGGTTCGGCCTGCTGCGTCTATGGCCTGACCTTCGTCAGCCACTTCTACGGCGCGCGGCGGTCGGTGGGCTATGTGCCGTTCAGCTCCGAAACGCTGGTCACCGGCAAGCTGTTCGAGGATATCCGCGACGCGGTCCATGAACTGGCCGACCCCGACCGCTATGATGCGGTGGTGGTGACGAACCTCTGCGTGCCCACCGCCAGCGGTGTGCCGCTGCGGCTTCTGCCGCGGGAAATCAACGGCGTGCGCATCGTCGGCATCGACGTGCCGGGCTTCGGCGTGCCGACCCATGCCGAGGCCAAGGACGTGCTGGCCGGCGCCATGCTGGCCTATGCCCGCGCCGAGATCGAGGCCGGGCCGGTGCCCGCGCCCGTCGCCGGCCGGTCGGACCGGCCGACCGTGGCCCTTCTGGGCGAGATGTTCCCGGCCGACCCGATGATGATCGGCGCGATGCTGGCGCCCATGGGGCTCGCCGCCGGGCCGGTGGTTCCCTGCCGCGAATGGCGCGAGCTTTATGCCGCGCTCGACAGCGTGCTCTGCGCCGCCATCCATCCCTTCTACACCGCCGCCGTGCGCGAGTTCCGCGCCGCCGGCAGACCCATCGTGGGCGGGGCGCCCGTGGGGCGCGACGGCACCGCGGAGTGGTTGAGGAACGTCGGCGAAGCCCTTGGGATCGCTCCCGAACGGGTTGCAGCCTCGAAGAACGCCTTCCTGCCCGCCATCACCGCCGCGCTGGCCGCGGCGCCCGTCAGGGGCCGCATCACGCTGTCGGGCTATGAGGGGTCGGAACTGCTGGTCGCGCGCCTGCTGATCGAAAGCGGTGCGGAGGTGCCTTACGTCGGCACCGCCTGCGCCCGCAGCGAATGGTCGGCCGCCGACCGCGACTGGCTCGAGGCGCGCGGCGTCACCGTGAAGTTCCGCGCCAGCCTCGAGGACGACCTGGCCGCGATGGACTTCTTCGCCCCCGACCTCGCCATCGGCACGACGCCGGTGGTGCAGAAGGCGAAAGAGAAGGCGATTCCATCGCTCTACTTCACGAACCTCATCTCGGCCCGGCCGCTGATGGGGCCCGCCGGCGCCGGCAGCCTGGGCCAGGTGGTCAACGCCGCCATCGCCGGCCGCGCCCGGATGGGCCGCATGAAGGACTTCTTCGAGGGCGTGGGCACCGGCGACACGGCAGGCATCTGGGAAGGCGCCCCCAACCTGCGCCCCGACTTCCGCGCGCAGCACCAGAAGAAGCTCGACAAGGCCGCCCGCGCGGCCAAGGCCGAGGAGATGATCTGATGCTGATCCAGGATCACGACCGGGCCGGCGGCTACTGGGGGGCGGTCTATGCCTTCTGCGCGGTCAAGGGGCTGCAGGTCGTCATCGACGGCCCCGTGGGCTGCGAGAACCTGCCGGTCACATCCGTGCTGCACTACACCGACGCGCTGCCGCCGCACGAGCTGCCCATCGTGGTGACGGGGCTGGGCGAGGAGGAGCTGGGCCGCGACGGGACCGAGGGGGCGATGAAGCGCGCCTGGGGCACGCTCGACCCCGCCCTGCCGGCGGTCGTGGGGACCGGGTCCATCGCCGAGATGATCGGCGGCGGGGTCACGCCGCAGGGCACCAACATCCAGCGCTTCCTGCCCCGCACGATCGACGAGGACCAGTGGCAGGCCGCCGACCGGGCGATGACCTGGCTGTTCACCGAGTTCGGCCAGACCAAGGGCCGGATGCCGCCCGAGGCGAAGCGCCCCGAGGGCGCGAGGCCGCGGGTCAACATCCTCGGGCCGATGTACGGCGTCTTCAACATGGCCTCCGACCTGCACGAGATCCGCCGTCTGGTCGAAGGCATCGGCGCCGAGGTCAACATGGTGCTGCCGCTCGGCGCCCATTTGGCCGAGATGCGGGGCCTCGTGAATGCCGACGCCAACATCGTGATGTACCGCGAGTTCGGCCGCGGCCTCGCCGAGGTTCTGGGCAAGCCCTACCTGCAGGCGCCGATGGGGCTCGACAGCACCACGGCCTTCCTGCGCACCCTCGGCGACATCCTGGGCCTCGATCCCGAGCCCTTCATCGCCCGCGAGAAGCATTCGACGCTGAAGCCCCTGTGGGACCTCTGGCGCTCGGTCACGCAGGATTTCTTTGCCACGGCAAGCTTCGGGATCGTGGCGACCGAGACCTACGCCCGCGGCATCCGGCACTTCCTCGAGGGCGACCTGGGCCTGCCCTGCGCCTTTGCCGTGGCGCGCAAGGCCGGGTCCAAGACCGACAACGAGGTGGTGCGCGGCCTGATCCGGCAGCACCGGCCGCTGATCGTGATGGGCTCGATCAACGAGAAGATGTACCTGGCCGAGCTCAAGGCCGGCCACGGCCCGGCGCCGGTGTTCATTCCCGCCGGCTTCCCGGGCGCCGCGATCCGGCGGCACACGGGCACGCCTTTCATGGGCTACGCCGGCGCCGTCTACCTGCTGCAGGAGGTCTGCAACGGCCTCTTCGACGCGCTGTTCCACATCCTGCCGCTCGGGTCCGAGATGGACAGCGCGCAGGCCACGCCCGCCACGCTGCGCCGCGATTTCCCCTGGGACGCCGATGCGCAGGCGGAACTGGACCGCATCGTGGCCGAACACCCGATCCTTACCCGCATCTCGGCCGCGCGCAGCCTGCGCGATAC
>DAOLBY010000289.1:1255-1647 GCA_035324325.1 Paracoccaceae bacterium | reverse complement strand
CGGCGGTCACCGCGCTGGCCGGGCGGGTGGCCGCGCTGGCCGAGGGGGTGGCCGCGCTGGCCGGGCGCATCGCCGCGATCGAGGCCGGGCACGCCGGCCGGGTGGCGGCCCTGGACAGGGCGGCCGAGATGCGTGCCGTGGCCGCCGTCGCCCCTGCGGGTGTGGCCCTGCCGGCCGCCTTCGCCCCCCTGCGCGGGCGCGAGGCGCAGGCGCTCGAGGCGCTGCTGGCGGCCGTGGCCGAGGCGCATGGCGTCGCCCCGGCCGACCTGCGCGGGGTGCGGCGCCGCCGGCCGCTGGTGCGGGCCCGGCAAGCGTTCTTCGCCGCGGCCCTGGAGGCCGATCGGGTGCGGGCCGGGCTGACCGCCGCTGATGACAGGCGAAAGCTGCGGCTC
>DAOLBY010000289.1:0-1245 GCA_035324325.1 Paracoccaceae bacterium | reverse complement strand
CCGGGCATCGGCCCACGCAGGTCGGCCGCTTTGTCGGGCGCGACCATTCGACGGTGCTGACGGGCGCCGCCGCGCACCGGGCGCGGCTGGCCGCCGCGGGGGAGGGCGAGGCATGACACAGCCCGATCCGCAGCCCTGGCTCTACCCGCTGGCGCGCGGCCAGAAGCTCGCCACCAACGACTGGGTGGAGTGGCATTTCCACAGCTTCCTCGCCTCGGACTTCCTGACGCGGATCAAGTTCGCCGGGCGGCGCGACGTGGGGCTGGTGGCGGTGGAGCTGTGGTCGCGGTCCTATCTCGAGGATCCGGCCGGCACGCTGCCCGATGACGACGTGCTGCTGGCCGACCGCGCCGGATTCGGCACCGACGTGGCGGCCTGGCGCAAGGTCCGCGACCTGGCGCTCTACGGCTGGGAGCCGGTGATGGTGGAGACCGAGGGCCTGCCGCTGGCCGGGCGCCTCGGCCACCGCGTGATCGCGGGCATCGCGGTCGAGAGCTTCCGGCGCAAGGACGGCCGCAAGCAGGCGCGCGAGGCCAGCCGGCTGGCCGGTGTCAAGCACAAGGTCAAGGGCCAGCTGATGGCCATGGGCCGCAAGCGGCTGGCCGAGGACGCGCCCCTGGCCGAGGCGGTGGCGCGCCACCTGATGGCCGCGGGCCTCTGGGCGACGGCCGAGAACGTGGCCGCGGCGCTCGAGGCGCTGCACGGCATCCCGAACGTGATCCGGTTTCCGGCGGGCGAAAAGGGGGCGGGCATGGCCGACTGACAGGTGCGATGCAGGTGCAATCGCAGTGGAATATTGCAGCAATATCGCAGCGACATTCCACCCCGATTGCACGCATTTTCAGGCCCTTGGGTGAAATGCCCTACAGGACAGGAAAGCACACGGAAAGGACAGGACACGGAAAGGACTCTTTGCGCCCGGGCCGTGACGGGCAGCCCCGCCGGGCAGGCGGGGCAGGGCTGGGGAAGACGGGCAACAGGCGGGGGCAGCGCATGGACCAGGCGGCGGACGGGATGCGGGACGGCGGGCAGGACGGGGTGCGGGACGGGGTGCAGGACGGGGCGGCGGCCCAGCGGCACGAGGGGGCCGAGGCGCGGGTGCGCCGGCTCCTGGTGGACGAGCTGGCGGGCCTGTCGCGCCGCCCGCGCTCGACCGCGGCCGAGCACGAGGCGATGCTGGCGCGGCTCTGCCGGGCGCTGGTGCGGCTCGACGACGACGCGCTGGCCGGCCTGGCCGAACTGATG
>DAOLBY010000159.1:0-8245 GCA_035324325.1 Paracoccaceae bacterium | reverse complement strand
CCGGGCGGCGCGCTGGCTGTCGCGGTTCTTGTATCGTGTCAGGATCGGCCGGATCGACGCGGCGCTGGCGCATATCGACCCGCGCTCGACGGTGATCTTCGTGATGAACCATCGATCGAACATGGACTATGTCCTGATCACCTGGCTGGTGGCCGAGCGCACGTCGCTGTCCTATGCGGTGGGGGAATGGGCGCGGGTCTGGCCGCTTTCCGGGCTGATCCGGTCGATGGGGGCCTTCTTCATCCGCCGCAACTCGAAGAACCCGCTCTATCGCCGGGTGCTGGCACGCTATGTCCAGATCGCGACCTCCGAGGGCACGACGCAGGCGATGTTCCCCGAAGGCGGTCTCAGCCTGGATGGCCGGGTGGGGGCGGCGCGGATGGGACTGCTCAGCTACATCCTCGCGGGCTTCGATCCGGCAGGGCGCGACGTGGTCTTCGTGCCGGTCGGCCTGGCCTATGACCGGGTGCTGGAGGATCGGCTGCTGACCGAGGCGGCGGCGGCCGGCACCCGGCGGTTCCGCGCGCGACCCCTGTCCATCGCGGCCTTCGTCGCGCGCATGTTCTGGCGGCGGCTTCGCGGGCGGTTCCACGGCTTCGGCACGGTGGCCGCGGGTTTCGGCGCCCCCCTGAGCCTGCGCGCCTGGGTCGCGAAGGCGCCCGACCGGAGCGCCGAGGCCCTGGGCGATGATCTGATGGCCCGGATCGGCCGGGCGGTGCCGGTGGTCCCGGTGCCGCTGGTCGCGGCGGCGGTTGCGCTGGGGCCGGTCGCCCGGGCCGACCTGCCGGCCCGGGTGCAGGCGATGGCCGCACGGTTGCAGGCGCAGGGCGCGGTGCTGGCACTGCCCAGGGAAGGCGATGCGGCCGAGGCGGGCGTCGTACCGCTGATCGCCGGGGGCATCCTGGCCGAGGGCCCCGACGGGCTGGTGGCGCGGGATATGGCGCTGCATGCCTTCTATGCCGCTGCTGTGCTGCAGATGCTCGACGAGGATGCTGCAACGCCGCAGACATAAAATTACAAAATACTACCCCTGACTATTGCAAAGTTGCGCGCTCCTGCTATCCCTTCCGCCGAAGCCGCGCGATTCTGCGCTGCGGCAACCGGCTCGACAGGAGGCACAATGGCACTCGACACCGCACCCGGCATCGCCCCTTACGATGCCCCGACCAAGGACCTCTACGAATTGGGCGAGATGCCGCCGCTCGGCCATGTGCCGGCGAAAATGTATGCCTGGGCCATCCGGCGCGAGCGGCACGGGGCGCCGGAGACCGCGATGCAGGTCGAGGTGGTGGACACCTGGAAGATCGACTCGAACGAGGTGCTGGTCCTCGTGATGGCTGCGGGCGTGAACTACAATGGCGTCTGGGCCGGCCTGGGCCAACCGATCAGCCCCTTCGACGGACACAAGGCGGCCTATCACATTGCCGGCTCCGATGCCTCGGGCATCGTCTGGGCGGTGGGTGACAAGGTGAAGCGCTGGAAGGTCGGCGACGAAGTGGTCATCCACTGCAACCAGGACGACGGCGACGACGAGGAATGCAACGGTGGCGACCCGATGTTCAGCCCCACCCAGCGGATCTGGGGCTATGAGACGCCGGACGGTTCCTTCGCGCAGTTCACCAAGGTCCAGGCGCAGCAGCTGATGCCCCGGCCGCGCCACCTGACCTGGGAGGAAAGCGCCTGCTACACGCTGACGCTGGCCACCGCGTACCGGATGCTGTTCGGGCACGAGCCACATGACCTGAAGCCCGGGCAGAACGTGCTGGTCTGGGGCGCTTCGGGCGGTCTCGGCTCCTATGCGATCCAGCTGATCAACACCGCCGGCGCCAATGCGATCGGGATCATCAGCGACGAGTCCAAGCGCGACTTCGTCATGGGTCTCGGCGCCAAGGGCGTCATCAACCGCAATGATTTCAAGTGCTGGGGCCAGCTGCCCAAGGTGAACAGCCCCGAGTACAACGACTGGCTGAAGGAGGCGCGCCGCTTCGGCAAGGCGATCTGGGACATCACCGGCAAGGGCGTGAACGTCGACATGGTGTTCGAGCATCCGGGCGAGGCGACCTTCCCGGTCTCGTCCCTCGTCTGCAAGAAGGGCGGCATGGTGGTGATCTGTGCCGGGACCACCGGATTCAACTGCACTTTCGACGTGCGCTACATGTGGATGCACCAGAAGCGGCTCCAGGGCAGCCATTTCGCGCATCTCAAGCAGGCCAGCGCCGCGAACAAGCTGATGATCGAGCGCCGGCTCGATCCCTGCATGTCCGAAGTCTTTCCCTGGTCCGACATTCCCAAGGCGCATACGCTGATGTGGAAGAACCAGCACAAGCCGGGCAACATGGCCGTTCTCGTGCAGGCCCCGCGCACCGGGCTGCGCACGTTCGAGGATACGCTCGAGGTCAGCCGCCGCTGACAACCGCAGATTGCGGCGGTTTCCCGCTGTTCCGGCTTCGGCAACGGACTGTTGCCGGGCGCCGGGATACTCTCTCCCTTCGGTGGAATGTTAAGGTAAATGCGTCTTAACCATTTCACCGGGCGGAGGCGCGATGCGCCATGACTGGATCTTCGATGTCCTGAACGACCTTCGGCGCTATGCCCTGGCCAACGACCTTCCCGCGCTGGCCGCGCAGGCCGAAAAGGCGCTGGTTGTGGCGCGGGCCGAGATCGGCGCACAGTCGGGCGACGGCGGGGGTGGTGACGATACACCCTCGAACGGTCTGCCGCACTGATCCGCACCTTGCATCGGGCACGTCTGGCGGGCGACCGGCCGCACCGCTAGTGTCGCGCGATGCCGGCCGAGGTGCTGCCCTTTTCCGATGATCAGGCCGAGGCCTGGGACCGCCTGGCCGAGGCTCTGCGCGGGGCCGGGGTGGACCCTGACGAATGCACCGTGTCGCCCCCGGCAGAAGGGGGCCCCGGCCGCGTGCTGGCGGTGGTCGGCAAGGCGGGGTCAGGCAAGACGATGCTTCTGGCGGCGCTGACCAAGGCCCTGCGGGCCGCCGGCGTCGAGATCGTATCGGGCGACTGGGAGGGACGGCGCCGGCGCGACCGGCGCACCCTCGCGGTGCTGGCGCCCACGAACAAGGCCGCCTCCGTCCTCCGGCTGCGCGGCGTGCCGGCCACCACGATCCACCGCATCCTCTACACCCCGGTCTACGATCCCCAGTACGAACGCATCGCGGAATGGCTGGCGGGACAGGGACCGCGCCCGTCGGTCGAGGGGCTGACGGACCTCGCACTCGACAGGGCACATGCCTTTTTCCAATCTGTCCCCAGCATACCGGGGGCATTGGCTGCGGCTGGCTTGCGCGGATCGGACTTCATCAAGGGCTGGAAGCGGCGCGAAGAACCGCTCGACATCGGTTTCGTGGACGAAGGCTCGATGCTCGACGAACGCCAGTTCGACGACCTGCGCGAGATCTTCCCCATGCTCGTGCTGTTCGGCGACCCGGCGCAGCTGGCCCCCGTCGGCCAGTCGGGCGAGATGGTGTTCGACCGGCTGCCGGCCGCGCGCCGGCTGACCCTGTCGCGCATCCACCGCCAGGCAGAGGGGAACCCGATCCTCGATCTGGCCCATGCGCTTGCCGGCGACATCGTGTTCGAGGATTTCGAGCGGCTGGTCGAACGCACCGCCGCCACCGACGACCGCGTGCAACTGGCCGAGCGGGTGGACGCAGGGCTGATGGCGCGCAGCCCGGTCCTGGTCTGGCGCAATGCCACCCGCATCCGGCTGATCGCGGCCTTCCGCGCCGCCCATGGCGCGCCCGAGGATGCGCTGCTGCCGGGCGAGCCCCTCGTCTGCGACGGGATCGAGTTGCCGCTGAAGCACCGCAAGAAGCGCATCGACCTCGAGGCGCGGGGGCTGATCAAGGGGGCGCAGGTCATCTACCTCGGCCCCGGCAAGGCCGACGGCTTCGCCCGGCTGCATGTCGTGGGCGCCGAAGAGCCCCAGGTCAGCGCCGCCGCCATCATCAAGATCGAAAAGCCCGACGAGGCCGAACCCTTCATCCCCTCGGCGGCGCGGATGGGGGCGGCTTTCCTGCACGGGGCTGCGGTGACGATCCACAAGGCGCAGGGCAGCCAGTGGGACACGGTGCAGGTCTTTGCCCCCGACCTCTGGGCTGCGGCGCAATCGGGCCGGCAGGAGGCCGGGCTGCCCCTGTGGAAACGGCTGGCCTATGTCGCCATCACCCGGGCCGAGCGCCGGCTGGTCTGGGTGACGCGCTACCGGCTTGCCCGGCCGACCAGGCCGCTGGGGGTCGAAGACCTGCGCCGACCGGCCGCGCCCATGGCACTGGAGGCCGGCGAGGGCTGAGCGGCCTCTTCCCCCGCCGCCGGCCCGCCGCTAGGCTGCCCGGCAAAGGGAGGCCCCGATGATCTGCGTCTTCGTCCAGTTCCGTTGTACCCCCGGCAAGACCTACGAGGTCGCGAATGCCGTCTGGGACCGAGAGGTGGTCAGCGAGCTCTACTCCACCAGCGGCGAATACGACCTGATCGCCAAGGTCTACATTCCCGCGGACCAGGAGGTGGGGCACTACCTCTCCGACCGGCTGTTCGATATCCCCGGTATCGTCCGCACCCTCACCACGATGACCTTCAAGGCCTTCTGAGCGGCCCGACAACCTTCGGAGGAGTCGACTGTCTCCTTTCGAGGAGATCGTCCTCCCCCTACAGCCAGTCGTCGCGCCCCGTGCCGACCGCCTCGGCCACGCTGGCGAAACCGTCGCGCAAGAGCAGCGCGTCGAGGCCGCGCGCAATGCCGGCTGCCAGCGACAGACCGCCATAGACCAGCGCGGTGTAAAGCTGCACGGCCGAGGCGCCGGCGCGGATCTTGGCATAGGCCTGCTCCGCGCTGCCCACGCCGCCCACCCCGATCAGCGGCATCCGGCCCGCCGTCTCGACCGACAGCCGGGCCAGTACCCGGGTCGAGCGATCGAACAGCGGTGCCCCCGACAGCCCGCCCGCCTGGTCGCGCAGCGGGCCTCGCAGACCATCGCGCGACAGCGTGGTATTGGTTGCGATGATGCCATCGATCCCCGCCTCCATCGCCACGCCGGCGACCGCCGCGATCTCGGCCTCGGTCAGGTCCGGCGCGATCTTCAGGAACACGGGGACCGGCTTCGCCAGCGCCGCCCGTGCCGCCATCACGCCAGCCAGCAGCGCTGTCAGCGCCTGCGGCCCCTGCAAGTCGCGCAGCCGTTCGGTGTTGGGCGAGGACACGTTGACCGTGGCGAAGTCCACATGCGGGCCGCAGACTGCCAGCACACGACCGAAATCCCCAGCACGGTCGTCCGAAGTCTTGTTGGCGCCCAGGTTCAGCCCCACGGGCACGCCGCCGCGCCGCCGCGCCGCCAGCCGGGCGGCGATGGCTGGCGCGCCGTCGTTGTTGAAGCCGAAGCGGTTGATCGCGGCGCGGTCCTCGGCAAGGCGGAACAGGCGGGGCCGCGGGTTGCCGGGCTGGGGCAGGGGGGTCGCCGCGCCAACCTCGACAAGGCCGAAACCGGCCTGCGCCAGTCTGTCAACCGCCACCGCGTTCTTGTCGAAGCCTGCCGCCAGCCCCACCGGGTTCGGCAGCTCCAGCCCGGCCACCCGCACCCGCAGCCGACCTGATGTCACCGGTCCCGGCTGCGGCGCCAGCCCGGCCCTCAGCGCGCGCAGGGCAAGGGCGTGTGCGGTCTCGGGGTCCAGCCGGTGCAGGATGGCAAGGCCCGCCCGCTCGAACAGGCTCACCTCTGCCCCTCGAACAGGTGACCCTCGGGAAAGATGTGGCCAGAGGCGCCAAGCGGCAGCGACTTGTCCCAGACCACATCGGTCATGCGCAGCGGCCGGTAGAGGTGCGGGAACAGGTCGCCCCCCCGCGAAGGTTCCCAGCGCAGCGCCCCGTCCAGCCGGTCGGCATCGACCGCGACCAGCACGAGGTCGCTTTCGGCCGCGAAGTGGCGCGCCGCGGTTGCCGCCACCTGCGCCGCGGTCGAGAAATGGATATAGCCGTCGGCCAGGTCGACCGGCGCGCCGCGGGTCTGGCCTGCCGCGACCAGCGCGTTCCATTCGGTGCGGCGGAAGATCTTGAAGATCAGCATCGCGCCCCTTTGCACCGCGCCCGCGCGGCGGTCAATGGTCCGGCCTGTCACGGCCCTGTCGCCCGACCACGGCACTTTGCCGCCGACGCGGCGTTGACAGCGCCGCCATGCCGCCGGAAGCTGGCAGGGCAATCAGGCAATGGGAGATTTGACATGGTGACTCGCGCGCTGGCGGTGTCGGCACTGGCGCTTTCGGCCGGTTCCGCACAGGCCGATTACACGCTGCATGTGCTGCACATCAACGACCTGCACAGCCGGATCGAGCAGGTGAACGCAGGTGGCTCGACCTGTTCGGCGGCCGACGCGGCCGAGAACAAGTGTTTCGGCGGCGTGGGCCGTCTGGCGACCAAGATCAACGAACTGCGCGACGGGCTGCGGGCCGAGGGCAAGAACGTGATCGTCCTCGACGCGGGCGACCAGTTCCAGGGCAGCCTGATGTTCACGACCTACAAGGGTGCCGTCGAAGCCGAGATGATGATGAAGATCGGTTTCGACGCGATGGCGGTCGGAAACCACGAGTTCGACGACGGGCCCGAGGGGCTCGGCGCCTTTCTCGACCTCGTCACCTTCCCGGTGATCTCGGGGAACATCGACGTGAGCCAGTCGAACGTGCTGGCTGGCCGGGTGCAGAACCATGTCGTGCTCGAGGTCGGCGGCGAGAAGATCGGCATCATCTCGGCGCTGGCGACCGATACCGTGGAAACGGCGAGTCCCGGCCCGACCGTGATCTTCCAGGACGAGATCGAATCGCTTTCGGCCGATGCGGCGGTGCTTGCGGAAGAGGGGGTGACCAAGATCATCGCCCTGACCCATGTGGGGCTGCGCAAGGACATGGAGATCGCGGCGCGGGTGCCGGGGGTGGACGTGGTGATCGGCGGACATTCGCACACCTACCTGTCGGCCTCGGACCCCAAGCGCGCGGGGCCCTATCCGACCTGGGTCGACACCGAGGCCGGCGGCATCGTGCCGGTCGTGCAGGCGGGGGCCTATTCGCTGTATCTGGGCCACCTGGAACTGACCTTCGACGATGATGGCAACCTCAAGCACGCGGGCGGCGACACCATCGTCATCGACTCCTCGATTGCGCAGGACGAGGCCATCGAGGCGCGCATCGCCGAACTGGCCGGCCCGATCGAGGAGCTGAAGGCCCGCGTCGTGGCCGAGGCCGCGGACGTGCTGGACGGCGAGCGGGGAACCTGCCGGCAGCAGGAATGCGTGCTGGGCAACATCATCGCGCAGGCGATGCTGGACCGGGTCAGGGAACAGGGCATCCAGATCGCCATCCAGAACGGCGGCGGCATCCGCGCCAGCATCGACGCGGGACCGGTGACGATGGGCGAAGTGCTGACGGTCCTGCCCTTCCAGAACACGCTATCCACCTTCCAGGTTTCGGGCGCGGCGATCGTCGCGGCGCTGGAGAACGGCGTCAGCACGCTCGAGGACGGCGGCGGACGCTTCGCACAGGTGGCGGGCATGAAATACACCTTCGACCCCGCCGCCGAGAAGGGCGCCCGCGTGTCGGACGTGATGGTGGACGAGGGCGGCAGCTGGGTGCCGATCGACCCTGCGAAGGTCTATGGCGTGGTGTCCAACGACTATGTCCGCAAGGGCGGCGACGGCTATCGCATGTTCATCGACGCTGCGAATGCCTACGACTATGGCCCGGATCTGGCCGATGTCACCGCCGAATGGATGGCCGCGCAGGGGCCGGTAGCCCCGGCGCTGGATGGGCGCATCACCCGCAAGTGATGCGTGCGGGGGAACTGAAACGGGCGCGCGCCCGGCAGGGCGCGCCCACTTGCAGGGGCGTCGCGCCCTGTAACCTTCCGCGGTACCCGGGCGAATGACGGTGCGACGATGGACGTGACATGACCCCCGGCGACGGTTTCGAGGCCCGTCTCGCGCCGCTCTGGGCAGCGGCGCGGGCTGGCGATGCCGGGGCCTATCGCGCGGCGCTCGACCTCATGGCCGGGAGACTGCGCATCTATTTCCGCCGGCGGTTGCCCGCCGCCCCGCAAGAGGCCGAGGATCTGGTGCAGGAGACATTGCTCGCCATTCACCTCAAGCGCGACACGCACGACCCGGGGCTGCCGGTGTCGAACTGGCTGCACGCGATCGCGCGCTACCGGCAGGCCGACCATTGGCGCCGCCAGGGCCGGCGGCCGACC
>DAOLBY010000158.1:0-8284 GCA_035324325.1 Paracoccaceae bacterium | reverse complement strand
CAGCCCGATCGGCCCCCACATGGAATAGCGCCCGCCGACCCAGTCCTCGAAACCGAACACCCGTTCGCCTTCGATGCCGAAGGCGGCCGTGCGGTCCAGCGAGGTCGAAACCGCGGCAAACTGCCCGCCCGGGTTCGCCACCTTGCCCGCCATCCATCGCTTGGCGGTCTCGGCGTTGGTCATGGTCTCGATGGTGGTGAAGGTCTTGGAGGCGACGATCACCAGCGTCGTCTCGGGGTTGAGGTCGTGCAGCGTGTCGGCGACATGCGCCCCGTCCACGTTCGAGACGTAGTGGACCCGCGGCCCGTCGTGGAACGGCGCCAGCGCCAGCGTGGCCATCGCCGGCCCGAGATCGGAGCCGCCGATGCCGATGTTGACGACATCGGTGATGGCCCCCCCCTGCGCGCGGAACTCTCCCGAGCGCACTGCCTCGGCGAAGGCATGCATCCGGGCCCGGGTGGCACGCACCTCGGGCAGCACGTCCTGCCCGTCGACCGTGACGACCGCATCGGGCCCTGCCCGCAGCGCGGTGTGCAGGACCGCGCGGCCCTCGGTCTCGTTGATCCGCGCGCCGGCGAACATGGCGTCGCGCTTGGTGCCCACGCCCGCTTCCCTGGCCAGCGCGATCAGCATGTCGCGGGCCTTCGGGTCGATGCCCGTCTTGGAATAGTCGAGCAGCATGCCGTCGGCGCGGGCCGAGAAATCACCCGCGCGGCCGGGATCGTCGAACAGCGAAAGAAGCAGCCGGTCCTTCACGTTGCGGTGGTAAGAACGCAGGACATCCCATTGATCCGACATGGCTTACTCCGCCCAGTGAACGGTTGCGTGGTCAAGGACGGCACGCACCGGCGCCGTCTCGGGCGGCAAGGTCAGCGCGCGGTCCAGCGCGGCGCGCTTCTCGGCCCCGGTGATCAGGATGTGGATGTGCATGGCGCCGGCCAGCACGGGGGCCGTCAAGGTGACGCGCGGCTCTCCTGCCGCCTCGGCCCGCATGGCGACAAGGGGCGGTGCATCCGCCGCAAGCGCCTCGGTCAGCCGGTCGGCACCGGGGAACAACGAAGCGGTGTGCATGTCGGCCCCCATCCCCAGCAGCAGCACCGAGATCGGCAGCACCGCCTGCACCCCGTCCGCGAGAGTGTCCAGCGCTTCCTCCGGTGCGGGGGTCGGCGCCCAGAGCGGTACCAGCCGCGCCGCAGCCGCCCGGCCGTGCAGCAGCCGTTCGCGCAGAAGCCGCGTGTTGGACCGCGGGCTGTCATCGGGCACCCAGCGTTCGTCGTTGAGGATGACCGCGACGCGCGACCAGTCGAGATCCACCCCCGACAGGATGTCGAACACCGGCCCGGGCGTCGTCCCGCCGGGCACGGACAGCGTCGCCGCCCCCTCGCGCCGCAGGAAGTCGGCCAGCTGGCCCGCCATCCGGTCGGCCAGGGACAGGTACATCAGGTCACGGTCGGGATATTCGTGAATGTTCATTCGCGTATTTCCCGCCAGCGCCGCCCATCGCGGTGCATCAGCATCAATGCGTCCTCCGGCCCCGAGGATCCCGCGTCATAGCCGCGCGGGCGGTCGCCGCGCGCCTCCCAACCCGCGATGATCGGGTCGGTCCAGGCCCAGGCGGCCTCGACCTCGTCGCCGCGCATGAACAGCGTCTGGTTGCCCCGGATCACGTCCATGATCAGGCGTTCGTAGGCGTCGGGCGCATCCGCCGCCTCGGCCCCCAGCACGTTGGCGAAGGACATGTCCAGCGGCACCGAGGTGAGGCGCATGCCCCCCGGACCCGGTTCCTTGATCATGACGGACAGGTTCATCCCCTCGTTCGGCTGCAGCCGGATCACCAGCTGGTTCTCGCGCCAGCCGCCTTCCTGGTCGAAGATGGAATGCGGTGGCTCCTTGAACACCACCGCGATCTCGGACGCCCGCGCGCGCAGCCGCTTGCCGGTGCGCAGGTAGAAGGGCGTGCCCTTCCAGCGCCAGTTCGACACATTCACCTTCAGCGCGATGTAGCTTTCGGTCCGGCTGTCGCGGTTCTCGGCGTGGTCGAGATAGCCGCTGCCGCTGCCGTTCGCCAGATACTGGCCGCGCACCATGTCGGTCGGCGCCACCGGGTCCAGCGCGCGGATCACCTTCAGCTTCTCGTCGCGGACGGCATTGGGGTCGAAGTGATAGGGCGGCTCCATCGCGATCAGGCACAGAAGCTGCATCAGGTGGTTCTGCACCATGTCCCGCATGGCACCCGACTTGTCGTAATAGGCGCCCCGTCCCTCGACCCCCACGGTTTCGGCCACGGTGATCTGCACATGGTCGATGAACTGCGCGTTCCAGATCGGTTCGAACAGGATGTTGGCGAAGCGCACCGCCATCAGGTTCTGCACCGTCTCCTTTCCGAGATAGTGGTCGATCCGGTAGATCTGGCGTTCGTGGAAATGTTCGGCCAGCGTCGCGTTCAGGGCGCGGGCGCTGTCGAGGTCGCGGCCGAAGGGCTTTTCGACGACGATGCGCGCCTCCGGCCCTGCGATGGCATGGCGGTGCAGGCGTTCGGCCAGCGGGCCGAACAGGCTGGGCGCCACCGAGAAATAGAAGGCCTGCACCACGCCCGGCCGCATCTCGGACTTCAGCGCGGCCCAGCCGCCCTCGCCGGTGGCGTCGATGGCGACATAGCCCACGCGGTCGAGGAAGGCCGCAAGCGTGGCCTCGTCGCGCCTGTCCTCGGGCACGAAGGTATTCACCGCCTCGGCCACCTGCTCGCGGAAGGCCTGGGGCGTCATCTCGCTGCGCGCCGCGCCGACGATTCGCGCCTTCGACGGCATCTGTCCGTCGCCGAAGCGGCGATACAGACCCGGCAGGATCTTGCGGCGCGCGAGGTCGCCGGTGGCCCCGAAGATGACGAGGTCGAAGGGTTCGACCGGGATGACGCGCGAGACCATGGGCTCCCCCGAACAGACGGCCCGCCGGAGAGGGCTGTCGTTAGCGCTAACGACGGCCTTCTACCTCGCCGCGCGCGGCAAGTCTAGCACCGCGGTCAGGGCATTCAAAGCGCTTTGGGCGCCCCACCCCCGGCCATCACACACAGAAGTTCGAACATCACCGATGCCCCCAGCCAGGCCGTGATCCCGCCGGTGTCGAAGGGTGGCGACACCTCGACCACGTCCGCCCCGGCGATGTCGAGCCCGGCCAGCCCCCGCACCGCCGCCAGCGCCTGGGCCGAGGTCGGGCCGCCGACCTCGGGCGTTCCGGTGCCGGGTGCGAAGGCGGGGTCCACGAAATCGATGTCGAAGCTCGCATAGACCGGTCGCGCCCCGGCGCGCGCCCGCGCCTCGGCCATGACCGTCCCGGCGCCCTTGTCCAGCAGTTCCTCCACCGGCACCACCCGGATGCCATGGGCGGCCGCGAAGTCGCGGTCGGCAAGGTCATAGGTCGTGCCGCGCATCCCGATCATGGTCGAGGCGCCGGGCTCGATCAGCCCCTCCTCCACGGCCATGCGGAACGGGTTGCCGTGGGTCGGCGTTCGGCCGCCGAAATAGGCCGGATAGAGGTCGGTGTGGCTGTCGAACAGGATCAGCGCCAGCCGACGACCGCCCGCGATGCCGCGCAGCACCGGCAGCGTGCTGAGATGGTCGCCGCCCGCCGACAGCGGCCGTGCGCCCGTGGCTGACAGCCGGGCAAAGAACGCCTCGACCCGCCCCAGGGTGTCGTGCAGGTCCACCGGGTTCACCGGCACATCCCCCGCGTCGGCCACCCGCATGAGGTCGAAGGGGCGCACCCCGGTCACGCCATGCTGTGCCCGGATCATGGTCGATGCATCGCGCAGCGCCCGCGGCCCGTGGCGCGCACCGGGCCGGTTCGAGGTTCCGCCGTCCCAGGGGATGCCGGCGATCGCCACCTCGACTTCGGCCGCGCGGGGATGGCCTTCGGGCACATGCGGCAGGCGCATGAAGGTCGGGATGCCGGCAAAGCGGGGCAGGTCCATGCCCGAGACGGGGGGGAAGACCGGGGGTGACGGTGATGGCGTGCGCGCTCAGGGCGGCGATCATGGCGCTGTCTCGGCCCCGCGCCAAGCGGCAATCAGCCTTCCTCCATCGCCGTCCAGGACACGCGCAGGAGCCCGGGTTCCGCCGCCAGCCGCTGCAGCGCCGCCTCGACCATTGCATCGGTCATCCCCTCGCCCGTCACCGTGGCCGACAGCGCGATGCCGCCCTCGGGCGCCGGACCGGCCGCGATCTCGGACAGGTGCAGCCCCGAAACGACCAGCGTGCGCAGCATCAGTGACCGGATCGGACCTTCCTGATCGACCGGACAGGTCAGCAGGACGCGGAACTGCCGTTGCACCGGCTGGCCCGCCTTGGTCTTCTTCTTCAGCCAGCGCACGAAGGGCCGCAGGCCGAGGTTCACGAAGACCACGAGCCCCGTCAGCAGCGCCGCGAAGGCCAGCGCCCCCGCCCCGGCCAGCATGCCCACCGCTGCCGAACACCACAGCGTCGCGGCGGTGTTCAGCCCGTGCACGTTGAACCCGTCGCGGAAGATGATGCCTGCGCCGAGGAACCCGATCCCCGACACCACCTGCGCCGCCACCCGCGTGGGGCTGACCTCGTCGGGAAAGAGCGCCGCAAAGACCACGAAGCTGGCCGCGCCCAGGGCCACCAGCGCATTGGTGCGCAGCCCCGCCATGCGCTGGCGCACCTGCCGCTCGATCCCGATCACCGCGCCGCATCCCAGAGCAACGGACAGGTTCAGGGCGGCGATCTCGATCGGAACGGACATGGCGGGCGATCCCCTTCGCGGATGGCCCTGTCGATCACAGACGCGGAGAAATGTGAAGCTTTTGTGAAAGAATTGTAACGAAGGCCCGGTCAGCCCTCCAGTTCGGCATCCCAGTAGAGATAGTCGAGCCAGGTGTCGTGCAGGTAGTTCGGCGGAAACCGCCGACCATGCGCCTGCATCTCCTCGGCCGAGGGCGCGCGCGGCTTGCGCGCCAGCGCCAGCCCCGACTGTTTCAGGGTGCGGTTGCCCTTGCGCAGGTTGCAGGGCGAGCAGGCAGCCACCACGTTGTCCCAGGCGGTGATGCCACCGCGCGACCGCGGCACCACATGGTCGAAGGTCAGGTCGCCCCTGGCGCCGCAATACTGGCAGCAGAAGGCGTCCCGCAGGAAAAGATTGAAGCGCGTGAAGGCCACGCGCTTCTGGGGTTTGACGTAGTCCTTGAGCACCACCACGGAGGGGATGCGTATCTCGGACCTCTGGCTTCGGACGACCTGGTCGTATTCCGCCACGATCAGCACACGGTCCAGCACCACCGCCTTGATCGCCTCCTGCCAGGGCCAGAGCGACAGCGGATAGTAGGACAAGGGCCGGTAGTCTGCGTTCAGCACCAGCGCCGGCCAGTGCCGCAGCGCCGAAGGCTCGCGCACGAACTGCTGCCGGAAATCGCCCTCGATGCCCAAGTGCCAACCCCGCTCCGGTTGCCCGGTTCCGGGGCGGGGAAAGGCCCGCCCCGACACCGCCGACTATATCTGGCGCAACCCGCCTGACAAGACCCGCCATACAGCGCTGCCGCCGCGGCATGGGCTATCGCGAAAGCGTGACGCCGCCATGACGCGGGCGGCGGGAACCGCGCTGCGTCAGCCACCCAGCCGATCGCGCAGGAAGCCGAGCGCCGCGCCCAGTCCATCGGGCGCGATGCCATGGCGGGTGCCGCGCATCACATGGCCGTAGACCTCGAACCCCGCCGCGACCAGTTCCTGCCCGGCATGGTCCATGCTGGCAAAGGGCACCACCTCGTCGTCGTCGCCGTGCATCAGCAGGACCGGCGGCTTCGAGACCGCCTCCGCCGCCAGCCGCTCATGCGCCAGCAGCCGGCCCGAGATCGCCACGACCCCCGCGACCGCCGCCGGCCGCCGCGGTGCCACATGCATCGCCATCATCGCGCCCTGGCTGAAGCCCAGCAGCGCCAGCCGGTCCGCCGCCAGCCCCTCCCCGGCCAGGCGGGCGTCGAGGAAGGCATCGAGGTCATCGGCCGCCGCCGACAGCCCCTCCGCCGCCGCGGCCTCGGACGAACCGTCGAGCCAGGGGATCGGGAACCACTGCCGTCCGAACGGGTTGCCGCGGCAGGGCTCGGGCGCATCCGGCGCCACGAAGGCCACGCCCGGCAGGTGCGGCCCCAGCACGTCGGCCAGGCCCAGCAGATCGGCCCCGTCCGCGCCGTAGCCGTGCAGGAACACGACCAGCGCCCGCGCGCCCCGCGGCCCCTTGCGGCCGAATGCCAGTTCGCGTGTCACCGCACCCCCTCGCGTTCCGTCGACACCCGGTAATAGGCCCACAAGAGCCGCGCCGCCACCCCCCGCCAGGGCGACCAGCCCTCGGCCATGGCGCGGAAGGGGCGTTCCTTCGGTCGCTCCGGCAGATCGAACAGCCGCCGCGCGGCCTCCTGCAGGGCCAGGTCGCCGGGCGCAAAGACATCGGCACGGCCCAGGCTGAACATCGCATAGATCTCGGCCGTCCAGACCCCGATCCCGGGCACGGCGACCAGCGTGGCGATCACCTGCTCGGTCGGCGCGCCGCGCAGCGCCGGATAGTCGATCCCCGCTGCGGCCAGCGCGCGGCCATAGCGCGCCTTCTGACGGCTCAGCCCGCAGGCGCGCAGGCTGTCGTCGTCGGCCCCCGCCAGCAGCGCCGGGTCGGTGTAGCCCGCGGCCTCGAGCCGCGCCCAGATCGCATCGGCCGCGGCCACGCTGACCTGCTGGCTGACGATCGCGTCGAACAGCGCCGCAAACCCGTCCGGTCGCCGGCGCAGCGGCAAGGGCCCGGTCAGCGCCAGCGCATGGGCAAACCGCGCCTCGCGCGACGCCAGCCAGGCCGCGCCCTCGGCGAGGCAGCCCTCGCCCTCGATGATCCGACCGACCATGCCCAAGCCCCCCGCCCCCTCATGGCCCGCCGGCGCGACCGGCGCAAGCGCGGACGGGGGCACGGCCCCCCCTGCCCGGCTCCGGCCCGCGGCACGGCCGCGCTTGTGGTGCCGCGCGGGCGGGACTATGGCTTGCGCCATGACCGACGCTGCCCTTCCCCCGCCGGCGACCGATCCCGTCCGCGACGACGGGCGCGCGCGGCGCAATGTCGCCGTCCTCGTCCTCGTGCAGGCGGTGCTGGGGGCACAGCTTCCCATCATCTTCACCGTGGCGGGGCTGGCGGGTCAGACGCTGGCGGCCAATGCCTGCCTTGCCACGCTGCCGATCTCGCTGCTGGTCATGGGGTCGATGATGGCGGCGACGCCCTTGTCGGCGATCATGCAGCGCTACGGCCGGCGCACCGGTTTCGTGGCCGGTGCGGCCTGCGGGGCCGCGGGCGCGGCGCTTGGGGCCTGGGGGCTGCATGCGGCCTCGTTCCCGCTGTTCGCGGCCGGTGCCTTCCTCACCGGGGGCTACATGAGCGCGCAGGGATTCTACCGGTTCGCCGCGACCGATACCGCCTCCGACGCCTTCCGGCCCAAGGCGATTTCCTGGGTCATGGCGGGGGGGCTCCTGTCGGCCGTCGTGGGCCCGCAGCTGGTCAAGGTGACGGCCGAGGCGATGGTGGTGCCCTTCCTCGGCACCTATCTGGCGGTCATCGCGCTGAACCTGATCGGCGCGCCGCTGTTCCTCGCGCTGGACATCCCGCGCCCGGCACGGCCGGCGCCGGGCGCAGCGGCGCAGGGGCGCAGCCGCCGGCAGCTCCTGTCCGAGCCGCGCATCGCGGTTGCGGTGATCTGCGCCACCGTCTCCTACGCGCTGATGAACCTGGTGATGACCTCCTCGCCGCTCGCCGTCGTCGGCTGCGGCTTCACCACCGGCAACGCGGCGGATGTGGTGACGGCGCATGTGCTGGCGATGTATGCGCCCAGTTTCGTGACCGGCCATGTCATCGCGCGCCTGGGGGCCGAAAGGGTGGTGGCCATCGGACTGACCATCCTGGCCGGTGCCGGGGCGGTGGCGCTGGCGGGGGTGGAGCTGGTCAATTTCTTCGGCGCGCTGGTCCTTCTCGGCATCGGCTGGAACTTCGGCTTCATCGGCGCCACGACGATGCTGACCGCCTCGCATTCGCCCGAAGAGCGCGGGCGCATGCAGGGGCTGAACGACATGATCGTGTTCGGCGGCGTGACGCTCGCCTCGCTGTCCTCGGGCGGGTTGATGAACTGCGCGGGCGGGTCGGTCGAAAGCGGCTGGCAGGCGGTCAACATGGCCATGGCGCCCTTCCTCGCGCTGGCGGGCGGGGCGCTGCTGGCGGGGCTGGTGCCGGTGGCCGGCGGCTCGATCAC
>DAOLBY010000157.1:0-8298 GCA_035324325.1 Paracoccaceae bacterium | reverse complement strand
TGCGGCCTCGGCGATGATTGCGCCGGCGGCGCGCGAGGCGACGTCTGCGTTCGAGGCGGCGGTGGCGGCGCTCAACACCCGGTTGGGCGACCGCAGCCTCTTTGCAGGGGTGGCGACCGACGGACCGGCGCTGGCGCCGGCGCGCGACATCCTCGACGCGATCGCGCTCGCCGCCGCCGCCGAGACGACCGCCGCCGGGGTCGAGGCGGCGGTCGGGGCCTGGTTCGCGGACCCTGCGGGTTTTGCCGCCCAGTTCCTTGGCGGTGCGCCCCGTGCGCCGCTCTTGCTGTCGTCCGAGGACACCGCGACGCTTGCCGTCACCGCACTCGACCCCGCCTTGCGCGACACGCTGGCATCGCTGGCCCTGGGGGCGCTGATCGACCGCGGCACGCCGCCCCTGCCGGATGCCGAACGCGGTGCCCTGGCACAGCGTGCGGGGGAGCGTCTCCTGGCCGGCCAGACCGCGCGGGCCGAACTCCAGGCCGCCGTCGGCACGCAGGAGGGGCGCATCGCCGCTGCCGCCCGGCGCAACACGGCCGAAACCGCCGCGCTGGAAATCGCGCGCGCCGGCCTGCTGTCGGTCGATCCGGCCGATACCGCCACGCGGCTCCAGGCCACGCAGACCCAGCTCGAGACCCTTTATGCCGTCACCGTGCGCCTGTCGCGCCTCAGCCTTGCGGATTTCCTGCGATGAAATGCCTTCTGATCGCCCTGACCCTCATCTGCCTCGGGGCCGCCGCCAGTGCCGCACCGGTCCGACTGAAGGACCTTGTTGAGTTCGATGGTGTGCGGAGCAACGACCTCGTGGGCTACGGCCTCGTCGTCGGGCTGAACGGCACCGGCGACGGTCTGCGCAACTCGCCCTACACCGAGGAGATCCTCGCCAGCCTGCTGGAACGCCTGGGCGTCAACGTCTCCGGCGAGCAGTTCAGGCCGCGCAACGTCGCTGCCGTGCTCGTGACCGCCAGTCTGCCGCCCTTCGCCCGTTCGGGCGCAAGGATCGACGTGACCGTCTCGGCCATCGGTGATGCGAAAAGCCTGTTGGGCGGCACGCTGGTGATGACGCCGCTGAACGGCGCCGACGGCCAGATCTATGCCGTGGCGCAGGGCGCGGTGATCGCCGGCGGGATTTCGGCCGAGGGCGCGGCGGCGCGGGTGGTGCAGGGCGTACCGACCGCCGGTGCAGTGCCAGGCGGGGGGCGGGTGGAGCGCGAGGTGGAGTTCGACTTCACCCGTCTCGGCACCATCCGCCTCGCGCTGCGCAACCCCGACTTCTCGACCGCCGCGCTGATCGAGACGGCAATCAACCGCGACCTCGGCAGGCGCGCGGCCCAGATGCTCGACGCCGGAACCGTGGCGCTCGACGTGGCGGCGGCCGGGATGCGGTCGCCCGCCCATCTTCTGGGGCGGATCGAGGCCATCGCCGTGGAACCGGCGACGCGCGCCCGTGTGGTGGTCGACCAGCGGTCGGGCACCATCGTCATGGGCGCCGACGTGCGGATCGGCGCGGTTGCCGTGGCGCAGGGCGGGTTGACCTTGCGGGTGGACGAGACCCCGGTGGCCGTGCAGCCCAACCCCTTCGCCAGCGGCGAGACGATCATGCTGCCGCGCACGGCCGCCTCGGTCGAGCGCGCGCCGGGCACCGGGCTGGCCGAGGTGCCCGGGGGCACCAGCCTGTCGCAGGTGGTGGCCGGTCTGAACGCGCTCGGCGTCGCCCCGCACGACATGATCGACATCCTGAAGAGCATCAACGCGGCGGGCGCGCTGCACGCCGAGTTCGTGGTGCGCTGACCTGCCACGCCCGGACCGGGCGCGTCCCGCACCGCCGCGCCGCAGGGCTACATGTAGCCGCGCACCAGAGCGGCGGCGATCAGGCCCCAGCCGTCGGCCACCACGAAGAAGGCGAGCTTGAAGGGCAGCGCCACAACCGCCGGCGGCACCATCATCATCCCCATGGACATCAGGACCGCCGCCACCACGAGGTCGATGACGAGGAACGGCAGGAAGATCAGGAAACCGATCTCGAACGCGCGCTGAATCTCGGACAGCAGGAAGGACGGGACGAGCAGCGACAGCGGCGCCTCGGCCACGCCGGCTCCGGCAGAGGCCGGCGGGCGAAGGGCCGCCAGCGCCGCGAAGGTGTCAGGATCGATCCGGGCCGCCATGAAGACACGGAACGGGCCGAGGGCGGCCGGAATCGCCTCTTCCAGACCGATGGCATCGCGGGTCAGGGGGTCGCCCGCCACACGCCAGGCCTCGGCCAGGACCGGGTCCATCACATACCAGGTCAGGAACAGCGCGAGCGTCACGATCAGCATGTTGGGCGGCGACTGCTGCAGCCCGATGGCCTGGCGCAGGATCGACAGCACCGTCACGACGAAAGGAAAACAGGTGATCATCACCGCGAGCCCGGGAACCAGGCTCAGCAGCGTCAGGAGGAGGATGAGTTGCACCGCCCGGCCCGACAGGCCTGGCCCCTCGCCGAGGTCGAACGTCACCGTCTGCGCCATGGCGGGCAGTGCTGCCAGCGCGAGGAACAGGGCCAGCGCGGCTGCGCGTTTCACAATCCGCCGCGCAGGTTGACGACCTCGGTCAGACGCACGGCCAACTGGCCCGCGTGTTCGCCGTCAAGCTCCTGCAGTTCGCCCCGTGCGATCAGCCGGTCGCCGACGTAGAGGTCCACCGGATCCTCCACCCGGCGGTCGAGCGGCAGGACGGCATCGCGCTGAAGGCGCAGGAGGTCACGCACCTGCGGGCGGGCGCGGCCGACCGAGACGGTGATCTCGATCGGGACCTGTGCGAAGGGCGTGTTCTCGGGGCGGTCATCCATCGGCTGGATCCTTCGACAGGGTGGCGGTGAAGAAATCGGCGACGGCCGCGGCCAGCGCCGTTGCGGTCTCGCCGGGGTCGATGCGGCGCTCGCTTGTCCCGAGGTCGAGCCTTGCCTCGGTTTCCGGCAACGCGGGGTCCGCGACCAGGTCGACCGGGAGCCCGGGCTCCATCAGCAGCGCCTGTTCGACGGCCGCGCGCACCCCGGGATGGACCCGCAGCCGGATGGGGGCCATCGCCAGCTGCCCGGCGAGCGGACGCAGCGTCTCGACCACCAGCGCGCCAAGTCCCGCGCGCGCCGACGCCGGCACAACCTGGCCGACGAGTTCGGCCAGAAGTGGCTCGACCGCCCGCAGGACATGCTCGCGCGCCTCGTGATAGGTGAAGGACAGGGCCTGCAGGGCCCTCGAGAGATCGGCGCCGATCTGGGTGCGGTCAGCCGACTGGGCCGCCACCGCATCGTCCCAGCCGGCCGCATAACCCTGTTCGTAGGACTGGAGCCGCGCCTCGTCCAACGCGCCGGCCTCGGCCACCACGATCCCCAGGGGGGCGGTGCCGGGCGTATCGAAGACCTCGAGCCGCGGGCGCATCGTCAGATCCGCTCGTCCGCGGCATCCATCCAGCCACGCAGGATTTCGACCGATTCGCTGCGCCGCTCCTCGATCAGCCGGCGCAGGCGCTCGACCGGATCGGCGGAGCGGCCGGCCTCGACATCGGAGGCCGATTGCGCAAGATCGTCGTCGATCTCGCCCGTCAGGACGCGCAGGCCGCCCGATCCTTCGGCTGGCGTGGCCGTTGCCCCGACAAGGCCCGGAAGGGCCGCTGCGGCGTGGGGCGGGGCCAACATCTGCGGTTCGGCTGCCACCGCCGGCCGCCGTCCCTGCATCAGGGGGCGCAGCACGAAGAGCCCGAGGACCAGCGCGACCAGCGCCAGTGCCACCATCTGGATCAGCACCATGGTGTCGAGCGGCCCCATCCCGGGAAGCAGGCCCACCTCGGCCGTCGTGCCCGAAATCTCGCCGGGCCGGAATTCGAGCGAGTGCAGGGTCAGCACGTCGCCGCGCGCCTCGTCGAGCCCGACAGCCGAGGCCACGAGGTCGCGCAGGGCGGTGAGTTCCGCTTCGGGGCGCGGCTGCCAGACCGGGGTTCCGTCCGGCCCCGGGGTCAGGATGCCGTCGACCAGAACCGCCACTGTCTGGCGGCGCACGGCGCCCGGCGTGCGCAGCAGCTCACGGCTGGTTTCGGACACCTCGAAGTTCACCCGCTCGCGCGTCTCGGTGCTCCGGCTGCGGCCGGCGGCGCCCGGGGAGGTGTCGCCTTCGGGCAGGTTCGAGGCGACTGTCACCTCGCCACCGCCCTGGCTTCCGCTGGTGCTGCGCTCCTCGGTTTCGGAGGAGATGGCGACGCGGCCCTGCGGATCGAAACGGCGTTCGGTGATCGCCTCACGCTCGGTCGACAGGTCGATGCTGACCTCGACGACAGCCTTGCCCGGGCCGACACGGGCCTCGAGCAGGCGTTCCACGCTCCGACGGATTTCGGCCGCGCGCGGTTCGGCCCCGGGAAAGGGCCTCTCGTCCGGGCCGCCGACCAGGCCGGTGGCGCCGTCAACGATGGCGACATCCTCGGGCGCGAGTCCGGTGACGGCGGCCGATACGAGGTGGCGCAATGCGCGCGCCTGCGTGGCCGTCACAGCCGACCCCGTCATGGTCAGCGTGACCGAGGCGGTGGCCCGGCGGTCGCGCAGGAACGGCTGGCCCGGTGGCGCAGCGATGTGGACACGGGCGGCGCGGATCCCGGGCAAGGACAGGATGGTGCGCGCCAATTCCCCCTCGCGCGCGCGCCAGAAGGCGGCGTCGAACATCTGCGCCGTCGTCCCGAAGCCGGAAAGCCCATCGAGCAATTCGTAGCCCGCAGCGCCAACCGCCGGCAGCCCTTCGGCCGCCAGAAGCATCCTCGTCTCGTCCCGTCGGGAGGCATCGACGCGGATCGAATCGCCCGCAACCTGATAGGCGATGCCGCGCTGTTCCAGCGCCGCCACGACCTGCCCCGCTGCCGCAGGATCGAGCCCGGAATACAGAAGCGCCATGCCGGGGGCCGCGGCGGCGCGGGCAAGGCCGATCACGGCAAGGAACATGCCGACCGTCGCGGCGACGACTACGATTCGGCGGCGGATATCCAGACGCGACCAGATTTCGGCAAGGTTCTGCACCGTCGGGCACCTGCGGATGTTCATGGGGCGTTCTGACCCCCTCCGTCACAACTGGCCGATCCCGCTTAACAATCGGTTAGTGGGATTGGGGCTACTCCGGGCATACGCCCGCCGCGGAGAACCCCGAGGAGATGCCCATGGCCGAAGCCGCCGCCGCCCTGCCCGACGATGCGCCGCCCCGAAGGTCGCGCAAGCCGCTGTTCTACGGCCTTCTGGCGGCGCTGATACTGGGAGGCGGCGGGTTCTATGCGACCTATTCGGGTCTGGTGTTCGGTCACAGGTCGGCCGACCCGGCGCAGGGCGCCCCGACGGCGCTGCCCGACATCGCCTTCGTTCCGGTCGAACCCGTGGTGATCTCGCTCGGCCGCTCGGGGGGCAACCGGCACCTGCGCATCACCGCGCAGCTGGAGGTCGCGCGGTCCCATGCGGCAGAGGTGCAGCTCCTGTCGCCGCGCATTCTCGACGTGCTGAACGGCTATCTTCGCGCCATCGACCTGGCGCAGATCGAGGATCCCGCGGCGCTGCTGCGCATCCGCGCGCAGCTCTTGCGCCGCATCCAGATGGTGACGGGCGAGGGACGCGTGCGCGATCTCCTGATCACCGAATTCGTCGTGAACTGAGGGGCGGGGATGGACCTGATCGCCGACATGCTCCTGGCTGCGGGTGCCTTCGGGGCCGGCCTCTACTGCTATGTCCTGTCGCGGCGCCTGCAGCGGTTCCAGACGCTGGAGGGCGGCCTCGGCGGGGCCATCGCCGTGCTGTCTGCGCAGGTTGACGACATGACCCGCGCGCTCGACCGCGCGCGGGGCGCGGCGGAGGTGCAGTCGGGCTCGCTGACCGCGCTGGTGCTCCGCGGTGAAACGGCGGCGGCGCGGCTGGAGCTGCTGGTCGCCTCGTTGCACGACATCGAGACCGCATCGGCCGTGCCGGACGCCTCGCCGATGCCCGACCCGCCGGAGACCGACGGCAGTGAGCGCCGCCTGCGCGTGTTCCGCCGCAGGCTGGCACGGCAGACAGCGGAGGCCGCGGAATGACTGCCGCGAGATCCGCTTTCCGTCCGGCGCGCGGCGTCCTGGTCGTGGTGGCGGCAATGCTGGCGGCCTCGGGCGCGCTGCGGATCGGCCATGGCGCGGGCCAGGCCCTGGCACGGTCGGCCGAGCCGGGGCCGGTGGCGGAGGCGTCGGCAACCAGCTGCCCCCCCCCTCCCGACGCACTGGCCCACGCGCTCAGCGCGCGTGAGGCGGCCCTTGCCGCACGCGAGGCCACGCTGGAGGACCGGATTGCCGCGCTGGCCCTGGCCGAAGAGGTCACGGCGCGGCGCCTGTCGGACCTCGCGGTGGCCGAGGAGAACCTGAGGTCGACACTGTCGCTTGCCGATGGCGCGGCCGAGGCCGACCTCCAGCGTCTGACTGCCGTCTACGAGACGATGAAGCCGAAGGACGCGAGCGCCCTTTTCGGCGCGATGGATCCCGCCTTTGCCGCAGGTTTCCTGGGCCGGATGCGCCCTGATGCGGCGGCGGCGGTCCTGGCCGGCATGGAACCGGCGGCGGCCTACGCGATCAGCGCCCTGATCGCGGGGCGCAATGCCCGCGCGCCTTCGGAGTGATGGCGAGGGTTTGTTAACGGCGCGCCGCCACCCTGCCGGGGCTGCGCGCCCAGGGGATTCGCCATGATCGGCATCATCGGTATCGTCGTGATCTTCGTCATGGTGTTCGGCGGCTACCTGCTCGCGGGGGGAAAGCTCGGCATCATCGCCAAGGCCCTGCCCTTCGAGATGATCATGATCGGCGGCGCCGCCACCGGCGCCTTCCTTCTGTCGAACGACGGGGCGGCAGTGAAACAGGCGCTTCGCGACATCGGAAAGGTGTTCAAGGGTCCGCGCTGGAAACCGGCCGACTACCGAGACCTCCTGTGCCTGCTTTTCGAACTGGTGCGTCTGGCCCGGACCAATCCCGTCGGGCTGGAGGAGCATATCGAGAACCCCGACGGCTCGGCGATCTTCGCCCGCTACCCGCGCATCCAGCACGACCACGAAGCGGTGGAACTGATCTGCGACACGCTGCGCGCCGGCTCGATGAACTACGACGACCCCAATCAGGTCGAGGAAGTGCTGGACAAGCGGATGCAGGCCGCCCAGACCCATGCGCTGCATTCAAGCCACGCGCTGCAGCAGGTGGCCGACGCGCTGCCGGCGCTCGGTATCGTCGCGGCGGTTCTGGGGGTGATCAAGACCATGGGCTCGATCGACCAGCCGCCCGAGATCCTCGGCAAGATGATTGGCAGCGCACTCGTCGGCACCTTTCTCGGGGTTTTCCTGGCCTATGGCCTCGTCGGGCCGATGTCGGCACGGATCCGCTCGGTGGTCGAGGAGGACGGGCATTTCTACCAGCTGATCCGCGAGGTCCTGGTGGCCAACCTGCACAGCCACACGCCCAACATCTGCATCGAGGTGGGGCGGCAGAACACGCCCCACCATGTCCGTCCCAGCTTTGCCGAGATCGAGGAGTCGCTGCGCGGACTCCGGCAGGAGGCCGCGTGATGCCCCGGCTGGCCGCGCTGGCCGTCGCGGCCGCGCTGGTGGCCGGACCGGCCGGTGCACAGACGGTCCGGGTGCAATCGGGCGAACACGACGGGTTCTCGCGCCTTGTCCTCGTGCTGCCGCGCGCGGCCGAATGGGACCTGCGGCGCGAGGTCGGCGGCTACAGGTTGAGCTTCCCCAACCAGCAGCTGCGCTTCGACCTGTCCGGTGTCTTCCGCCTGATCCCGCGCAACCGCCTGGCAGCGATCCGGTCCGAACCGGAGGAGGGGGCGCTGGTGCTGGGGCTGGCCTGCGCCTGCCACGCCGTAGCCTACGAGGACCGGCCCGGCGTGCTGGTTCTCGACCTGCGCGACGGGCCTGCGCCCGAAGGTTCCAGCTGGGAGCGCGCGGCTGATGCCTCGCCGATGCCGCCGCTGTCCGGCCGCAGCGCGATTCCCCGACCACGGCCGCGCCCGGGATCGCTGATCGCAGTTCCGGACGAGCCCACCGGTCCCTCCACCCCGGCGGTCTACGACTGGCGCGAGCTTGCCGACCCGGCCGGAATGGCGCCGCGCGGTCCCGGCCTCACCCCCCCCCGGCCCCCTGTGCTGGACCGCATCGCGGAAGAGGGCCGTGCCGAGGACGACGGATTGCGACGCCGGATCATCGAGGATCTGGCTCGCGGGGCCGCGCGGGGCGTGATCGACATGGTGGTGCCGGAAGGCGGTTCGCCGGGCACCAC
>DAOLBY010000288.1:0-1668 GCA_035324325.1 Paracoccaceae bacterium | reverse complement strand
AGGCGGTTCGGGTTCTCGCCGTAGCGCCCGTCGGTCGGGCGGCGCGAGGGCTGCACATAGGCGGCGGCCCAGGCGCGCGCGCCCAGGCTGCGCAGCGTGGTGGCCGGGTGGAAGGTGCCCGCCCCGACCTCCATGTCATAGGGCTGCAGGACGGCGCATCCCTGCCCGGCCCAATAGGCCTGAAGCCGCAGGATCACCTCCTGAAAGCTGCGCGGGGGGGCTTCGGCGGTCATCTTGGTCCCTGTCGGCCTGTGGCGGCGGATGCATAGGCGCGGGGCGCCGCGGGGTCAATCCGCGAAGCGGCACCGACCGGGGCCGTCGCGGATCGGACGCAGGGCGGGCGTTTCGGGCCCGGACACGGCGGTTTGGCTGGAAATCGTCCCGAATCTGTGGTTTGCGCGAACCAATGCCGCCGACCGGGGAAGTTCTCGCCATGCGTCCTGCCGCCCTTCTTGTCGTCCTCGCCCTTGCGCTGGTCGCGGCCTTGCCGCTGCGGGCCCAGACCGGCGACCGCGTCTGGGTGCAGATCGAGGCGCGGCCGACGGCCGCGCAGGCGTCCGAGCGCGCGGCGGCCTGGGCGGCGATGTTTCCCGACGTGGCCGGTTTCCGCATGGCCTCGGGCTGGCATGCGGTCGTCCTCGGCCCTTATACGCGGGCCGCGGCCGAGGAACGGCTGGCCCGGCTCCTGGCCGACAACATGATCCCGTCCGACAGCTTCCTGGCGCGGGGCGAGGTCTATCGCGGGGCCTTCTGGCCGCCCGGTGCCGACCCGGCCTCGGCCCCGGTGCAGGGCGCGGTGCCGGTGGCGCCGGTCGATACCGCCGCCCTGCCCGCGCCGGCGCCCGAAGCGCCTGCCCCCGCGCCGGAAACGCCGCCGGTCGAGGCCCCCGCCCCTGCGCCGCCCGCCGAACCCGAGGAGACGCTGGCCGAGGCGCGCGCCGCCGAGGGCCGGCTGAACCGGGATGCCCGCCTCGCCATCCAGTCGGCGCTGCAATGGGCGGGGTTCTACAATGCCGCCATCGACGGCGCCTTCGGCCCCGGCACCCGCGCCTCGATCAGCGCCTGGCAGGAGGCACGCGGCCAGGTGGCGACGGGCTACCTGACGACGCGCCAGCGCGAGGCGCTGCTGGGCGAACGCGCCGCGCTCGAGGCGGAACTGGGCCTGTCCACCGTGACCGAGGCCGAGGCGGGCATCGAGATCGCGCTTCCGCTCGCCCATGTCGCCTTCGACGGCTATGCGCCGCCCTTCGTGCAGTTCAGCGAGGCGCAGGGATCGGGCCTTCGCGTCCTGCTGATCAGCCAGCCGGGCAATGCGGCCAGCCTGCGCGCGCTCTACGACCTCTTGCTGTCGCTCGACGTGGTGCCGCCGCAGGGCAACCGCGTGCTGTCGGAGCGCGGCTTCTCGATCGAGGGCGCCAGCGTCCGCATCTCGGCGCAGGCCGAGGTGCAGCTGAGCCAGGGGCTGATCAAGGGCTGGATGCTGGTCTGGGAACCCCGCGCCACCGAACTTGCCGCCAAGGCACTGCCGCTGATGCGCGCGTCGTTCCGCCCCGTCGGCAGCCGCGCGCTCGACCCCGGGCTGGTGCCGCTGGACGAAGGCCTGCGCCAGGGGATGCTCGTGGGGATGGAGGTGCGCAAGCCGCTGCGGTCACGCTCGGGCATCTGGGT
>DAOLBY010000287.1:0-1670 GCA_035324325.1 Paracoccaceae bacterium | reverse complement strand
TTCGGGGTCGGGGCGGCGGGGCAGGGGGCCGTCCACCATGTCGCCCCCGCCCAGCAGCGCGCCGGCCCGCCGTACCTGCCAGTCGTCAAGGTCCTCGCCCCCCGAAGGCGCACGGGCGGTGAGCCGGATCGTGTCAGGTTCGACCGACAGCGACAGGATCTCCACCCGGTCTGTCATCCGCGGCAAGAGCCGCGCCCAGGCGTTCGCGAAGGCGTCGGGTTGCGCAAGATAGTCGGCCCGCGCCGCCCCGGCGGGCAGCGCCAGCAGCAGGGCCGCAAGGCCCAGAAGGCGGAGTGCGGAATGCAGGGCGCGCAAGCTCATGTGCCGCAGGATGCGGGCCGGACCGCCGCGGCGTCAAGAAGCCCCGGTTCAACCGCCGCGGTTCAGCCGTGCAAGCCGGGCCGTCACGCTCAGGCCATGGGCCTGCAACCCCTCGGACGCCGCCAGCCGTTCTGCGGCGGGGCCGATGGCGGCCAGGCTTTCTGGCGTCATGTGGGCCAGCGTCGTGCGCTTCATGAAGTCGAGCACCGAGAGGCCCGAGGAGAACCGCGCCGAGCGCGCCGTGGGCAGTACATGGTTCGGGCCGCCGACATAGTCCCCGATCGCCTCGGGCGTCCAGGCGCCGAGGAAGATCGCCCCGGCGTGGCGGATGCGGGCGGCCAGGCCCTCGGGGTCGTCGGTCAGGATTTCCAGATGCTCGGGCGCGATGCGGTCGGCAAGCTCTGCCGCCTCGGTCAGGTCCCGCACCACGATCAGGGCGCCGTGGTCGGCCCAGCTGCGCCCGGCGATGGCGGCGCGCGGCAGGGTTGTCAGATGGCGGTCCACGGCGGCGGCCACCGCCTGCGCCAGCCCGGCATCGGGCGTGATCAGGATGGACTGCGCGCTTTCGTCGTGTTCGGCCTGGGACAGGAGGTCGAGCGCGATCCAGTCGGGGTCCTGCCCGGCCTCGGCGATCACCAGCACCTCCGACGGCCCTGCGATCATGTCGATGCCGACGCGGCCGAACACGCGACGCTTGGCGGCCGCCACGAAGGCATTGCCGGGGCCGGTGATCTTGTCCACCGGCGCGACGGTCTCGGTGCCGTAGGCGAGTGCCGCCACCGCCTGCGCGCCGCCGACGCGGTAGATCGTGGACACACCCGCCACCTGCGCGGCATAGATCACCAGCGGGTTGACCGCCCCGCCCGGGGTCGGGCAGGCGATGACCAACCGCTCCACCCCCGCGACCCGCGCCGGGATCGCGTTCATCAGGACCGAAGAGGGGTAGGAGGCGGAGCCGCCCGGCACATAGAGCCCGGCGGAGGCCACGGGCGTCCAGCGCCAGCCCAGCCGCGCGCCGGTGCCGTCCTGCCAGCTTGCATCTTCGGGGCGCTGACGTTCGTGATAGGCGCGGATGCGTGCGGCGGCGAGGTCGAGCGCGGCGCGATCCTCGGGCGCGACCTTCGCCACCTCGGCCGAGATGTCGTCGGGCTTCAAGGCAAGGGTGTCGGGCGTCAGGTCCAGCCGGTCGAAGCGGGCGGTCAGCTCGATCAACGCCGCATCGCCGCGGGCGCGCACATCCGCGATGATCGTGGCCACCACGTCGTCAACGTCCTGCGCCTCTTCCCGCTTCTGCGCCAGAAGCCGGGCGAAGGCGGCCTCGAAGCCGGCATCGCGGGAGGACAGGGTGA
>DAOLBY010000001.1:0-70168 GCA_035324325.1 Paracoccaceae bacterium | reverse complement strand
CAGCCCGGGCGAGGCGCATTGGCGCGCCGCGCTGCGCGGCTTCGCCCCGGCCGGGCTGCCCGCCGCGCGGCCCCCGGGGCTGGCGCCCGAGGACTGGCGCGCGGTGCCCGCGGCGCTGCCCGGGGGGCTTTCGGCCAACCGCTGGACGGCGGCGCTGGCGCTCTGCCTGTCGCGCGCCGCCGCCGATCCCGCGGCCTGCGACGTGGCGCTGGCGATGGCCGGCGGGCCGCAGGCGCCGCGGCACCTGTCCGGCTGGGTGCCGCTGGCGCTGGCGCTGCCCGCGGATCTGCCGCTCGGCGCGGCGCGGCACCTGCTGTCGGAACGGCTGGCGGCGGCGATGCGCTGGCCCGGCTTCGCCCGCGACCTGCCGCTGCGCGACCCCGCGCTCGGCGCGGCGCCGGCGGTGCCGGCGGTCGGGCTGTCGCTGGGCTTCGCCGCGGGCGCCGGGGCGGCGCTGCCCGGCACCGCGCTGACGCTGGCGCTCGCCGCGGACGGCCAGGCCCGGCTCTGGCACGATGCCGCGCGGCTGCCGGCGGGGCTGGCGGCGCTGATCGCGGCGCGGCTGGCGCATCTGGCCGGGATGCTGGCCGGCGCCGACCCCGCGGCGCTGCCCGAGGCGCTGCCGGCCATGCCCGCCGCCGAGGCGCGGCTGGTGGCCGAGACCTGGAACGCCACCGAGGCCCCCTTCGACCCGGCGCTGACCATCCCGCGCGCCGTCGCCGCGCAGGCGGCGCGGCGGCCGCAGGCGGTGGCGCTGATCCACGAGGACAGCCGGCTGAGCTACGGCGAGCTCGATGCCGCCGCCAACCGCGCCGCGCATGTGCTGCGCGCGATGGGGGTGGGGCCGGGGGTGCCGGTGGCGCTCTGCACCCGGCGCACGCCGCGCCTCGTCATCGGCGCGCTGGCCATCCTCAAGGCCGGCGGCGCCTATGTGCCGGTCGACCCCGACTATCCCGCCGACCGCATCGCGCTCTACCTGCAGGACAGCACCGCCCCGGTGCTGGTGACCGAGACCGCGCTGGCCGGCACCCTGCCGCCGCATGGCGCGGCGCTGCTGCTGCTCGACGACGACCCGCGGCTGGCGGCGGCCCCGGCGACCGAACCCGACCCCGCCGGCGGCGCCGGGCCGCAGGATCTGGCCTATCTCATCTATACCTCGGGCTCGACCGGCCGGCCCAAGGGGGTGATGGTCGAGCATCGCAACGTCGCGGCCTTCTTCGCCGGGATGGACGCGCGCATCCCGCACGACCCGCCGGGCACCTGGCTGGCCGTCACCTCGCTGTCCTTCGACATCTCGGTGCTGGAACTGTTCTGGACCCTGGCGCGCGGCTTCCGCGTCGTGCTGATGGGCGACGAGAGCCGCACCCTGGTCTCGGGCGGGCCGGTGACGAGCGTCCGGGGGATGGAATTCAGCCTGTTCTACTGGGGCAACGACGACGGGCCGGGGCCGGCGAAATACGAGCTGCTGCTCGAAGGCGCGCGCTTTGCCGATGCCAGCGGCTTCTGCGCGGTCTGGACGCCCGAGCGGCATTTCCACGCCTTCGGCGGGCCCTATCCGAACCCCGCGGTGACCGGGGCGGCGGTGGCGGCGGTGACGAAGCGGCTGGCGGTGCGCGCCGGTTCCTGCGTGGCGCCGCTGCATCATCCCGCGCGCATCGCCGAGGACTGGGCGGTGATCGACAACCTGACCGGTGGCCGCGCCGGGCTGGCCATGGCCTCGGGCTGGCATCCCGACGATTTCGTGCTGCGCCCCGAGAACGCGCCGCCGGCCAACCGCGACGCGCTGCTGGCGGCGATCGACCAGGTGCGGCGGCTGTGGCGCGGCGAGGCGGTGGCCTTCCCCGCCGCCGGCGGGAAGATGCAGCCGGTCACCACCCTGCCGCGGCCGGTCTCGGCCGAACTGCCGGTCTGGGTCACCACCGCCGGCAATCCCGAGACCTGGAAGGAGGCCGGGCGCATCGGCGCCAATGTGCTGACCCATCTGCTGGGCCAGTCGATCGCCGAGGTCGGCGAGAAGATCGCGCTCTATCACGCGGCGCTGCGCGAGGCCGGCCACGACCCGGCGCGGCACAAGGTGACGCTGATGCTGCACAGCTATCTCGCCGCCGACCGCGAGACCGCGCGGCAGGTGGCGCGCGGGCCGATGAAGGACTACCTGCGCGCCGCCGCGGCGCTGATCCAGCAATATGCCTGGGCCTTCCCCGCCTTCAAGCGGCCGCAGGGGGTGAGCAGGCCCATCGACATCGACCTGCGGTCGCTGAGCACCGAGGAGACCGAGGCGATCCTCGATTTCGCCTTCGCGCGCTATTTCGAGGAGTCGGGCCTGTTCGGCACGGTCGAGGACGCGCTGGCCCGGGTCGAGGACCTCAAGCGGATCGGCGTGGACGAGATCGCCTGCCTGATCGACTACGGCATCCCGCGGGCGCAGGTGCTCGAGGGGCTGCGCCCGCTGGCCGAGGTGCTGGCGCGGGCCAATGCCGGGGAAGGGGCGGCCGAGGGCGACCATTCGATCGCCGCGCAGATCCTGCGCCACGGGGTGACGCATCTGCAATGCACCCCCTCGATGGCGCGGATGATCCTGATGAACGACGAGGCGCGCCGCGCCCTGGGGCGGCTGCGCCAGCTGATGATCGGCGGCGAGCCGCTGCCCGGCGCGCTGGCCGCCGAACTGGCGCGCGCCGCCCCGGCGGCGCAGGTCGAGAACATGTACGGCCCGACCGAGACCACGGTCTGGTCCACCACCGCGCCGGCCGAGCCCGGGGCGCCGGTCTGCCCGATCGGCCGGCCGATCGCCAACACCCGGGTGCATGTGCTCGATGCCGCCCTGCAGCCGCTGCCGGTGGGGGCGGAGGGCGAGCTGTGGATCGGCGGGGCGGGGGTGACGCGCGGCTACTGGCAGCGCCCCGACCTGACCGCCGAACGCTACCGCCCCGACCCCTTCGACGCCGGCGGGACGGGCCGGATCTACCGCACCGGCGACCGGGCGCGCTGGCGCGCCGACGGGCTGCTGGACTTCGCCGGCCGCGCCGATGCCCAGGTCAAGCTGCGCGGCTACCGCATCGAGCCGGGCGAGATCGAGGCCGCGGCCGAGGGCTTCGCCGGCGTCCGCCAGGCGGTGGCGCTGCTGCGCGAGGACAGCCCCGGCGACCCGCGGCTGGTGCTCTATGTCACCGGCGACAGCTGGCTGGTGCCGGCGGCGCTGCGCGAGGCGCTGGCGGCGCGGCTGCCCGCCCACATGGTGCCCGCCCATGTCGTGGTGATGCCGGCCTTCCCGCTGACCCCCAACCGCAAGATCGACCGCAAGGCGCTGCCCGCCCCGGCCGCCGCCGCCGCGGCGGCGCCCGAGACCGCCTATGCCGCCCCGGCCGAGGGCGTGCAGGCGGTGATCGCCCGGGTCTGGGCGCGGGTGCTCGGGGTGCCGCGGGTGGGGCTGCGCGACAACTTCTTCGCCCTCGGCGGGCATTCGCTGCTGGCGGTGCAGGCGCATCGCGAACTGCGCGCCGAGCTCGGCACCGACCGGCTGTCGATCACCGACATCTTCCGCCACCCGACGCTCGCCGCGCTGGCCGCGCATCTGGGCGAGGGGCCGGGCGCGGCGGCGGCGGGACCGCCCGCCGGGCCTGCCGCCGGGCCTGCCGCCGGGACGGGCGCCGGGACGGGCGCCGATGCCGGCGCGGCGCAGGCGGCGGCGCGGGCCGAGGCGATGTCGAAACGCCGGGCGCTGCGCGCCGGGCGCGGGACCTGAGGCGATGGCGGCGACGACGGCGCGCCCCGCCCCCCGTCACGCCCGGCCCCCCGCGGGGCCGCCGCAGGAGGCGCGCGCCGCCGCCGCCCTGGCGGCGCTGCGCGCGATGCTGCCCGCCGCGGTCGCGCTGGCGGCGCGGCCGGTGGAGCGGGGGGCAGAGGCGGGGCTCTTTCCCGCCGGCATCGCCGGCAGCATCACCCATGCCGGGGGCCTGGCGCTGGCGGCGGCGGTCCGGACCGGGGCGGGGGCCGGGGCGGGGGCGGGGGCATCATTCGCCGGGATCGGCCTCGATGCCGAACCCGACGCCGCGCTGGAGGCCGATCTCGTGCCGCTGGTGCTGGACGCGGCCGAGCGCGCCCGCCTCGGTCGCGCCGCCGACCCCGGCCGCGCCGCGCGCCGCGCCTTCTGCGCCAAGGAGGCCGCCTTCAAGGCGCTGTTCCCGCGCTGCGGCCTCTGGGCCGGGTTCGAGGCCGCCGAACTGCTGGAGCCGCCCCCCGCCGAGGGCACGGCGCGGCTGCGGCTGCGGCAGGATTTCGGCCCCGTCGCCGCCGGAACCGCGATCCGCGTCGCCTTCACCCGGGGCGGCGGGCTGATGCTGGCGGCGGTGCTGCTGCCCGGCGGGGCAGGGCAGGGGGGACAGGGGGAGGACTGCCGATGAACCGCGTCACGGACCGCTCGCGCCTGCTGCGCCGGCTCGCGCTCGGCCTCGGCGCGCTGGCCGCCGCCGCCGCGGCCCTGTGGTGGTGGCGCCTGCCGCCGCGCCCGCTCGACCGCGCCGCGGCGGGCGCGCTCTATGCCGCGCCCCTGCCGCCGCCGGCGGGTCCGCTCGCGGTCTTTCACCTCGGCCACAGCCTGGTCGGCCCCGACATGCCGGCGATGCTCGAGGCGCTCGCCCCGCCCGGCCATTCCCATGCCGCCCAGATCGGCTGGGGCACCACGCTGCGCGCCCACTGGCAGCACCCCGACCCGCCGCTGCCGGGGTTCGAGACGGCGGGCCTCGCGCCGCGCTTCGCCCATGCCGGCCCGGCGATCGACGCCGGCGGCCACGACGCGCTGGTGCTGACCGAGATGGTCGAGCTCAGGGCCGCGCTGCGCTGGCACGACAGCCCCGCGTATCTCGCACGCTGGGCGGCGCGGGCGCGCGCGGCGCGTCCCGACATCCGCATCTATCTCTACGAGACCTGGCATCCGCTCGACGATCCGGCGGGCTGGCTCGAACGGCTCGACGCCGACCTGCCGGCGCTGTGGGAGGGGGAGCTGCTCTTCGGGGCGCTGGCGCGCGACCCGGCGCGGCGGCCGATCCACCTGATCCCGGCGGGGCAGGTGATGGCGGCGCTGGTGCGCCGGATCGAGGGCGGCGGGGCGGTGCCGGGGCTGGCGCGGCGCGAGGATCTCTTCGCCCGCACCGCCGAGGGCACCCAGGACACCATCCACATGAGCGAGGCCGGCGCCTATCTGGTCGCGCTCACCCATTACGCGGTGCTCTACCAGCGCGACCCCCGCGGCCTGCCGGCGCGGCTGGCGCTGGCGGGCCGGGGCGGCGACGGCACGGCCGGCGCGCCCTCGCCCGAGGCGGCGCAGCTGATGCAGGAGGTGGTCTGGGACGTGGTGCGCCGCCTGCCCCGGACCGGCGTGCCGCCCGGCTGACCGGCGCAGCGCCGGGGACGGACGGGCCGGGGACCTGGGGCGGGACGCGAAACAATCGCCCCCCCCCGCGCCCGATTGTCCGGCGCGCCGCCACGGGAACCGCCGCCCCCGCAGGCCGGTTTCGCTTCGGGACCGGGGTGATTCGGGTTAGGGTCCCCGCGTTAACCATTGAAGGAGAACCGGCGCCCCGAGGGGCGCCCCGCGACCGGAGACGCCGCATGCACCTGCCCCGCCTCGATGTCGCCCTGCACCCTGCCGGGCCCGCGCCGCGCCGCGCCGCGCCGCCGCCCCTGCCGGGGCCGCTCTCGGCCGAAGGGCGGCGCTCGGCCCGCGCCCGGGGCATCCCCCTGGGCTTCGATCCCGTGCTGCAGGGCTGGGTCGCCCTGGCCGGCCCGGAGGACCCTGCCGCCGCTCCCGACCGGGGCGAGGCCGACCCCGGCGAGGCCGACCCGACCGGGGCGGAGGATCGCCCCGCCAGCCGCCCGGCCGCGGCCCGGACAGAGGCGCGGGGCGAGGCCGCCGGGCTGACCTTCCGGCCCTGGGAGGCGGCGGATCTGCCCGCCTTCCGGGCGCTCCTCGACGACCCCGAGGTCTGGCGCTGGCTGCCCGAACCCTATCCCGGGCCGCTGGACGCGGCGCTGGCGGCCGATCTGATCGCCATGGCGCAGGTCGAGACGCATCACGCGGTGCGCGCGGTGCTCCGGCAGGGCCGGCCGGTGGGCCAGGTGCGGCTGGTCTGGGATCCGCCCGCCGGCCCCCCCGGCGATCCGGGCGCACCACCGGCCTCGGCCGAGATCAGCTACTGGCTGGGCCGGGACCACTGGGGGCAGGGGATCGGCCGGGCGATGCTGGCCGCGGCGGTGCCGGCGGCCTTCGCCCATCACCCCCGCCTCGCCCGGCTCTGGGCCCGGGTCCATCCCGCGAACCGCGCCTCGGCGCGGCTGCTCGAGGGCGCCGGTTTCGCGCGCGAAACATCCCCCCGCCCCGGATCGCTCCCCGGATCGCTCCCCGACGGCTGGCTCGCCTTCTGCCGCCTCAGGGACTGATCCGCGGCGCGGCGGGCGGCAGGACACCAGGGACTAGCGGGCCCGGAACCGGTCAGGATGCCGGCCGGCGGGTCGCCGCAAGGCTCTGGGCGGACATGAAGTCCCGGCCCGGGCCGGCCTCCTCGAAGGCATTCCGCAGGACATCGTCGTAGCGGACCGGCAGGCGAAGCCCGTCGAGCACCTCGAGGGATCCGTCCGACAGATGCGCATAGAGCGCGTCGTCCTCGAGCAGCCTGCGGACAGCGCCGGCAAGGGCTCCGTGATCGCCGGCGGGAAAGATCATGGCGTTTTCCCCGTTGCGCAGGGTCTCCGTGAACATCGGGTGGTCCGAGGCGACGATCGGCAGGCGCGCCCGCATGGCATGCGCCAGGACAAGCGGAAAGCCCTCGGGGTAATCGGGTCGCGACGGCACGATGATCGCATCGAAGCGGCGGATGAACGGCTCCAGATCGGCATTGCCCACGGCACCGGCGAAATGGACGTGGCCGGCCATGCCCTCCGCGGCCACGACCCGCGCCATGGCCCCCTCCGCGTCGAGGCCCACGAGCGTGAGGTCGCTGTCATGCCCCTGCTCGCGCAGCAGCCTGATGGCGCGGATCGCGTCGGGAATGCCTTTCGATGCGATCATCTGTCCCACATAGACGAGGCGCCAGGGTTTTCCCTGCCGGAGGCGGAGGGGCGGATGATCCGGGGCCCCGGTCCGGATCAGGAAATCCCACGGGACGATCTTGGCGGGATCGACCCCGATCTCCTGGAAGGAGCGCGCCGCGGCGCGGCCATAGGCGGCAACCCACCTGACGCGCCCGGAGTTCAGCAGGAGCGCGGTGAGCCCAGCCCTGAGCCGCGCCTTGAGCCCCGTTCCCCGGGCGATCGACGTCGGCGAGATGACGCAGACCGGCACGCCGTACCAGACCGCCCAGAGGAGAAGGGCAGGCTTCAGATGCCCGAGGACGAGATGCGTGGGACGCACCTTCCGGATCGCCCGGATGATGTCACGGCTCCGCATCGGCTCGGACAGGCCAAGGCCGATCGAGCGCACGCCGTTCGGCAGTGTTTCGTCATGGATGTCGTGCGACCGGCAGATGATGCTGGCGACCGTCTCGAAAGCCTGCAGCTGCCGGGCGACCGCCTCGACCGAATAGCGTTGCGCGAAATAGGTTTCCGGGCCACCCGCCGACAGCCTGAGATAGGCCTCCCGATAATCGCCCGAATAGTTGAGCAGGGCCAGATGTCGTGCGGCCGGTGCCGGGTGCCTTCCCGTCTGCGCCATCCGAAACTCCCTCCCCATCACCCCGGGATCACGATGCTTCCGTCCCCGTCATGCCATCCGCTCCACCATCGCCGCCAGTTCGGGCAGGTCCACCGTGAAGCCGCCCGCGCCGGGCAGGCCGACCACGAAGCCGAAGCGCTGCCCGAGGCAATCGGTCAGCGCCTTGTAGTGCATCGCCATCCGGTCGGGCGGCTGCAGCACCAGAAGCGCGCCGTCGTCGGCGAGGGAATAGAGCACATGCGAGATATGGCTGCCCTCGACGCTGACCACCAGCCGCGCCCCGAGGCTGCGCCGGGCGATCTCGTCGGGCTCCAGCGCGGCCGGCTCGACGGTGACGAAGCCCATCCCGGCCAGCATCGCCTCGAGCGCCGCCTCGTTGAGGACGCGCCGCGGCTCGCCGGTGGCGCCGCGCTTGAGATAGACGAGCGGACCCGCCGCGGGGCCGTCGCCGAGCGCCGCGCGCAGCCGCGCCCGCAGCGCGCGGTAGCGCCGCGCCTTGGAGGAATTCTGCGCGAAATCCTCGTAGAGCGTCAGCCGGCCGATGCGCGCATGGTCGAGCTGCCGCGGCCGCGGCAGGCCGAGCAGCGCGCGGTAGCCCGGTTCGTGGACATAGGCCTTGGTGCGCATCACCACGCGCTCCTGCGGCGCCTCGGGCAGCAGTTCGAGCGTCAGCGCATCGCTGATGAAATTGCCGAAATAATGGCTGCCGGCGAAGCAGGACACCAGATGCGCCGTCCCGACATCGCGGCGGGGGCCGAGCGAGGGGTCGAAGAGCCGCGCCGGGCCCTGGCCGCGCAGGTCCTTGGCCGGCCCCTTGTAGAGCCAGGCCCCGGCCAGCTCGACCGCCTCGATCTCGAAGGCCCGCGTGGCCGCATGGTCGCCGGGGCCGCCCCGGACGGCGGCCTCCACCCGCGCCCGGTCCTCCCAGGGCGAGATGGCGGTGACGCGGTCGAGCGCGCCGGCGGGATGCAGGGCCGGCGCCGTCCGCGCCGTCTCGGCCGGGCAGAGCACCCATTCGCGACTGGCCAGGCGCGGCAGATCCACATGGCCCCGGGCCAGCACCCGGTGCAAGAGCCGCCGCAAGAGGGGGCGGTTGAGCGTCACGGGTCCTGCAGGATCGCGGTGATGCGCGCCTGCTCCTCGGGGGCAAGATCGGGATAGAGCGGCAGGCAGAGCACCGCGGCCGCCGCCGCACGGGCCGCCGGCAGGCCCCCGGGCGCCGCCGAGGGCAGGCCGCGGTACATCGGCAGATCCGAGAGCAGCGGATGGAAATAGCGCCGCGCGAGGATGCCGGCACCTCTCAGCCGCGCCCAGAGCCCGTCGCGGTCGAGCGGGTAGTCCGGGCCGACGAAGACGGGATAGGCATAGTGGTTGTAGAGGATCCCGGCCGGCACCTTCAGCGGGCGCAGCCCCGCGATCCCCCGCAGCGCGGCGTCATAGGCGCGCGCGCGCTCGGCCCGCGCCGCGATCGCCGCCCCGATATGGGGCAGGAGCGCCAGGCCGACGGCGGCATGCAGCTCGCTCATCTTGCCGTTGAGGCCGGTGTCGGGGATGGAGGTCTCGTCGAGGATGCCGAAATTCGCCAGCCGGTCGATCGCCTCCTTGGCGGCGCGGTCGCGGGCGATCACCGCGCCGCCCTCGAAGGTGTTGAAGACCTTGGTGGCATGCAGGCTGAGCACCGACAGCTCGCCCGCGGCGCAGAGCGGACCCGCAGGCGTGGTGATGCCGAAGGCATGGGCGGCGTCGTAGATCACCGGGATGCCATGCGCGGCGGCCAGCGCGGCAAGCCCGGCGGTATCGCAGGGGATGCCGTAGCAATGCACCGCCAGGATCGCCCGGGTGCGCGGCGTGATGCGCGCCGCCGCCGCCGCCGGATCGAGCCCCAGCGTCGCCGGGTCGATGTCGGCAAAGACCGGCTCCGCCCCGGCCCAGCGGATGGCATGGCCGCTGGCGGCGAAGGAGAAGGGGGTGGTGACGACCTCGCCGGTGATGCCCAGATGGCGCAGCGCCAGCACCAGACCCAGCGAGGCATTGGCCACCAGCGAGACATGCTCCACCCCGAGATGGGCGCCGAGCGCCGCCTCCAGCCGCTCCACCATCGGGCCGCGGTTGGTCAGGATGCGGCTCTGCCAGATCTCGTCCAGCAGCGGCAGGAGATCGTCGAGCGGCGGCAGGACCGGGCGGGTCACGAAGATCGGGGAAGGACGGTCCATGACGCAATGCCTTCGCGAAACGCCGCGGCCGGCGGCCGGGCCGCGGAACATCCCTGACGGAAGCAAGTTTCCCCGGCCGCTTCAAGACTTTTCCCCTGCGCCCCGGATGGCGGCAACAGTCGGGGGCGGATGCCATGATTTCGACAAGTTTTACGCGATTATTCCGGGGCGGATGCCCCGCCCGGGCCGCGCCGGAGCCTGCCGTGACGATCCTCGTGCCCGCCGATCCCGTCCTTGCCGATCCCGTCCTGGCGGTGCCGGTGCCGCCGGCGCTGCCGGCGCATCTGCAGGGCACGCGCGCGGGCCTGTTCCAGCTCCTGCGCCAGCAGGCCGCCACCCCGACGCCCGAGGGCCCGCGCAACCGCAGCCTGTCCGGGCCGGCCAGCGCCCCCCGGACCGCCCAGACCGCCCTCACGGCCCTTCCGGCGGCCGTCCCGGCACCCGTCGCACCCGACCCGCCGGACAGCCGCGGCGACGGCCCGCCGCAGCGCCCGGCCCTTCGCGCCGATGTCTTCCTCGGCGACATCTTCCTCTTCCACGGCAGCCCCGCAGGGGCCTGAACGGGGCTCCCGGCGTCCGGTCCTTTTACATAATCTTCATTATGTGACCGCCCCTCGCGGCACCGATGCGCCGTTGCCATGCCCGCGGAAACCGGGAATGTAGGCCTGCCCGCCGGCGAAACGGACACAGCGGGCGCCGACATGACCGTGATGCCCCCGCCGCCCGACCCGAGCCCCCGCCACATGCCAGAGCCCCCCCGACGAGCCTTCGGCCAGCGAACCCGACTGGTCGCGGGAACGGCCGCGCGGCTGGTGGGATCCGTCGCGGCGACTGCTGCGGGCGATCCGGGGCTACCAGGCGGCGCGCGACAGCCGGGCGCCCTGGGCGGGTCTCCTGCGGCGCTTCCGCGCGCTGCAGCACCGGTTCTGGTCGGTCGTGACGCAGGCGGAGATCGATCCAAACTCCGAGATCGGCGGCGGTCTCCTGCTGCCGCATCCCAACGGGATCGTCATCCATCCGGCCGTCCGGATCGGCCCGAACTGCCTGATCTTCCAGCAGGTCACCATCGGTACCTCGGGCCGGGGCGGCGTGCCGCGGATCGGGGGCCATGTCGATATCGGGGCGGGCGCGCGCGTCCTGGGCGACGTCACCATCGGCGATCATGCGGTGATCGGTGCCAATGCGGTCGTGCTGCAGGACGTGCCGGCGCGGCATGTCGCCACCGGCGTCCCGGCGCGCGTGCAGCCCCGGATCCGGTAGCCTGCATGCCGGCCGCGCCGCCCGCACTGGCCGCGGGCCGGCTCCTGCGCCAGACTGGCGCCATGCGCCGCGCCCTCTCTGCCCTCCTGCTCCTGCTCGCCGCCGCCGCCGCGCCGCCGCGGCCCGCCGCGGCGGGCGACCTCCTGCTCTCGGCCGGGGACCTGGCGCCGGCCGGGCTGCCCGGCCTCGCCGCGGCGCGGCTCGTGCCGCCCGACCCCGCGCCGGGCCTGCCCGCGGTGGACCCCGCAGCGACCGATGCGGCGGCGGTGCTCCTGCGCCGGCTCGCCGCCGCGGGGCGCGCGGCGGGGGCGGCGGGGCTGGTCTACGACAACCGCGACCGCGGCCATTCCGACCTGCCCGCGGCCACCCTGCCCGGCCTGGCCCGGCTGCGCTACGACGCGGCGCTGCGCGCGGCCGGGCTCGACTACGGGCTCGCCGGGGCGATCCTCCTGCCGCGCGCCATCACCTTCGGCAATTCCTCGACCGCGGTCACCGGGGGCGATGCGCCGCGCAGCCTCGGCCGGCTCGCCATGACCACCGCATCCGGGCCGGCGCGCGCCTTCGCCGCCCATGCCGGCAACCGCATCGATGTCTATCCCGCCCATCTCGACCATGACGCGGCCGACCTCTTCCCGGCCAACTGGCCCTACATGGTGCTGAGCCAGGGGTCCTCGGGCTCCGACCAGCCCTTCCTGCGGGCGATCGCGCTGACGCTGGCGGCCTTCCCGCCCGAGACCCGGGCGCGGCTGGCGCGCGAGGGGCTGGTGGCGCCCGCGGTGCAGATGACCCGGCGCCGCCGCCTCGTGACGGTGCGCCGCCGCGCCGCCTAGCGCGGGCGGGCGGCGCATCCCACCGGCTTCGCCGCCGCCGACCTCGCCCCCGAGCGGATGGTGGCGATGGCCGCGGCCATGGCGCCCGGGACCATCCCGCCGCTGGTCCGGCTGGCCGTCGAGCAGGAGGATTTCGCCGCCGCGGCGGGGCTCGCCGGCCGCTCCGAGCGGCTCTTCGACACGCCCGCGGCAATCGCGCGGATCTGGCGCGGCCCGGGCTTCCGCCGCGCCATGCTGGTCAGCGCCGCCGCCACGCGCGACCCCAACGGCCATGCGCTGCGCTTCGGCTGGGTGCTCCTGCGCGGCGACCCGGCGCGGGTGCGCATCACCCCGCTCGACCCTGCGGGGCGCCGCGCCCGCATCGAGATCGCCTGGCACGACCCCTTCCCCCTGCCCGGGCCGCCGCACGCCGGGGCGCCGCGCCGCGGCAGCCGGGTCGACATCGGCGTCTTCGCCTGGAACGGCACCCATGACAGCGCCCCCGCCTTCGTCTCGGTCAGCTTCCCGGACCACGAGATCCGCCGCTACGGCCCCGCCCCGGACGGGGCGGCAGAGGCGGACGGGGTCCGCCTCGTCAGCATCGACTACGACGCCGAGGGGCGCGGCGCGGCCTATGACCCCTGGCTGCACTGGTCGGCGCCCTGGACCGACCGCTTCGATGCCGCGGGCGGCTGGCGGCGCGACCATGCCGACGGCCGCAGCGAGCGCTTCGACGCCGAGGGCCGCCGGCTCGGCCCGGCGGGGCCCGAACCCCTCGGCTACCGCATCCGGCCCCAGGGCCGCGCGGCGCTGCTGGAGGCGGCGGCGGAGTGAGGCGGGGGCGGCGGGCCGCCGGCCTCAGTAATAGCCGTAGTTCTCCTCGCGGCCCATGTAGCGGCACTTGTTCAGCACCACGCCGAGCACGCCGGTGCGGGCGGAAAGCTCCTGCTCGCAGCGGTCGATCTCCTCGATCGTCGAGCGCTCCGCCGCCGCCACCAGGAGCGCGCCGTCGACGAGGTCCAGAAGCCCCAGCGTGTCGTCCGAGACGAGCATCGGCGGGGTGTCGAAGAGCACCACGTCGGGGGCCAGCCGGGCCTCGAGCGCATCGAGCACCGCCGCCGCCTTCTGCCCCTGCAGCAGTTCGGCCGGCAGCCGCGCCGGGGCATGGCTGGCCGCCAGCGCCAGATTGGGCCCCAGCCGCAGCAGATGCGCCTCGGGCGGCTCGCGGCCCTCGAGCGCGGCGGCGAACTGCGGCCGGGCGCGCAGCCCCAGCGTGGCGAGGATCGCCGGGCGGCGCAGGTCGAGCTCGACCACCAGCACCCGCAGGTCGGCCTGGCGGGCCAGGCTGAAGGCGAGGTTGAGGCAGGTCATCGTCTTGCCGCAGCCCGCCCCCGGCGAGGTCACCGCGACGCGGCGCCAGCCCTGGCCGCGCAGCTGCTGCAGGAGCCGGGTGCGCATGACGTCGAAGGCGATGGCCGCCGGGCCGCCCGCGGCGGCGACGATGCGGCCGCGTTCGAGCGCGCGGCGGTCGGGGGTGACGGCGGTGATCGCCTGCCAGGCCGCGGCCAGCGCGGCGGCATCGGCGGGCGGCGGCGGCTGCGGCTCCGGGGCGGGCTGCGCCGCAGCGGCCGCGGCCGGCAGCACGACCGGGGCCGGTGCGGCCGGGGCCGGCCCGCCCTGCCCTGATCCACCCTGCCCCGGCGCCTCCACCGGCACGCCGGTGGCCGGCGCGGGCGGGTCCTCCGCCGCCAGCCGCTGGCTGCGCGCCCTGCGCGCCTTCTCGATGGCCGACTGGATACGATCCATACTCATTGCTCTCGCTTCCGGCGCCCCGGCCCGCAAGGGCCTGCGCCGCCGCCCTTCCCGGCCCCGATCCTCAACCGCCCATGCCCTGGCGCAACTGCCCCCAGAACCCCGCGAGACCCGCCTTCTCCATCACCTGGGCCAGCAGCAGATCCATCGGCAGGTAGTGGAGATGCAGCAGGTAGAGCCCCGCCGGCAGCGCGATGCCGACCAGCGCCAGCGCCCCGCCGATCCGCACCCGCCGCCACAGGATCTCGCGCCGGGTGCGGATGAAGGGCACGGTGCCGAAGGGCGTGATGCCGAGCCTTGCGGTCAGTTCGACCGGCCGGCGCACCGCGCGGTTCATCATCTCGAGCGCGAGCACCAGCCCCAGCCCCAGCCCGATGCCGGCCAGCACCCCCATCGCGGCGAGGCGCCGGCGCTTGGGCGCGGCGGGGGCTTCGGGCACCACCGCCTGCTCGATCACGGTGATGCGCTGGCCCTTGGCGGTGGCCTCGATGCGGTCGCCGACGCTGGCCTCGGCCATCCGCGCCACGGCGGTGTTGTACTGGGTGCGGGTGTTCTCGTAGTCGCGCTCGAGCGTGCCGAGGGCGATCGAGTTGCCCGGCGTCGCCTCGATCGAGGCGGCCAGCACCTGCAGCTCGGCCTCGATGATCTCCTTCTGGTCGGCGAGAAAGGCGATCTGGGTGTCGATGTCGGCGACCTGCAGGTCGAAGGCGGTCATCGCCCCGCCGACCTCGCCCTCGCCGCCCTCGGCCGCCAGCGCCTCCTCGAGGGCCGCGACCTGCGCCTGCAGCGTGCGCACCCGCGGGTTCTGCGGCGAATAGATCACCATGGCCGAGGCCAGCTGGTCCTTGAGCTCCTGCAGCTGGCGCTGCTGCGGGCTCAGCGCCGCGGCGGCGGCGTCGATGCGCCCGGTGCGCTCGTAGATCGCCAGCAGCCGCGAGCGGCGCTCGCGCAGCGCCGAAAGCTCGCGCTCGATCTGCAGCGCGCGTTCCTGCTGGGCCGCCTGGCGGGCCTGGCGGAAGGCGAGGCTCTCGGGCAGCGCGTCCTGGTTCTCGAGCTTGAAGGCCAGGATCCGGGCGCCCTGGTCGGCCATCTCCTCGTTCAGCCGCTGCACCTCCTGCTCGAAGAAGTCGAGCGTCTGGCCCGCCACGGCGGTGCGCAGCTCGATGTTCTGCTGCAGGATCTGGGTCACGAGTTCGTTGGCCACCTGCGCCGAAAGCGCGCCCGTGGGCGCGTCGAAGGAGACCAGCACCACCCCCGTGCTCTCGCGCGACGAGGGCAGGAGCAGCGTGATGCGCTGCTGCATGTCGGCGACGATCCGGTCGGGCGACAGCACCGGACCCTCGGCATGGATGCCGTAGCGGCGCGATATCTCGAGCAGGTTGGCGCGCGTCATCAGCCGCTGCTGGATCACCGCCAGCACCTCGCCGGCGGTGCCGCGCACCGTCGAGGCGGCCAGGTCGCCGGGGATCTGCGGCGCCTCGACCAGCAGCCGCGCCTGCGCGCGGTAGACCGGCGGCAGCGTGTAGGCCAGCACCACCGCGCTGCCCGCGACCGCGATCACCACCAGCAGGAAATAGTGCAGCCGGCGCAGGAAGCGCGCGGCGTAGAAGCGCAGGTCGGGCAGCGCCGGACCGGCGGCGGGCGCGGCGGTCATCGCGGCTCCTCCGGCCGGACGGCGCCGGGCGGGACGGTGCCGGGCGGGATGGTGCGGGGCGGAACGGTGCGGGGGGTGGCGGGGTCGAGGGGCGTGCCGCGCCAGGGCGGCGGCGCGGCAGGGGGGGGGGCCGCCACGGCAGGGGTCGGCGCGGCGGGGGTCACCACGGCAGGGGCCGGCGGCGCGGGCTCGAGGCTGCGCCCGGCGGCGAAGAAGGCGCCGTCGTCGATCACCTGCTGCACGGTGCCGCGCATCACCGTCTTGCGGTCCTGGGTGAAGGCATAGACCAGCGCCAGGTCGCACAGCTGGTTGACCAGCCGCGGCACCCCGCCGGTGACCTCGTGGATCAGGAGGCTCGCGGCCTGGCTGAAGACGTTGCGCTCGGCCCCGGCGATGCGCAGCCGGTGGCCGATATAGGCCCGCATCGTCACGGCATCCATCGCCTGCAGGTGGAAGTTCGCCGCCACGCGCTGCGCGAACTGGCGCATGTCGGGCCGGCGCACGATCTCGCCGAGCTCGGGCTGGCCGACGAGGATCAGCTGCAGCAGCTCGTCCTTGTTGGCGTTGATGTTGGTGAACATGCGCAGTTCCTCGAGGCTCTCGCGGCTGAGGTTCTGCGCCTCGTCGAAGATCAGGATCACCCGGTTGCCGGCGGCGTATTCCGCGATCAGGTAGGTCTGGAAGGCGGCGAAGAGATCGACATAGGTCGCGCCCTGCGGCGCCGGCTGGCCGAGCGCCATCAGCACCCAGCGCAGGAGTTCGCCCCGCGAGCCATGCGCGTTCGAGATCAGCCCCACCCGGACCCCGTCATCGAGGCTGCGCAGCAGGTGATGCACGAGCGTGGTCTTGCCCGCCCCCACCTCGCCGGTGATCAGCGTGATCGGCGCCCGCGTCAGGATGCCGTATTCGAGCATCGTGTAGGCATGGCGGTGCGCCGGCGACCAGAACAGGAAGTCGGGATCGGGAACCAGCGAGAAGGGCCGCTCGCGCAGGCCGAAATGCTCGTTGTAGAGATCCAGGGCGGCAACCATCACTCGCTCGGGCGCATCGCGGGACGGCGCCGGGCCGCGGGGCGGCGATCCGGTGCCGGAGGCAGGGGAAGGCACGGGATCGGAAGGGGCCGGGCGCGCCGCATCCGGCTGCACATAGACCGATTCGTCCCCTGCGGCACGTCCCGAATGGACCGAGCGGAAGAATCTCGCAGGCTCGCCCGCCAGGCCGCTCCCCGGCGGCGCGGCGGGCGTCATCGGGATGCCGCGGCTGAGATCGGTCATCGTCCTTCCCCGTCCCGGGCCCTGTCCGGGCCCTTGCTGCGCCGGCCCCGCCCGGTGTCCGGCTCCGGATGTCCCGCCGGGGTCGGGCAGGGTCTAGCCGGCCATTCGCGCCGGGTCGGGGCGGAATTCAGGTGTCAATGTGGCGTCGGCCCGGCCCCGGCACAAGCGGCACGGGGCGCTTTGACGCCCGCGGCGGCCGGGCGGAATGCCGCTGCGATGGCAGGGCGCCGCAAAATCGGCTAGATCGGGTGCCAGATCCGCGGCACCGCCGCCGCCCCCTCCTCCTGCCACGGAAGTCACGATGCGCCCGGTCCTGTTCCTGCCCGCCCTGCTGGCCGCCACCCTCCTGCTCGCCGGCTGCGAAAGCGGCGCGGAACGCGCCGAGCGCCATTACCGCTCGGCGCTGGCGCTGCTCGAGACCGGCGATGCCGACCGCGCCCTGGTCGAACTGCGCAACGTGCTGAAGCTCGACCCGCTGCACCACGAGGCGCGGCTGAGCTATGCCCGCATCCAGCGCCAGCGCGGCGCCGTCGGCGATGCCTATGCCCAGTATCTCTCGCTGGCCGAGTTCGACCCCGCGATGACCGAGGCGCAGCTCGCCGTGGCCGAGATGGCGGTCGAGGCCGGCAGCTGGGAGGTGGCCGAGCGCCACGGCCGCGCCGCGCGCGACCTCGCCCCCGGGGATCCGGCGGTGCGGCTCGTCAATGCCGCGCTCGACTACCGCACCGCGGCGCTGGCGCGGGACGCGGCGGGCGTGGCGGCGGCGGCGGCGGCGGCGCGCGACCATCTCGCCCGCGACCCCGCCGCGGCGCTGGCCTGGCGGCTGGTGCTCGACAGCATGGTGGCGGCGGGCGACCTGCGCGGCGCCCTGCCCGAGGCCGAGGCGGCGCTGGCCGCCCTGCCCGACCGGCAGGAGTTCCACCTGATGCGGCTGCGCATCCTCGCCGGTCTGGGCGAGACCGCCGCCCTCGGGCCGGCGCTGCAGGCCATGGCCGCGCGCTTCCCCGCGGATCTCCAGGCGCGCCAGATGCTGATCGCCTGGTTCCTCGACCAGGGCGACCTCGACGGCGCCGAGACCTTCCTGCGCCGGCTGGCGGCCGAGGAGGGGGACAGCGGGGCGCAGCTGGCGGTGGTGGCCTTCCTGCGCCAGATGCGCGGCACCGGGGCCGCCGAGGCCGAGCTCGACCGGCTGATCGCCGCGCCGGTGGCCGAGGCGGACCGGCGGCTCTACCGCACCATGCGCGCGGCGCTGGTCTTCGACGACGGCCGGCAGGCGGCGGCGATCGCCGAGATGGAGGAGATGCTGCGCGACGCCGTCCCCTCGGAACAGACGCGCGACATGCAGGTGGCGCTGGCGCGCATGCTCGAGACCACCGGCAATCCGGTGGGGGCACGGGCGCTGGTCGAGACGGTGCTGGCCGAGGACGCCGGCCATGTCGAGGCGCTGAAGCTGCGCGCCCAGCGCCAGATCGGGGAGGACCGGCCCTCGGACGCGGTGGTGACGCTGCGCGCCGCGCTGGCCCAGGCGCCGCGCGACGCCGACATCATGACGCTGCTCGGCCAGGCGCACGAGCGCGAGGGCAGCCGCGAGCTCGCCGGCGAGCGCTATGCGCTGGCGGTCGAGGTCTCGGGCCGGGCGCCGCGGGAATCGCTGCGCTATGCGCGCTTCCTGCTGGCCGAGGGCCGGCGCGATGCGGCCGAGGCGGTGCTGGCCGATGCGCTGCGGCTGGCCGGCGGCAATGTCGAGCTGCTGGCGACGATGGCCGAGGTGCAGCTGCAGAAGCGCGACTGGGACCGGGTGACGCGGCTGGTCTGGCAGCTGCGCGCGCTCGACAGCGCCCCGGCCCGCGCCGCCGCCGATGCCATCGAGGCCGAGCGGCTGATCCGCCAGGAGCGGGTCGAGGACACGCTCGGCTTCCTCCAGGGCCTCGTCGAACGCGGCGATGCCGGCACCGCGGCGGTGGCGCGGATGGTGCAGATCCAGGTCCGCGACGGCCGCATCGCGGAGGCCCGCAGCCTTGTCGAGACGCAGCTGGCGGCGGCGCCCGGGGATGCGGTGCTGCGCTTCCTGCGCGCCGGGCTGCACCTGATCGAGGGCGAGGGCGCCGAGGCCGAGGCGATCTACCGCGCCATCCTCGACGAGACCCCCGCCGCCGAGCCGCCGCTCCGGGCGCTCTACGGGCTGCTGGTGACGCAGGGCCGCGACGCCGAGGCGGGGGCGCTGCTCGACAGCGTGGCGGCGGCGGCGCCGGCGGCGGTGATGCCGCGGCTGATGCAGGCCGGCCGGCTGGAACGGCTGGGCGATGTCGAGGCGGCGATCGCGGTCTACGAGGCGCTCTATGCCACCGACAGCGCCAATCCGGTCGTCGCCAACAACCTGGCCAGCCTGATCAGCACGCATCGCGCCGATGCCGGGAGCCTCGAGCGCGCCCATGCCATCGCCCGGCGGCTGCGCGGCCTGGAGGTGCCCGCCTTCCAGGACACCTACGGCTGGATCGCCTATCGCCGCGGCGACCTGCGCGAGGCGCTGGCCCATCTCGAGCCGGCCGCGCGGGGCCTGCCCGACAATGCGCTGGTGCAGTTCCACCTCGGCATGACCTACCTGGCGCTGGAACGCGAGGCCGAGGCCCGCGCCACGCTGGAGCGCGCGGTCGAGATCGCAGGCGACAGCCCGCTGCCCCAGTTCGCCGAGGCCCGCGCCGTGCTGGAGCGCCTGGGCGGCGAGTGACCGCCCTCCCCCCCGCCCTGCCGGCCGCCGCGCCACGGCGCTTGTGGCCGCGCCGGCACGATCACCGCGGCGGCACGGGGGCGGCGGCGGGTTTTTCTTTCGGTCCCGGCCGCATCGCCCTAGACTGGCTGCCGACTGGAACCGGGGGCAGGAACGGGGGCGCGACCCCGGCCCGGGCGGCCGGGCGCGACGCGACCAGACGCGGGGCGACCGGGCGGACGGCGGGCACTGCAGAGGAAAGAGAGACGGCGATGAAGATTCTGAAAGCCCTGCCGAAAGGGTTCCGCGCGAAGGGCCTGCTGGCGAAAGGCCTGCTGGCGGCGGCGCTGGCCCTGCCCGCCCCGGCGGTCCTGGCCCAGGATGGCGGCTACCGGGTGCGCGCGGGCGATGTCGTGCGCGTCGAGGTGCTCGAGGATGCCAGCGTCAACCGCGATGTCCTGGTGCTGCCCGACGGCCGCATCACCGTGCCGCTGGCCGGCCCGGTGCGCGTCGCCGGCCGCACGCTCGAGCAGATCCAGACCGATCTGGCGGCCCGCCTGGCGCCCAGCTTCGCCGCCGCGCCGACGGTCTTCGTGTCGCTGAGCCAGCTCGGCGAGCGGCAGCCCGCCAGCCCGCGGGTGATCAATGTCTATGTCATGGGCGAGGCCGCCAATCCCGGCCGCTTCGAGGTGCGCCCCGGCACCACGCTGCTGCAGCTGATGGCCCAGGCCGGCGGCTTCTCGCGTTTCGCCGCGACCAAGCGGGTGCAGCTGCGCCGGGTGGACCGCTCGGGGGTCGAGCAGGTCTATACCTTCGACTACGACGCCATGACGCGCGGCAGCGCCGGCGGCGGGGCGACGCAGCTCTCCCCCGGGGACGTGATCGTGATCCCGCAGCGCCGGCTCTTCGAATAGGCCGGGGCCGCGGGTGGGGGCCCTCATGAACCGCGCCGCGACCCGCGACATGACCCGGGCCGCGACCGCCGCCGCGTTCGCGGCCCCGAACCGGCGGCGCGCGACGGCGGCGGCGGCGGTGCTCGGCCTCGTCCTCGGCGGCCTGGCCGGCGGCCAGGCGGTGCGGGCGCAGGACTGGCCGGGGGGGCTGCGGCTGACCTTCGGCGTCGAGCAGGGGTTCGAATACGGCCGCAACCTGGCGCTCGAGACGCCGCCCGAGGGCACCACCGTGCTGGCCGTCACGCGGCTGAGCTTCGGCCTCGACAGCGGCACCCGCGACCAGCGCCTGCAGATCGACGGCGGCGCCGCGCTGCGGCTGGGGCGCGCGCCGGGCGATGCCGGCAGCACCGGCCTCGTCGAGCCCGAACTGCGCTTTTCCTACAACCGCGAGGGGGCGCGCGCGGCGCTCAACCTCGCCGGCAGCTACACGCAGCGCGATGTCGCCTTCCTGCGCGGCACCGGCGAGGATCTCGAACTGCTGACCGGCACCGGCCAGCGCAGCGACCACGCGCTTTCGGCGCGGCTCGAACTGGGCCGCGACCTGCCGTTCGGGCTGGTGCTGAACGCCGGGCGAAGCGGCACCGGCTATTCCGGCACCAGCGACCCTGGCCTCTTCGACCTGCGCCGCGACACGCTCGGCGCCACCGCGCGGCTGGCCTTCGGCCCGCTGACGACCGGCCGGCTGACGCTGCGCCGCGACGGCTACGCGGCCGAGGACGCGGTGGCGACACGGCGGCGCACCAGCCTGGTCGAGGCCGGGCTGGCGCAGGAGATCTCGCCGGCGCTGCGGCTCGACCTGGCGCTCGGGCAGAGCGAGATCCGCACCACCGAGGCCGGGCTGACCGTCGTGACGCGCGGCCTCACCGGGCGGGCGGGGCTGGTGGCCGACCTCGCCAACGGCACCGCCAGCGTCGATCTCGACGCCACGCTCGACACCGAGGGCGCGGCGCGGCGCACGCTGACCTTCGGCCGCAGCCTCGAGCTGGCGCGCGGCGCCCTCTCGGCCCGGCTGGGGGTGACCTGGCCCGAGGGCGCCGAGGCCGCGCTGGTGGGCGGGCTCGACTGGCGCCAGGACCTGCCCGACGGCAGCATCGCGCTGCGGCTCGACCGTTCGGTCGGCGTCACCAGCACCGACGAGACCCGCGTCGCCACCGTCCTGGCGCTCGACTACAGCCGCGAGATCAACGCCGTCTCGGGCTTCGGCCTCGGCCTCAGCCTTGCCGTGACCGAGGCCACCGCCACCGACCCGCGCATCGAGCGCAGCGGCCTCACCGCCACCTGGCGCCGGTCGCTGACCGAGGACTGGGGCCTGACCGCGGGCGCCCGCTACCAGACCCTGCGTGAGACCGGCCAGCCGCGCGCCAGGGCGCCCTCGGTCTTCCTGACCATCGGCCGACAGTTCGAGTTCCGGCCCTGAGCGCCCCGCCCGGAGGCGAGGCCGGGAACGGCGCGCGCGCCCCCCCTGCCCCGCCCGCCCCAGCCCTGCCCGCCCCTGCCCTGCCCGGCCGTCCGCCGGCGGTGCTGCTGGCGCTGGCGCTGGCCTGCATCCTGCCCGAACTGGCGCTGCAGGGCGCCGACCTCGGGCTCTGGGGCTCGGCGCGCTGGCGCCCGCTGGCCTACCAGAACGGCGGCTTCTGGACCGGGCTGCTGCGCGACTGGCGGCCCAACTGGCCGGCCCAGCCCTGGACGATGTTCCTCACCCATGGCTTCCTGCATGCGGGACTGCTGCACCTGCTGGCCAACATGATGGCCTTCCTGGCGCTCGGCGGGCCGCTGGCGCGGGGCCTCGGGGCGGCGCGGTTCGCCGCGCTGCATCTGTGGCTGCTGGCCGCCGGGGGCCTCGGCTTTGCCGCGCTCGGCCCGGTCGACCGGCCGATGGTGGGCGCCTCGGGGGTGCTCTTCGGGCTGGCCGTGCTGGCGGCCCTGGCGGCGGCGGGGGCGCGCTGGCGGGCCGGGCGGCGGGGGGCGGCGGCGGCGCTCCTGGCCGCGGCGGCGGCGGGGGGGGCGGCGCTCAATCTCGCCATGGACTGGACGCTGGCCGGCGGCATCGCCTGGCAGACCCATCTCGGCGGCGCCCTCGGCGGCCTCGCCGCGGCCCCGCTCCTGATGCACCGCCTGCGCGGCTAGGGCGCCGTCGCCGCCGGCGTGCCGCCCTCCAGCGTCTCCCAGGCGAAGCCGAGGCCGAGCGCGGTGCGCAGCGCGACATATTCGAGCCCGACCTCGCGCCGGGTCTGGGCCAGCAGGCCGCGCGCCTCGGAGACCGCACGCTCGCGGTCGAGCAGGTCGAGCGTGGTGACGTTGCCGCGCTCCTCGATCACCCGCCGCGTCAGCGTCAGCGCCTCGGCGTTCAGCGCCACCGCCTGCCCCGCCGCCTGCGCCGCCCGATGCGCGCCCTGCAGCGCCGCCAGCGCGTTCTCGACCTCCTCGACGGCGGTGATCACCGCCCGGCGCCACTGCGCCAGCGCCGCCGCCGCGCGCGCCCGCGCCGCCTGCGCACCGGCCGCCAGCGCCGGCTGCGACAGCAGCGGCAGCGTGACCGCCGCGGCCAGGGTGTTGCCGGTGCCGCCGCCCGCCAGCGGCGCCCGGATCAGCCCCGAGAGGCTGAGCGAGGGGTAGCGCGCCGCCTCGGCGGTATCGATGGCGGAGACCGCGGCGGCATAGAGCCGCTCGGCCCGGGCGATGTCGGGCCGGTTGCGCAGCAGATCCGCCGGCACGCCGAGCCGCGGCAGCCCGCGCGGCAGCGGCTGGCGCCCGCCATAGGCCAGCGACAGGCCGAGATCGCCCGCCGGCCGGCCGAGCAGCGTCGAGATCCGGTTGCGCTGGCGCAGCACGGCGGCGTCGAGCCGCGGCAGTTCGGCCCGCGTCTCGGCCAAGAGCGCGCGGGCGCGGATGCGGTCGAGCTCGGTCGCGGCGCCGGCCTCGACCTGGGCCGAGATGTCGTTCAGCGTGCGCTGGCGCGAGCGGTGGTCCTCCTGGCGCTGCTGCTGGCGGGCCTGGAAGAAGCGCAGGTCGACATAGGTCGCGGCCAGGTCGGCGACCAGCAGCCGCCGCGCATCGGCCTCGGCGGCGCGCGCCGCCTCGAGCCGGGCCAGCGCCGCGCGCCATTCCGCGCCCCGCCCGCCCGAGAGGTCGAGCGCGACACTGACCCCGGCCTCGGCGGTCTGCTCGCCGTCCGGGTTGGCGCGGCGCAGTTCCAGCCGGCCGTCGCCGCCGATGCGCGCCGCCCCGGCGCGCATCGCCTGGGCCTCGGCCTCGGCCAGCCGCGCCCGCGCCTCGGCCAGCGAGAGATTGCCCTCGAGCGCGGCCGTCACCAGCCCGTCGAGCACCGGGTCGCCGAAGGCGCGCCACCAGTGCCGGTCCTCCGCCGCCGGCGCGGCCACCGGCACGAGCAGGCCGTAGCGGTCGGGCAGCCGCTGCTCGGGGCGCTGGTAGGGCATGCCCGGGGTGCAGGCGGCCAGCACCAGCACGGCGCAGAAGGCCCAGGACCGCAGCCGCGGCGCGGCCTGCACCCCCGGGGGCATCCCGGGCGGCGCCACGGGCGAAACGGGGGCGCGGGCGCCCCCCCGGACCTTCGATCGCATGCGGCCTGTCCTGCTCTTCCAACGCCTCGGGCCGCCATCCGCGCGGAGGTTTTCCCCCGTCCCGGGCGGCCCGGCGCGAAGTCTAGCAGAGCCTGCGGCCCCCGGGCCGCGGCGGGCGCGATTCCGCGCCGGGTGTTGCCCGGCTGCGCCACCGCGCCCGCCGCGCTCCCCCCGCCGCGTCCCGCCGCGGCCCGGGGGGGCGAGGGCGGCGCGGCTATTCGCGGAAGGCGCGGTCGAAGAAGGCGGTAAGCGGCTGCACCAGGTAGGCCAGCGCCGTGCGGTCGCCGGTCTTGAGGAAGATCTCGACCGGCATGCCCGGCAGCAGCACATGGTCGCCGAGCTTGTCGAGTTCCTCGGGCCAGGGCGCGACCTCGACGGCGTAGTAGTGCATCCCCGTCGCCTCGTCCTGCGAGACATCGGCGGCGATCCGCGTCACCGCGCCGAAGAGTTCGGGCACCCGGCGCTGGTCGAAGGCGGCAAAGCGCAGCGAGGCCTCCTGCCCCGGCCGCACCTCGTCGATGCTGATCGCCTCGATCCGGGCCTGGATCACCATCGGCTGGTCCTGCGGCACGATGAACATGATCGCCTGCGCCGGCTGCACCACCGATTGCAGCGCGAAGATCTGGCTGTTGTAGACGATGCCGCCGACCGGCGCGCGCACCTCGAGCCGCGACAGCGTCTCGGTCAGCACCAGCCGGCGCTCGGCCAGTTCGACCTCGCGGAACTGCAGGTCACGCAGCGTCGCCACCGCCTCCTCGCGGCGCTGCGTCTTGAGCTGCACGAGCTGGATGCCGTTGGCGGCGGACTGGCCGCGCAATTCGGCGATCTCGGCCTCGAGCCGGCCGATCTGGCCGCGGATCCCGGCCTCCTCGCGCTGCAGTTCGAGCAGCCGGCCGGCCGGGGCCAGGCGCTGGTCGTAGAGCCGCTGCTGGTCCTCGAGCTCGCGCCCGATCAGCCCGCCCTGGGTGCGCAGCGCCTCGATCTGCGCCTCGGTGCCGGCGATGCGGTTGCCGATCTGGGCGTTCTGCTCGGCCAGCAGCGCCTCCTGCTGGGCCAGCGCCTCGTTGCGGGCGGCGAACAGCGCCTGCTCGCCCTCGACCTGGCGGCGCATCTCGGGGGTGGCGGTGGCCAGCAGTTCGGCGGGAAAGACGATCTCGCCGGCGGCGTCGCGCTCGGCCTCGAGCCGCGCCTGGCGGGCCGCGATCTCGCGCAGCTGGCCCTCGACGATCGCCAGTTCGGACTGGATCCGCGACCCGTCGAGCCGGATCAGCACGTCGCCCGGCGCCACCGTGTCGCCCTCCTTGACGAGGATGGCGGCGACCACGCCGCCGTCGGGATGCTGGATCACCTGGCGGTTGGATTCGACCTGGATCATCCCCGAGGCCAGCACCGCGCCCGAGATCTCGGCCTGGCTGCCCCAGAAGCCGAGCCCGCCGACCAGCAGCACCAGCGCCGCGATGCCCGACGAGAGCGCGCCGCGCGCGCTCCATTCCGCCGGCGGCGGGATCGCGGTGGCCATCGGCGGCGGCATCCGCAGCGGGGCCTCGGCGGTGTCGCCCGGGCCGGAACCGCCGGAGCCGGAGCCGCCCTGCCCCGGACCGCCCTGCCCCGGACCGCCGGGGCCGCCCGAACCGCCGGGGGGGCCGGGCGGCGGGGCGGCGGGCGGCAGGCGCGAGGCCGGGGTGCCCGTCTGCATCCGTGTCTGCATCCGTGTCTGCATCCGCGCCGCCTGGCCCGCCGGGGCGGAGCCGGAGACCGCGGGGGAGGGCGGCGGCGGCGCCGGCGCGGCGGCGGGTCCGGGTTTCGCCGCGGCCCCCGCTGCGGCGGGCTGGCCCGGGGGGCCGGGCCGGGCCGGCGCCTGCGGGACGGTGCGGGGCAGGGGCGGGTGGTCGCCGCGGGACGCGGCCGGTGACGGGGCCGGCCCCGGAGCGCGGTCGGGCAGGGCGCGGTCGGGCAGGGTGCCGGCGGACGGCCGTGGCGGCACCGCCGCGGCGGATCCGGCCCGGGGATCGGGGGGCTGCGTCATCTCAGATCACCTCGCGCGAGCGCAGCGTCTGCTGCACGGGGCCGGCATTGGCCAGCATCCGGTCCATCACCTCGTCGCGCGGCCCGAGGGCGGCCACCGCGCCGTTCTCGACCACCATGAGCTGGTCGCATTCGGCGATCGCCATCGGCCGGTGCGTCATGATGATGACCGCCTTGCCCGCCGACTTGAAGCGGCGCACCGCGCGGTTCAGCGCCTCGGATCCCTCGGCGTCGAGCGCCGAATTGGGCTCGTCGAGGATCAGCAGCACCGGATCGCCGTAGAGCGCCCGCGCCAGGGCGATGCGCTGGCGCTGGCCGCCCGAAAGCTGGCTTTCCTGCCCGGTCAGCATCGTGTCGTAGCCCTCGGGCAGGCGGGGGATCATCTCGTGGGCATTGGCGGCCTGGGCGGCGGCGATCACCGCCTCGGGATCGGGGCGCGCCGCCATCCGGGCGATGTTCTCGGCCACCGTGCCCGAGAACAGCGTCACCGTCTGCGGCAGGTAGCCGATGTGCTGGCCCAGCCGCTCGGGGTCGTACTGGTCGAGCGTGGCGCCGTCCAGCCGGATCTCGCCCGAGGCCGCCGGCCAGTAGCCGAGCAGCGCCCGCGCCAGCGTCGACTTGCCCGAGCCCGACCGCCCGATGACCCCGAGCGCCTGGCCCGGCTGGACCTGGAAGGTGACGTTGCGCAGCACCGGGGTGCGGGTGCCCGGCGGCACCACCACGAGGCCCGAGACCGCCAGATGCGCCCGCGGCACCGGCAGTTCGGTGCGCAGCGCCGGCGGCGGCACCTGCGCCAGGAAGCGGCCGAGCGCGTCCCAGCCGGCGCGGGCGCGCTGCAGCACCGGCCATTGCCCCATCGCCTGCTCGATCGGCGCCATCGCCCGGCCCATCAGGATCGAGCCGGCGATCATCGAACCCGGCGTCATCTCGCCCCGCAGCACGTAGAAGGCGCCGAGGCCCAGCATCGCCGACTGCAGGAACAGCCGGAAGGACTTGGTCAGCGAGGTCAGGCCCCCGGTCAGATCCGCCGAGGCCATGCTGCGCGCCAGGGCATCGGCGCGGCGGTCGACCCAGCGGCGCGTCATGCTGCGGCGCAGGCCCTGGGTCAGCAGCAGTTCGGACCCGGCGCGCGCCTCGTCGGCGAAGGCATGCGAGGCCTGGGTCGCCATCTGCGCCTGGCGCACGCGGCCCGCCCCGGCGACCTGGCCGATCAGGGTCAGCGCCACCAGCACCACCCCGCCGGCCACCGCCAGCCAGCCGAGCATCGGGTGGAACAGGAAGATCGCGGCGATGAAGACCGGGGTCCAGGGCATGTCCATCACCGCCAGCAGCACTGGCGAGGTCAGGAAGGTCTGCACCGCGTCGAGGTCGCGCCCCGCGGCCGCCGCGGCCGCCCGGTCGCGCGGCTGCTGCCCGCGGCGCAGCGAGGCCTCGAAGACGCGGGCGTCGAGCGCGCTCTGGAACCGCGCGCCCACCCGGCCCATGACGCGGCCGCGGGCGAAGTCGAGCACCGCCATCAGCGCGTAGAGCATCGCCGCCAGGATCGACAGCGCCACCAGCGTCGCCACCGAGCGCGACGCGAGCACCCGGTCGTAGACCTGCAGCATGTAGAGCGGGCCGGTCAGCATCAGCAGGTTGACGAAGACCGAGAAGACGAAGGCCCAGAAGATCAGCACCCGGCCGCTGCCGCGCGCGGCGCGCAGCTCCTCCGGTCCGGGGGCAGGGCCCGGCCCCTGGGCGGCGGGGGAGGTTCTGGTCATCGGCGGGATGTCATCGGCTGGAGAACGGGACGGGTGGCGCAGCAGCAGTCATATCGCAGGTGGCAGGATCTATCACGGGGGTGGAAACAAATCCTGACGAAACCCGGGCGATTGTTCGCCGAAAGCGGCGATCGGGGCGCCGGATCCCGCGCGGGCCGCGTTTCGCGCGCGAAACATCGCCGGCCCCGCTCAGCCGCCATCGCGCAGCCAGTGTTCCAGCCGCTCGCGCAGCCCCGGGTCGAGCGCCGGCCCCCAGAGCGTCAGCCGCGGCCGCAGGAAGCCGCCCTCGGCGCGCAGCCAGAGCCCGGGGCGCAGTTCCACCGCCCCCTCGGTGCGGGCTTCGTCACCGGTCCCGCCCCCCGGCGCCGTCCCGTCCTCCGTCCCCGGCCCGGCCGCCGCCCCGGGGGAGGGGCCGGGAGAGGGACCCGCGGCGGCACCGGGGCGCAGCGCCGCCGCCAGCCGCGCCAGTTCGGCGGCGGCATCGGGGGCGGGATCGGCGGCCAGCTCGGCGGCCAGCCGCGCCGCCGCCGCCGGCGCGGTCTCGATCCAGCGCGCCAGCGCCAGGCCCAGGCGTTCGGGGATCGCGGCGGGGAAGCGCAGCACCGGGTCGAGCGCCCGCACGATGGCCAGGAACGAGCCGATCTTGGAGCGCCGGGCCCGGCTGGCGGCGGCAAAGAGCGCCTGCAGCGCCGCGCGGTCGGTCTCGAAGACGCCGCCCTCGGCGGCCCGGGCGACGATGCGGGCGCGCTCGTAATGGCTCAGCCCCAGCCGGATCTCGTTCTCCTCGACCATGGCGACATAGGCCGCGCCGGCGCCCTCGGGCCGGCGCAGCAGCGCCAGCACCTCGCCGAAGCGCGCCTCGCCGGTCTCGGCCCGCAGCCGCGCCAGCGCCGTCATCCGCCGCCAGCCCGAGATCAGCCCGTAGCGCCCGGGGCCGATCTCGGCCACCTCGACCGGGGTGCGCTGGCCATGCGCGGCCAGCGAGGCGAGCAGCGGCGCCAGGTCCTCCTCGTCGATGCCGGCGCGGTCGCGCATCAGCCAGCCGGTCTCGACCGCCGCGAGCGGCAGGCGCAGCACCAGCCGCCCCTCGGACCGCGCCGCGGCCAGTTCGGCCGAGACCTCGTGCAGCGCCGCGGTGGCCGCGGCCTCGCCGGCGACGCGCGCGATCGGCGCGCCGATCAGCGCCGCGGCGGCGGCCGGCGCGGGGGGCCGGGCCTCGGGCAGGGCAAGATCGGTGCGGGCGGGGGTCAGGCGGCGGCGGGCCATGGCGGTTCGGCCTTTCCGGTTGCGGCGCATCTGCGGTCTCCTGCGGCGGGTCGGGCGCCGAGACTGCGGGGCCGGAGGTGAAGATCGGGCGAAGACGGCGGCCGGCCCGGGAGGCGCGGCAGGACGGGCAGCAGGACGCGGGGCAGGGGACGGCGCATGTTTCGCGCGCGAAACGGGGGCGCCGCCGGGCGGCTCATTCCGCCGCCCGTCCGGCCGCCAGTTCCTCGCGCCGCCAGATGCCCAGGAGCAGCGTCTTGAAGGCGGCATAGGTCTGGTCGAAGGTCTCGCGCCCGCGGGCATAGGTCTCGCGGTTGAAGTCGCGGTAGTCGGCCTCGTAGATGCCGTGCACCTGCTCGCCGGCCTGGCCGATCAGGGCAGTGAAGTCCTGCCGGTGCGGCGACAGGATGCGCCCCATCCAGGCCTGGATCAGCCCCGCCATCTCGGCCTGCTGGCTGGCGTCGTAGCGGGTGATCACGGCGCGCACCGCGTCCCATTCGAAGCGCAGCTCGGGCCGGCCGAGGGCGCGGGCGGCGATGTTCTCGCCCTCCTCGATCGAGGCGAAGGTGGCATGCAGCATGTCGAAGAAGCGCCCGGTGGAATCGAACTCCAGGAAGGAGGCGCCGAAGGGCACGAGCAGGATGTCGGCCGCCGCCAGCCCGTTGATCGTCAGGTAGCCGAGCGCCGGCGGGGTATCGAGGAAGACGAGGTCGTAGCGGTCGAGCACCCCGCCGGCGGCCAGCATCTCGGTCAGCGCGTCCCACAGCTTCCAGCCGCGCGAGGCCATGCGCCAGACGGGGATCTGGAACTCGGCCCAGTAGAGGTTGAGCTGCGCCCCGATGAGGTCGATGTTGGGCCAGTGGGTGGGGCGGATGACATCCCCGACCCCGAGCTTCAGCGCCTCGGCCAGCGTGTCGTCGAGCGGCTGCGGCGCCTCGCCCCGGTCGATGCGGCGCTGGTTCTCGGCGCGCAGCGCCTCGGCGTAGTGGCGCGCGATCAGCGGAAACACCGTGCCCCATTCGTCGGCCACCCGGGCGCCGAAGATCGAGGACATCGAGCCCTGGCTGTCGAGGTCGACGACCAGCACCCGGTAGCCGTCGAGCGCGGCCGACATCGCCAGATGCGCCGCCGTCGAGGTCTTGCCGACGCCGCCCTTGAAATTGGCCACGGCGACGATCTTGGCCGGCAGGCCGCGCGGCCGGTAGGGCAGGTATTCCTTGGCCTTCGACCCCTCGGCGCCGAAATGCGCCCGCAGCCGCAGCACCTCGTCGAGGGTGAACCAGCGCATGCCGCCCTCGGTCTCGCTGCGGCCCTGCGGCAGGTCGGGGTTGAGCCGCAGCACCCGACGGAAATGCGCCGGCGCCACCGGGATGAGGTATTTGGTGATCTCCCAGGTCGAGAACTGCCGCAGCCGCCGCGCCCCGGCCTCGTCGAGCCCGCGCGCCGCCAGGTCCTCGCGGCCCTGGCGGCAGGCGGCGGCGATGGCGGCCAGATCGGTGGTGCCCGCCGGCGGCCCCAGCCCGGCCAGCGCCCGGTCGGGCACGATGTTGAAATAGGGGGGAAGCGCCTCGATGCTCATGGCCGCCGCCGCCCGGCCGCAAGGCCCCGCCTGCCCGTTCCTGCCTGCCGCCCCATGCGCGATCTCCTTCCATGTATCGCGTTTCCGGCAAGATACCGGAAAACGCGATACATGGAAGGAAAAAGCGGACATGGCCGGGGTCCGTGCCGCTTTTCTCGGCAGTCTTGCCGCCCTGGCCCGCCGCGCTGCCGCCCCGCCCGGGGGCAGCGGCAGCCCCCGGGCGCCTGCATGCCGTTAGATCTGCGTTATCTAGTCTGTTACGGGTGCCGTGCCCTGCCGTCATCTCCCTGAGTGCCAAGGGTTTTCCGGGGGTGTTCCGGGCCAGGGCGATTCCGATCCCACGATGACGCGACTCCGATCCCCCGTCGAGGCGACTCCGATCCCCCGATCGGGGCGCCGGTCCGGCCCCCCGCCGCCGCCCCGGATGGTCGCGAGGCTGGACGCTGCGCCTGTGGATAACTACTCTGGGCGTCAATGAAACGACGAATCCCGCCGGGCCGGCGAAGGGGGGAACCCCGGGGCGCGCGCGCGCACACGCGGCTGCGGGAGGCGAGCGGGGAAACGGGCCGGAGGCGGCCCCCGGGGCAGGAAGGGGCAGGGCGGGTGGCATCCACCTCCGCAACGGGCAGCGCACGGGCGGGGGGCACCGCCGAGGGCCGGGCGGCCGGCCGGGCACCGGCGGTGGTGACGCAGGACTTCTTCGTCTGCGACCTCTTCGCGGCGGTGCCCAAGCACGACCTCGCCTCGATGGAGCATCCGCTCTTCTCGCTCTCGACCCGGCCCGACCGCCGCGTGCTCAGCTACGAGCACAACGGCTGCTCGATCACCGTCACCCCCTCGGTGCGCGGCCGGGCGACGATCTTCGATGCCGACATCCTGATCTTCTGCATCAGCCAGCTGATGGCGGCGCTGAACGCCGGCCGCGCCGTCTCGCGCCGGCTGACGCTGACCGCGCACGACCTGCTGACCGCCACCCACCGCGAGACCTCGGGCGACGGCTATGCCCGGCTGCGCGAGGCCTTCGAGCGGCTGGTGGGCACGCGCATCACCACCAACATCGTCACCGGCGAGGCCGAGATCACCAGCGGCTTCGGCCTGATCGAGGCCTGGGAGATCGTGCGCCGCACCCGCGCCGGGCGCATGGTCTCGGTCTCGGTCACGCTGTCGGACTGGCTGTTCCAGGCGGTGCTGTCGCGCTCGGTGCTGACGCTCAGCCGCGACTACTTCGGCCTGCGCAAGCCGCTGGAGCGGCGCATCTACGAACTGTCGCGCAAGCATTGCGGCCGGCAGCCCGAATGGCGCGTCTCGGTCGCCACGCTGGCCAAGAAGTCGGGCTCGGCCAGCCCGCTGCGCGTCTTCCGCGCCATGCTGCGCGAGATCATCCGCGAGGACCGCCTGCCCGACTACCGGCTGGAGGAGATGCCCGGCGACATCCTGCGCGTGGCGCCGCGCGCGCCGGTGCTGCTGCCCGGCGAGGGGCCGCATCTGGCGCCCGAGACGCTGGATGCCGCCCGCGCGCTGGCCCCCGGCGCCGATGTCCATGCCCTCGCCGCCGCCTGGCGCGGCTTCTGGGACGGGTCGGGCCGGCCGCGGCTGCGCAGCCCCGACCGCGCCTTCCTGGGCTGGCTGCGCGCCACCCGGGCCGGCGGCTGAGCGGCCCGGGCGGGGCAGGGGGCATGCGCGGCATCCTGGCCTGCACCCTCGAGACCTGGCGCCCGGTGATCGGCGACCCCGGCTGGCAGGGCTGGACGACGGTCGCGGTCTATGCGGCGACGGCGCTGCTGGCGCTGGCGCTGGCCCGCGCCGCGCCCTTCCCCCGCGCCAGCCGCGGGCGCGAGCGCGCCTTCTGGGGGCTGGTGGCGGTGCTGATGGCGGCGCTGGCGGTCAACAAGCAGCTCGACCTGCAGTCGGCGCTGACCGCGGCGGGGCGCTGCACGGCGCTGGCGCAGGGCTGGTACGAGGGCCGCCGCCCGGTGCAGGCGGCCTTCCTGATCGCCATCGCCGGCCTGGGGCTCGTGCTGCTGGCGGTGCTGCTGGCGGTGCTGCGCGGCACCTGGGCGCGCTCGGCCCTGCCGGTCGCGGGGCTGGTCTTCGTCACCGGCTTCGTGATGATGCGCGCCGTCGGCTTCCACGGCTTCGACGCGATGCTCGGCCTGCCGGTGCCGGGGACGGTGCCGGGGACGGTCCTGGGGCTGCGCGCCAACACGCTGCTGGAATGGACGGGGCCCGTCCTGATCGCGGCGACGGCGCTGGTGCTGCTGCGGCGGCGGCGAGGCGGGCCCTGAGGGCGGGGACGGGGACGGGGGGCGGCGGAACGGAAAAGGGCGCCCGAAGGCGCCCCCGTGGTGTCCCCCAGCCCTGTCCGCCGATGGCGGCTCAGGCGGTCCGGCGCCGGCGCAGGAACATCAGGCCGAGCGCCGAGACCAGGAGAAGCCCGCCTGCCGGCAGCGGGATCGGCGTGGCGGTGACGAGGTTCTGGCTGTCGCGGTAGCTGTTGGCATCCGGGCCGTCGAGCGACTGCAGCCAGGTCAGTTCGTAGACGCCGGTCGCCGGACCGGCGAGCCCGGCCAGGAGGCCCGCGGCGCGGTTGATCACCGCCGTCGTGCTCGACACGATGAAATTGCCCGCGCCGAGGTTGAGGCTGCCGGAACTGTCGTAGAGCACTTCCCAGAGCGCGATCTGGAAGGCCGCGGAATCGGTGTTCGACCCGAGGTTCAGCCCCGCGTATCCGGTGTTGAACAGCGCCTGGATGTTGTTGCGCTGCGTGGTGGTCAGCAGCGCCGGCCCGCCCGAGAAGGGCGTTTCGGTGACGGCATAATACGAGGGCAGCGAGAGCCAGGTGTTGATGTCGAGGCAGAAGGCCACGAAATCGCCGAGCCCCTCGGCGGTCAGCGCGAAGCCGCCCGCGGCGACGGTGACCGAGGATCCGCCGGCCAGCGCCGGGCCGCTGATCGTCGCATTGGCATAGCCGTTGCCGCCGAAGACCGCGTTCCAGCCGCCGGTCACCTGCTGTTCGACCTGGATGGGCGTGGCCCCGGCCGTTCCGGCCCCGAAGGCGAGCGCGAGCGCCAGAATGCCGCCGCGCAGGGTACTGGTCACATTCATTCCTTGCACTCCGAAATCAGGTTGTCGCACATCGGGTCGCGCTATGGGTCACGCTATCGGCTTGTGGCAAAGGCCCGCCCGAACGGACGCGACCTCGGGCAGAGAATGGCCGATCGCCCCGCGCGGAGAAAGCGAAACCTTTCCGGGCGGGCGCTTTTCAGGCAGGGGTTGTGCGGGCACGGCCGGTGCGGCGACAGTTTCACGCAAGGGGTGTATCTGTTGCCGCGGCGTCAACGTGCCGGCGGTTCGCGGGCAAGGCCACGGCAAGGCCACGGCGGCGCCCGGGTTCCGCCATGATTCGGCGCTTGGCTGGATCCGGTTCCGTCTGCCGCGGTGGCAGGCGCGTCGCGAAGGGGAGGCGGGCGAATGCTGACCGGCGCTGTCCTGATCGGCCTCGGCCTTTGCCTCTGCGCGGCGATGCTGCTGCGCGGCTTCGACGGCCCGCGCCCGCCCTGCTGCTGACGCCGGCTTCCCGAACCCCGTCCCCCCGGAACGCGACAGGCGGCCCTGGGGGGCCGCCTGCGCCGTATCCTGGTTGTGTTGCCGGGTCGGGCCGCGGGGACCCCCCGCGCGCCCTCAGGCCGCCGGGCGGCGCCGCCGCACCAGCACCAGCCCGCCGAGCGCGCCGATCAGCAGCAGGCCCGTGGCCGGCAGCGGGATCGGGGTCGGGGCGTTCACGAAGCTCTCGCTGCCGCCGCTTGCGTAGTTGATCACATGGATGGCGGTGCGCAGGCTGCCCGCATCGAGCGCCGCGATCAGGTCGGCGAAGGTCGTCCCGGCCAGGAGTTCGTAGACGATGGTCTGGAACTCGGGAACGTTGACCCCGTTGTGCGGTGCGGGGTTGGTCGCGGAATAGCGGTCATCGGACGTGAAGCCGATGGGCGCGCCGCCAGGCACGTCGGGGGGCGCGCCGCCCGCCACGAAGGTTACCCCCGGCGAGGCCGCGCCGACCGATCCGCCGCCGAGCAGGCTGGTGAGGCCGAAATCGAAGTAGATGTTGGCGATCGTCATCTGCAGCGGGCCGAGGTTGCTGAACACGAAATGCGCCGCGCCGCCGACCAGATTCACGTCGAGGAACAGCTGCGCCTCGCCGGCCGCGGCATCCGCGGCGTTGTTGTTGGTGATGTTCTCGAAGTTGTAGGTGACCGCCTCGGCCCGCTCCGCCAGGCCCCCCGAAAGCACGAGTGCCGCCACGGCGGCCAATGTCTTGATCCGATCCAGCGCGAACATGCGAAATCTCCTTCGGGCGCAATAGACGGTACAGGGTGTTGCACAGACCCTGCCGCAGTATTGCCACAATCCGTGCGACGGTCCAAGCGCCGGGGCGCCCCGGGCCGAAGATACATCCCCGGGTTGCGCGGCGAGCCGGATCCCTTCGCCATCCGGGCCAGGGTTCCGCCGGTTCCGGCCGATTGTCGACCGGGCGGCAACGGTTCGCGGCGGTTTGCGGCGCGCAGGAGGCCGCGGCGCGCGGGAAAGGGCGAATCGGCGGGGGTTTCGGGCCGGGGATTCAGGCCGGGGTTTCGGGCCGGGGATTCAGGCGGGCGGAGCCGCCCGCGCCCCGGCCCGCGCGGCCCGGAACGCGAAAGGCGGCCCCGGGGGACCGCCTGCTCTGCCTTGCGAAGGTCGTGCGGGCCGCGGGGCGAAGCCCCCCGCGCGCCCTCAGGCCGCCGGACGGCGGCGGCGCAGCAGCACCAGCCCGCCGAGCGCGCCGACCAGCAGCAGGCCCGTGGCCGGCAGCGGGATGGGGACGACCTGCGCCCCGCTGACGAAGCTTTCCCGGCCGCCGCCGATGAAGTTGATCACATGCAGGCCGGCCCGCAGGTTGCCCGCATCGAGCGCCGCGATCAGGTCGGAGAAGGTCGTCCCGGCGACGAGTTCGTAGACGATCGTCTGGAACTCGAGCACGTTGATCCCGTAATGCACCCGGGGCCGGGTGGTGTAGAAGGTGTCGTCGGCGTAGAAGCCGACGGTGTTGCCGCGGGGCACGTTGACGGGCGTGCCGCCGCCCGCGAACTCCACCCCCTCCGACGCCGCGCCGACCGAGGCGTTCTGGATGAGCGCGGTGGTGCCGTGGTCGATGTAGAGGTTGGCGACCGTCATCTGCAGCGGTCCGGCGTTGCGGAACACGAAATGCACCGCGTCGTCCACCAGGTCGACATCGAGGAACAGCTGCGCGGCGCCGGCCGCGGCATGTTCGGCGTTGTTGCCGGTGATGTTGTCGAAATGGTAGGTGACCGCCCCGGCCTGGCCGGCCAGGCCCCCCGACAGGACGAGGGCCGCGGCCAGTGCCTTGATCCCATTCAGCGCGAACATGTGAAAACGCTCCCAGGCGCAATGACCATTGACGAATTCTGCGGCGAATACCGCAGGCACCCCCATCCCCGAGATGTGTCACAAACCGCGGCGCACTCCAAGGGCCATCGGGGCCCGGGCCGAAGATACATCCCGGGGTTGTGCGGCGGGCCGGGGCCGGTTGCCGCCGGCTCCACGGTCGCGGCCTGGCCGGGCCATTGTCGATCCGGCGGGGACGGTCCGCGCTGCCCGGGAGGCCGCGGGGCGAAGGCGGGGCGAATCTGCGGCCCCGCGGGGCTCAGCCCGGCGTGGATTCAAGCGCGGCGGCGGGTGCGGCCGCGGTTCCGGGCCGCCGGGCGGCCACCACGGCCGCCGCCGCCAGAAGCGCCAGCGCGCCGGCTCCGGCATGCAGGGCGAGCGCCATCCACCAGGGCTGTCCGGCCAGCAGCGCCGCCGCCGCGGCGAGGAGGCCGGAGATCGTGCCGACGATTGCAAGGCCCATCCTGTCGTCCTCTCCCGGTCCTGTCCGGCGCCGTCCCGGCGCCACCCCGCCCCGGCGCCGAGATTTGCGCCCATTCCGGGCAGAATTGTGGCGATCCGGGTCCGATCGTTCGTGAATGCGCAACCGGCGGCCCGGCCCCGCCGCGGCGGGGCCGGGCGGGCATGGTTTTGCCGCGATCCCCCGTCTATGATGCCGCCCGCCCCCGAACCCGCGCCGCATCCGGGCGCGCCGAGCGAAAGACCGACGATGTCCGTGACCGGCCCCTCCCCGGCCCCCTCCCGCCGCGCGCCGCGCCGTCTCGGCGGGCTTGTCACCCCCGGTGTGGGCTGGCTGCTGCTGGCCGTCGCCGGGGCGGGGCTGTTCTTCCGCGACGGGCTGGCCGAACTGCTGCGGGCCTGGGCGCTGCCGGAATACAGCCACGGGCCGCTGATCCCGCTGCTGTCGCTGCTGCTGTTCCTGCGCCAGCTGAAGGGCGAGCCGGTGATCCCCGGCCCGGTGACCGACCGCGGCCCGGGGCTGGCACTGCTCGTCCTGGCGCTGGCGCTCGGCGCGGCGGGGCAGCTGCTCGGCATCGGCGACATCGTCGCCTACGGGCTGATCCTCTGGGCCGGGGCGATCCTGCTGATCGCGTTCGGCTGGCGGCAGGGGCGGGGGTTCTGGCCGCCGGTGCTGCATCTCGTCTACATGCTGCCGCTGCCCGGGGCGCTCTACTACGGGGTCTCGACCTGGCTGCAGGGCATCTCCTCCGAGCTTGGCGTGTGGTTCCTGCAGTTGCTGCGCGTGCCGGTCTTCCTCGAGGGCAACATCATCGACCTCGGGGTCTACAAGCTGCATGTGGCCGAGGCCTGCTCGGGGCTGCGCTACCTGTTTCCGATCCTGTCCTTCAGCTACATCTTCGCGGTGCTCTACCGCGGGCCGATGTGGCACAAGGCGGTGCTGCTCGTCTCGGCGGCGCCGATCACGGTGCTGATGAACTCGGTGCGGATCGCGCTGGCCGGGGTGATCGTGGACCGCTGGGGGATGGAGCATGTCGAGGGCTTCAGCCATTTCTTCGAGGGCTGGGTGATCTTCCTGTCCTGCGTGCTGCTGCTGTTCGCGCTGGCCTGGGTGATGCTGCGGCTGCGCCGCGACCGGCCGGGCCTGGCCGAGGCGCTCGACCTCGACACCGCGGGGCTCGGCACCCAGGCGCTGCGGCTGCGGCTGATCGAGCCGTCGCGGGCGCTGGCCGCGGCGGGGCGCCCGCCGGTGACGGTGACGCGCGATCCCTTCGCGCTGTTCCCGGCGCAGTTGGGCGACTGGCAGGCCGGCCCGCACCGCATGCTCGAACCCGATGTCGAGCGCATCCTGGCCGCCGACGACTACCATTCGGTGCTGCTCGCCCGGGCGGGCGGGGCGCCGGTCGACCTCTTCCTCGCCTGGTACCGCGACGACCTGCAGGGCGGCGTGCATTCGCCCGAGGTCTGCCTGCCCGGCGGCGGCTGGGAGATCGCCGAACTGCGCCGGATCGAGGCGCAGCATCCCGTCGAGGGCGCCTTCAGCCTCAACCGCGCGGTGATCCAGAAGGGCACCGAGCGGATGCTGGTCTACTACTGGTTCGAGCAGCAGGGCCGGCGCACCGCCTCGGGCCTGACCGCCAAGCTGCAGCTGCTCGCCGGCAAGCTGACCAACGGGCGCAGCGACAGCGCGCTGGTGCGCCTGATCGTGCCGATCGGCGCCGGCGGCGCGGCCGAGGCCGAGGCCCGCCTGCAGCAGGCCATGGCCGAGGTCCTGCGCCCCCTGCCGCGCTTCGTGCCGGGGCTGTGAGGCCGGCGGCGCCGGCAGGCAAGCCGCAGGGATCCGCCCGCACCCCCTCCGGGTTGCACCGGTTGCCCGGATTTTGCCGGAAGGTTTAAGCATCACACCCCGCCGCGACGGCACGTTGTTTCCGCCAGGCCCGCGATTCGGCCGCATTGCCGCCATGATTCGGCCGGGCACCGTTTCCCGCATGGCGACAGTGGCGGGGATGAGCGGAAAGACGGCGCAGGCGCCGGGGGCATGGGCAGGAAACCGCCGCAGGCCGCGAGTCGCGGCAGATCCCGGGTTGAGATCGCCCGCTTCCCGATTCAAGGTTAACGAATAAGGGCCCGCAGAAGCCCGAGGGCAAGGCATTTTCGCGTGAAGTTGCGGTTCGGTCCGGCCCCCTTTCGGGGGGCGCGGTCGCCTTGTCGCAGCCACCGCCCGCGGGGGGGCCTGCCCGAGCGTGCCAGGCCGTTCCAAGGGTCTGGATTACCAGTGTTTTCGGAAACGATGCAGGGGGCCGGCTGATCCGGTTTTCGCCACAGTCCAGCCTTTGAAGCGCCTTGGCGAATCAACAGGGTGAAGCGCCCGCGCAACGTGCAGGAGGGCCGGACAGGTCCGGCGAAGGCCCGACGGCAGAGGCGGAACGGATGCAACTGGGGATGCAGGCAAGATGAGCATACAGACCGTGGGAACCGGGGCCCTGCGCGGCTTCCTGGCCGAGTTCTTCACCATCCCGGCGAGCATCAAGCGCCTCGACGAGATCGACTTCTCGACCCCGGTCGCGGTCGATACCTTCGACGCGGTCCACTGGGGGCTCATGAAGACCTCGCTCTGGGAAGGCGGGGCGGTCAATCATTTCGCCGCCCGCTTCAGCGGCGATCTCACGATCACCACCGGTGGCAGGTACACCTTCTTCCTGCGCACCGACAATGTGGCGGCGCTGCGCATCAACGGCCAGGAGGTGCTCCTGGTCGCCAGCGACCTGTCCTCGGACACGATCGAAAAGAGCAGGGTGACCCTCCGGCTCGAGGCCGGGGTGCATGACATCGAGGTCGTCTATTTCGACCAGACCGGGCGGCACAGCCTGCGGCTGGAATGGAAGGGCGCCGACACCGGCGACCAGCGCGTGATGCTCGACGGCTCGGCGGTCAGCATGAAGCCCATTCCGGTCAATCCGGATCCGGTTCCCGATCCGGTGCCCGAGCCCGGTCCGACCCCCGAGCCCGGTCCGACCCCCGAGCCCGATCCGGAACCCCAGCCCGAACCCGAACCGGGCAAGATCGGTCTCCAGGCCAGCTATTTCCGGCTGTCCGCCGAGGTGGCAAGCCTCGCCCAGATCGACTTCACCGCCACGCCCGCGGCCACCGGCATCGTCGACCGGCTCGACTGGATGCGCTCCGACGCGCCGTTCTGGCAGGACGGGCCCATCAACCTCTTCGCCGCGCGCTATTCCGGCCAGCTCAACGTCGAGCGCGGCGGCAGCTACACCTTCTTCCTGACCTCGGACGACGGCTCGGCGCTCTACATCAACGGCCAGCAGGTGATCGACAACGACGGCGCCCATGCCACGGTCGAGCGCATGGTCACGCTCGACCTCGCCTCCGGCGCCCATCAGATCGAGGTCCGCTACTTCGAGAACTGGGGCGTCCAGAGCCTGCGGCTGGAATGGCGCGGCCCCGACAGCTTCGGCGCCCGCGCGCTGATCTCGCAGGGCAGCCTCAGCCACCAGGACGGCAGCAGCGGCGATGCCCTGCGGCCCGGGCTCTATGCCGAGTATTTCGCCCTCGCTGCCCCGGTGGCGCGCCTGGCCGAGATCGACTTCACCGCCACGCCGGCTGCCGTCGGCACGGTGGCCTCGCTGAACTGGCTGCAGTCCGAGGCGGCCTTCTGGCAGGGCGGCCCCGGCGACCTCTTCGCCGCACGCTTCGCCGGCGACCTGAACGTGGTCAATGCCGGCCGCTACACCTTCTTCCTGACCTCGGACGACGGCGCGGTGCTCTTCGTCAACGGCCGGCAGGTGATCGACAACGACGGCGCCCATGCCACGGTCGAACGCGCGGTCACGCTCGATCTCGAGGCCGGCGCCCACCAGGTCGAGGTCCGCTATTTCGAGAACTTCGGCGTCCAGAGCCTGCGCTTCGAATGGCAGGGGCCCGACAGCGACGGGCTGCGCGCCGTGGTCGGCGTCCCGAGCCTCAGCCATGCCGGGCCGATCGACGCCGGCGAGGTGGGGCCCTGCCCGGAGGATGGCGGCAACGTCTGCCTCTGCCTCTGCGGCTGCGGCAGCGATCCCGACCCGCTGCCCGGCGACGGGCATGACCACGACCCCGACCCGCTGCCCGGCGACGGCGGCAGCGGCGGCAGCGGCGGCGATACGGGGGGCGATACGGGGGGCGATACGGGGGGCGGCCACGACCACGGCCCGACGCCGCCGATGGATCCGGCCGAGGCCGATGCCTTCGTGGCCGCGGTGATGGCGCAGCCCGAGACCCATGCCCATGGCGACAATGCGGCGATGGCCAACGAACACATCCGGGTGCTGTCGCTGGTGCCGCGGGCGGAGGCCACGCATGTCGCCGTCGCCGACGGCGACTGGTTCGATCCGGCGACCTGGTGGCAGGGCCGGATCCCCGGCGAGGGCGCACGGGCGCTGATCCCCGAGGGCATCTCGGTGACCTATGACGGCGAGAGCGATGCCGCGCTCTTCACCCTGCGGGTCGACGGCGAACTGTCCTTCGCCACCGACCGCGACACGCGGCTGGTGATCGACACGATGGTGGTGGCGCCCAGCGGCCGGCTCGAGATCGGCACCGCCGCCCGCCCGATCGAGGCCGGGGTCGACGTCCAGATCCTGTTCGCCGACAACGGCAACATCAACGTCGCCTGGGATCCGATGCTGGTCTCGCGCGGGCTGGTCTCGCATGGCGCGGTGGAGATCCACGGTGCCGAGAAGACCGCCTTCCTCAAGGTCGCCGAGGCCCCGATGCGCGGCGACACCACGATCACGCTGGCCGAGGTGCCCACCGGCTGGCAGGTCGGCGACACGCTGGTGGTCAGCGGCACGCACAAGACCGGCTGGGCCTGGGACAACACGCTGCGCCGGGTCGTCCATCACGAGAGCCAGGACGAGGAGGTGCGGATCGTCGCCATCAACGGCGGCACGGTGACGCTCGACCGCGCGCTGGTCCACAACCACGACACGCCGCGCGACGACCTCTTCGCCTATGTCGCCAACATGACGCGCAACATCACCTTCGCGAGCGAGAACGGCGCCGACACCGCGGTGCATCACCGCGGCCACGTGATGTTCATGCACAGCGACGATGTCGACGTGCGCTATGCCGCCTTCGACGATCTCGGCCGCACCGACAAGTCACGCCCGGCCTTCGATCTCGGCGCGCTCTCGTCGGTCTCGGCCGACAGCAACATCAAGGGCCGCTATTCCTTCCACTTCCACAAGACCGGCACGCTCGACCAGGAGAACCCGGCGATCGCGCTCGGCAACACGGTCTCGGGCGCGCCCGGCTGGGGCTTCGTGCACCATTCGAGCCATGCCGACTTCATCGAGAACGTGGCCTTCGACGTCTTCGGCGCCGCCTTCGCCGCCGAGGACGGCGACGAGACCGGCATCTGGCTGCGCAACATGGCGATCCGTTCGGAAGGGATCGGCTGGGGGGAATGGGAGGTCAAGCATGCCAATGACCTGCCACGCCACGACAACGGCCGCACCGGCGACGGCTTCTTCTTCGCCGGACGCCTGGTCGAGGCGGCCGAGAACGTCGCCGTCAACACCACGCATGGCTATGTCTGGATGCACCGCTCGGCCCCGACCAATCCGCTGACGGCGAACCTCGACCATCCCGAGATCGGCTATGGCGGAAGTACGGTGACCGTCAACCAGGCGCCGATCCAGGGCTTCCGCGACAACGAGGCCTTCGGAACCGAGATCGGGCTGATCGTCATCAAGGGGGTGGCGGCGCAATACCACGACGTCCGCACGGTCCTCGACGGGTTCCTGAACTGGGAGACCCGCCAGGGCACCGACATCAGCTATACCGGGCACTACACGATGCTCGACTTCGACCTGATCGGCACCCGCAGCGGCGGCTGGTTCGAGGCGCAGGCCGGTCTCGTCCTGGGCAGCAATGCCTTCGGCATGGTGATGAACGGTCTGAGCATCGACGGCTTCCGGACCGGCGTCGACGTTTCCCGCCAGCCGACCTTCTTCGTGCCCGACAACCAGTTCGGCATCGTCCTCATCGATGTCGAGATGACCGGTGTCGGCACCGCCTATCAGGGGTTCAACGCCGCCCGCCACCAGATCATGAGTTCGGACGACCTGGTCGAGGGCAGGCTGGGCTTCGTCCAGGGCAGCGTCACCCTCGCAGTCCATCAGGATCTCGTGCTCTCCGGCACCAAGACCGACTCGCTCGGGAGTACCTCCAGGCAGATGGCATGGGAACCGCAGACGATCTATCGCTGGGAGGTGCCCGATCTCCTGCGGTCGACGGGCTATTACACGCTGGCCGATGGCCGGAAGGTGGCGCTGATCCCCGATCTCGTCGCCGACCGGGCGACGGGCGAACTCCTGAAATTCAGCTACCTGGTCACGCTCAACATCTCCGACGGGGACCTGAACAGCTGGGGCGTCCCCCACAACGGGCGCTATGATCCGGGCAATGCCGCGCCCGTCGTCCAGAACGACTTCGCCGCCACCGTCGCGGGGCTCGACGTGCTGATCGACGTGCTGGCCAACGACCGCGATCCCGAGAACCGCCACCTGGCCGTGGACGGTTTCACCGATCCGGGCAACGGCGATGTCTTCCAGCAGGCGGACGGGACGCTGCTCTACCGGCCGAACCACGGCTTCACCGGCACCGACAGCTTCCACTACTGGGCTGCCGACGACATGGGCAACTATACCCGGGCGACGGTCACGGTCGAGGTCTGGGATCTCTGAGGCATCTGCGGTTGACGCCGCCGCCGCCGCTGCCTAGTGCTGGCCCGGCCCGGGCCGGCCGCCGGGCCGGATGCTGAGGATCTGTCCGCGTGATCCGGGTCTACCGCCAGATCTTCGACCTGCTCGACGCCGGCGAGCGGCGGCGCTTCCTGCTCCTGATGGGGCTCATGGTGATCGTCGCCTTCGCCGAGGTGCTGGGCATCTCGACGGTCTTCGTGCTCCTCGGCGTGCTCGCCCGGCCCGGGGCGATCGAGGAAAGCCGCGCCCTGTCCTGGGCCTACGGGACCTTCGGCTTCACCGGGATCCCGGCCTTCCAGATGGCGCTGGCCGCGGCGGTCTTCGCCGTGGTCATGGCGGGGCTCGCGGTCAAGGCCGGCGGCACCTATGCGATCATCCGCTTCTCGACCATGCGCACCCGCGCGATCTCCGGCCGGCTGCTGGCGGCCTATCTGCACCAGCCCTACGCCTGGTTCCTGACACGCAACAGCGCCGATGTCAGCCACCGCGTGCTGGGCGAGGTCGACCGGCTGGTCAACAGCGTGGTCGTCCCCTCGCTCCGGCTCCTGGCCAGCGCGCTCCTGTCGCTGGCGGTGGTGGGCTTCCTCCTGGCGGTCGATCCGCAGGTCTCGATCCTCGCCGCGCTGCTGATGGGGGGCGGCTATGCGTCGATCTATGTCTGGCTGCGCCGCCGCCTGCAGCGCGCCGGGCGCGAGATGCTCGAACGCAGCGGCGACCGCTACCGGCTGACCAACGAGGCCTCGGGCGGGTTCCGCGAGGTCAAGCTCCTGGGGCTCGAGGACAGCTACCTGGACCGCTTCGACGGCGCGGCACGGCGTTTCGCCGACGCCATGGCCATCCTGCAGATCATGGGCGAACTGCCGCGCTTCGTGCTCGAGGCGCTGACCTTCGGGGTGCTTCTGGTCCTCGTCTTCGTGCTCCTGCTGCGCAGCGACGGCGATCTCCTGGCGGTGATCCCGACGCTCGGCGTCTTCGCCTTCGCGGTGATGCGGCTCCTGCCGGCGCTGCAGCAGATCTACCACGGGCTGGCCTCGATCCGCGCCAATACCCCCGCCCTCGACCTCATCCACGGCGACATCATGGCGGCGCGGGCCGGCGTGCAGGCGCGCCCCCTCGCCGCGCCCCCGGGCCAGCGCCTGGCGCTGACGCGGCAGCTCGATCTCGACGGCGTCGGCTATGCCTATCCCGAGACCGGCCGCGCCGCGCTCGAGGCGGTCAGCCTGACCGTGCCCGCCCGCCATACCGTGGGCATCGTCGGCGGCACCGGGGCGGGCAAGACGACGCTCGTCGACCTGATCCTCGGCCTGCTCGTCCCGCAGGAGGGCGAGATCCGCGTCGACGGCGTGGCGGTCACGCGCGAGACGATGCGCGCCTGGCAGCGCACGGTCGGCTATGTGCCGCAGAGCATCTACCTGACCGACGACTCGGTGGCCGCCAACATCGCCTTCGGCGTGCCCCCCGAAGAGATCGACCGCGCCGCGGTCGAGCGCGCGGCGCGGCTCGCGGCGCTGCACGACTTCATCACCGCCGACCTGCCGCAGGGCTATGACGCCATCGTCGGCGAGCGCGGCGTGCGTCTCTCGGGCGGCCAGCGCCAGCGCATCGGCATCGCCCGCGCGCTCTACCACGACCCCACGCTTCTGATCCTCGACGAGGCGACGAGCGCGCTCGACACGATCACCGAGCGGGTGGTGATGGAGGCGGTGGCCTCGATCCGCAACGACAAGACGGTGATCCTGATCGCGCACCGGCTCTCGACCGTGCGCGACTGCGACACGATCTTCCTGATGGAGAGGGGCCAGCTGGTGGCCCGGGGCACCTATGACGACCTGGTCGCGGGCAACGAGACCTTCCGCCGGATGGCGGCGGGTGGGTAGGGCCCTGACCTCGCCGCGGGCCGCCGGTCCCGTGCCGCCGATGAGAGGCCCGGCCGGAGCGGCCGCTCCGCGCGGTTCCGGTGGCATTTGCACCGTCGATGCGCTAGACACGGCAGGCTTGGAACTCACAGCGATTCCAGAGTCCTATTCCTGCGAGGATGACCTTGTCCGTCCCGTTCCAGCCATCGCGCCGTGCCGGCCGTTCACGCGGGTGCGGTCGGCGCTTCGGGACCGCAGGGCGATCCCCGCAAGGGCTGCCCGCAGGCAGGTGATGGCCTTGACCGCGCCCGGAACCCGCAACCTTCCCCGGACACCGGACGCCTGCGGGGCTGTCGCGGGTCGGGTGGCGGCGCTGACCGGGGGCCCGCCCGTCCGCCCGGGGTTCACGGCATGACGGACAGGGCCCCGATGCCGCGCCCGGTGCGCATTGCGGTCGTGGTGCCCTGCTACCGTGTCACCAGGCATGTGCTTGCCGTCCTGGCCGGCATCGGGCCGGAAGTGTCGCGCATATTCGCCGTGGACGACTGCTGCCCGGAGGGGTCGGGGGACTTCATCGAGCGGAACGTGACCGATCCGCGGGTGCGCGTGCTGCGCCACGAGCGCAACAAGGGCGTCGGCGGTGCCGTGGTCACCGGCTACCGGGCTGCCATCGAGGAAGGTCTCGACATCGTCGTGAAGGTCGACGGGGACGGGCAGATGGATCCCGCGCTCATTCCCCGTTTCGCGGCCCCGGTCGCGGCGGGCGAGGCCGATTATGCCAAGGGCAACCGGTTCTTCTCGGTCACGGCGGTGCGCGGGATGCCCCGCGTGCGGCTGTTCGGCAATGCCGTGCTCAGTTTCCTGACCAAGCTGTCCAGCGGCTACTGGAGCGTGTTCGATCCCACCAACGGCTATACCGCGGTCCATTGCCGGGCGCTGGCGGCGCTCGACCTCTCCACCCTGTCGGAGCGGTACTTCTTCGAGACCGACATGCTGATCCGGCTGGGCGAGGTCCGGGCGGTGGTCGTCGACGTGCCGATGCGCGCGGTCTATGGCGACGAGGTGAGCGGACTGAAGATCAGGCAGATCCTGGGCGAGTTCCTCGGGAAGCACCTCAAGGCGGTCCTGCGCCGGATCGTCTACCAGTATTTCCTGCGGGACTTCAGTTTCGCATCGCTCAACCTGGTGATCGGACTGGCACTGTTCGTCTTCGGAACCCTGTTCGGGGCGGTGGAATGGTGGGTCTCGCTGCGCAGCGGGGTGCCGGCGACGACGGGCACCGTCATGCTCGCGGCGATGCCGATCATCGCCGGGCTGCAGATGCTGCTCTTCTTCTTCAGCAGCGACATCGCCTCGGAGCCGAAGCGTCCGCTGCAGCAGCGCGTCCATCTTCCCGCGCTCGGGCCCGACCTGCGCCCGGGTCCGGAGCGGCGCCACGCGACGGCCGCCGGCGGCGGAGACCCCTGATCATGCCGCCCCTCCTTCTGGTGCTGCTTGCCGTGCTGTGCATCGCCGCCGGCCAGATTCTCTTCAAGATGACGGCGGACCGCATCCAGGGCCTGCCGGTCGCCGCCCTCCTCGGCGACTGGCGGACCATCGCGATCTTCGGGACTGCGCTCGGCATCTATGCCGCCGCCACCGCGCTGTGGGTGCTGGCCCTGCGGGACCTGTCGCTCGCCTATGCCTACATGTTCACGTCGCTCTCCTTCGTGCTGGTGCCGGTCGCGGCCGTCGTGCTGTTCGGCGAGCGGCTTTCGGCGACCTACCTCCTGGGATCGGCCTTCATCATCTGCGGTCTGGTGATCATCCTCGGGGCGCGCCAGTGAACGGCGTGCCCGGCGCCCTGCGGGCCGCGCTGGATGCGCTGCTGCTGTGGCTGGGCTTCTTCGCGGGCTGGTCGCTGGTCTCGATCCCGCTGACCCTGGGCTGCGGGCGGGTCGAATGGCTCTGGCTCGCCTTCGGGTCCGGGCTGCTCGGGGCGGCGGGGGCGCTGCTGACCCTCCGCAAGGCGCTGGCCCCGATCCTGCTGCCCCCGGCGAAACTGCCCCTTCAGGTCGGCCTGCCCCGCGGAAGCCGGGCCTGGCTCTGGGCAGGCGGCCTGGCGGCCTTTGCCCTTGCGGCGCTGGCCTTCGTGCCGACCTCCGATGCCCTGCCGCTCTGGGGCATCACCGTCCTGCTCGCGCTGGCCACCCTGGCCGAGCGCAACGAACCCGTGACCTGCCGGCCGCCCGCAGCCGCGTCCCGCCCCGGCGCGGCATGGGCCGGGCTCGTCCTGCTCGGCCTCGGCATCGTCGCGGTCTACATCCTCGTCCTGCGGCCCGACTCGGACGATGCCTTCTATCTCAACCTGCCGATCGGCCTGCTGTCCGGGCAGGGCTGCATGATGGCGGCCGACACGATGCACGGCGCGGCGGACTGGCCCCTTCTCGGTTCGAACTACCGGGCCGAATCCCTGCCCACCCTGACGGCGGCGATTTCCTGGCTGACGGGGTTCCCGGTCATCACCGTGGCCCACCTGCTCCTGCCGGTCGTCTGGTGCGGGGCCTGGGCCTGCGCCCTGGCGGTGATGGGCCACGGGATGTTCGGCAGGCACTGGCTCGTCTTCGCGCTTCTCGCCGTGCTCGCCCCGATGGCGCTGGCGGGGAATCTGCAGACCTGGGGCGTGCACGGGATCGGGCGGATGTTCCACGGCAAGGCGCCGCTGATCCTGATCCTCGTTCCGCTGACGGTCTTCCTGGTGGCGCGGGGTTCGGCCCGGCACGGCGGTCTCGTGCCGCTGCTTGCGGCGCTGTCCGGCCTCTGCACGGCGGCGGTCGGCCTGACCGCCAACGCGATCTACCTTGCCCCGCTGGCGCTGCTTGCGGCGGTCGTGGCGGGGCAGCTCGCCTGGCCGGACGGCGCAGGGCGGCGGGTCGTCCTGCTCGCGGCCGCGGCGGTGCCGGTGGCGGCGGGACTCTCGCTCCTGCTCTTCGACAGGCCGCTGAGCGCGAGCGATGGCGGCGGGGGAGCCGTCTCGGCCGATCTCGGCTTCTGGAGCATGGCGGCCCAGAAGCCCACGCTCGCCCTGCTTCTGGCCACCATCGCCGCCGCGGTGCTGGCGGGCAGGACCGGACCCGGGGGCCGGTGGATCGCCGCCTATCTCGCCGTGCTGATGATCGTCGCGATCAACCCCCTGCTCTGGGCGGCCTATGACCGGTACGTGACCGGCGGGCTGAACTTCCGCATCTGGTGGGCGCTGCCCGTGCCGACATTCCTTGCGGCGGCCCTGACCTGGGCCGCGGTCCGCAGCGGCCGGCCGCGCACCGGCGGAACCGTCGCGGCCCTGGGCCTTGCCGCGATGTCGCTGCTGCCCTCGGGGCTGATCGGAATGGAAGAGACCGCCCTGCGCCCGTCGATCCACAAGGTCCCGCCGCAGGCGGAACCGATCGTCCGGGAGATCCTGGCGGTCGCGCCCGAGGCGGGGACCGTCCTTGCCCCCGAGGCGATTGCCGCCTGGCTCCCGGGGCGCGAGGGGCATCCGGCGCTGGTGTTCAGCCGGGCGCTGTATCTCGATCAGGCCGCTGCGCTGGTGCCGCCCGAGCGGCTCGCGCCCCGCCGGCTTCTGGCGGAGTGGGTGACCGGGGCCGCCGATGTGCCGGGCGCGGATCTGCTGGCGGCGATCCGGGACCTGGACGTGCGGCTGATCGTGCTGCCCGCCAGCGACGGGCCGGCCGATGCCGATGATCTACTCAGGGGGGTTGGGGCCACACGGACGGAGACGCCACCCGGCTACGTGCTCTGGAAGCTTCCTGAAGAAGCTGCCGACTCCGAGGAAAAGGGGCCATGACGAAGCAGAAGAAATTCGAGACGCCGGGTTCATGGGCGCAATATGAGACTCTCTGGCTCGAGAATTACGAGGCTGCAAACTATGGGAAAACGCTGAGCGGGCGGATCCTGAAAAACACCCACAGCATAATTGAAGCCGACACGCGTCTGGCGGCGCATTATGATACGGTGCTTGAACTTGGCGTCGGCACCATGGCGCATTTCTCCGCGGTCCGCCACGGTTTCTCGCGCTACATCGCGAGCGACCACGACGCCAAGGTCATTGATTGGCTCAAGGCGCGCAACTGGGATGCGCGCATAGACATTCAACACCTAACCGGCTCCAGCCTGCCCTTTCCGGACAACAGCGTAGACCGCGTTATCGCCACCCATGTCCTGGAGCATCTGCCCTCACCCGTTGCGGTTCTCGAGGAATGGGTGCGAGTTGTACGTCCCGGCGGCGTCGTGTCGTTGATCTTGCCGTGCGACCCTGGACTGGCTTGGAGATTTGGCCGGATGCTGGGTCCGCGCCGAACTGCCCGTAAAGCCGGTCTGCCGTACGACTACTACATGGCCGTGGAGCATGTGAATGCGATCTTCAATCTGCGCAGCATCATCGCGCATCATTTCCCTGATCGCTCGGAACGGTGGTGGCCGCTCCGCATACCCGTGCCCGACGTCAATCTGATTTATGGCGTGAACTGCTACCTATGAGGGGCCGGGCGTGTGTCTTCAAACTCCGGCTGGCTGGGTGAGCCACCCCCGAAAGTCGGACGGTGACGGAAGCTACGATCTGACGTCTGCGGGTCTCCAAGACCGGGGAGATCAGAGCATGAAGAAACGCAGGAACCATGACGCGGGCTTCAAGGCTCGCGTGACTCTGGAAGCCGTGAAGGGCGAGCGCACGGTATCGGAGCTGGTCGCCGAATATGGCGTGCAGCCCACGCTCCTTGTCTTGGCGTCATCTTAGGCTGCACCGCCATCATGCTTGCAGTTTTCGCTAGCAGTCTCTGCCTTGCCCCGATGAACAGCAAGCACCGCAAGGCCCTTGCCGCCGTCTTCACCGATCCGGTGTCAGGCACCATCGAATGGGCGGCGATCGAAAGCCTGCTTCTGGCCGCTGGGGCGCGAGCCGCTCGGGCGGCACCGACGCGCCGGACGCGGATCTGCTGGCGGCGATCCGGGACCTGGACGTGCGGCTGATCGTCCTTCCCCCCGTGGGGGGCCCGGCCGATGCCGGCACCCTTCTCGGGGCGGCCGGGGCGACGGAGCGCCAGCTGGCCTCCGGCCATGTGCTCTGGAGCGTGCCGGCAAGGTTCGACCAGGCCCGGCCCGCCGCAGGGGCGGTCCGGCCCGCGGTGTCCCGCAGGCGGCGGCACCGGGGCGACAGCGCGCCGCCTTGAAATTTCCACCTTCCGGCGGTTTGATCCGCCGCCGTGGCGGCTCCCTGCCGCGGACCGGCGGGCAGGCCGGTGAACAGACCCCATCCCCCACCGCGCGCCACCGCCCGCGCGCGCCTCACGAGGACCCGATGCCAGACCCCGTCATGACGATCGACCCCCGGAACCTGGTCTTCCCGATCGAGGCGGCACGCGAGGTCGGGCGGGCGGCCGGCGAGGCCTACCGCGCGCGCAAGCCCTATCCGCACGGCTGCTTCGACAATTTCCTGCCGCCCGAGATTCTCGAGCGCGTGCGCGCCGAACTGCGCGAACTGCCCGAGGCGGAGAGCTTCTTCAACCGCCCGCAGGAGAAGCTCAAGACCGCCTACATGCCCGAACGGCTGCCGCCCTACACGCGCAGCGTCTTCCATGCGCTGAACTCGCGCGCCTTCCTGGCCTTCCTCGAGGAGATGACCGGGATCGACGGGCTGATCCCCGACCCCTACTACTCCGGCGGCGGGATCCATGTGGTGTCCAACGGCGGCCACCTCGACATCCACGCCGACTTCAACCACCACGGCAAGCTGAACCTCGAGCGCCGGCTCAACGTGCTGATCTATCTGAACCCCGACTGGAAGGAGGAGTGGGGCGGGTCCTTCGAGATCTGGAACACCGGCATGACCGAGAAGGTCGCAAGCTTCGTGCCGATCTTCAACCGCATGGTCTGCTTCAGCACCGCCTCGGACACCTGGCACGGCAATCCCCAGCCGGTGGCCCATCCCGACGGCGAGCCGCGGATGTCGATCGCGCTCTACTACTACACCGCGACCTGGGATTCGACGCGCAAGGCGCATTCGACGCTGTTCAAGCCGCGCCCCGGCACCGCCGACCAGGCGGACCGCCAGGAAGCCCGGCACGCCCGGCTGCGGGACATCCTGCCCCCCGCCCTCTACCGGCGGATCGGCCACCGGCTGCGCCGGATGGGGATCTGACGCCTCAGCGCCGGCAGATCGGGGCCAGGAAGGCCGCCATCTGCCGGCCGATCGCGGCCGGGTCCAGGGTCGCGGCGATGTGCTGCCGCGCTGCCGCGCCGAGACGCGCCGCCAGCGGCGGGTCCTGCAGCAGCCGCAGGCAGGCCGCGGCGATGGCCCCGGGGTCCTCGGGTGGCACCAGAAGGCCGGTCTCGCCGTCCGACAGCATCTCCGGGCAGCCGCCGACGCGGGTGCAGACCAGCGCCGATCCCGCCGCCATGGCCTCGGCCATGGTGCCGCCGAAGGTCTCGTAGCGCGAGGCGACGATGGCGATGCCATGCGCCCCGCGCAGCGCGGCGACCTCCTCGCGGCTGCGCGGGCCGAGGATGTCGATCCGCGCCCGCACCGCCGCCGGCAGCCGCGCCACCGCCTCCTGCAGGAACAGGCGCCCGCCGCCGGGAAGGCCGATCCCCCGGTCGGGGCCTACGAAGGTCAGCCGGCAGCCGGGGTGCAGGGGTGCCAGCCGCGCGAAGGCCTCGATCACCACATCGCCGCCCTTGATCCGGTCGAAGCGGCCGACGAAGAGCAGCCTTTCCGGATCTGCCGGGCCGGGCGGCGGTCCGGCCGCGGCCTGCCCGACGGGCATCGGATTGGGGATGACGGCCTGCGGGACGTCGGGCAATCCCCAGAGGGTCCGCGTCCGTTCCAGCACGTCCCGGGACGGCGCCGTGATGCCGTCGACCCGCCGCAGCGCAGCCGCCTCGCGGGCCTCGCGCCAGGCATCCTCCCGGGCGTTGCCGGAACCCTCGACGGCGGTGTGCAGCCACCAGGGGCCGTGCAGTGTCGCCACCACCGGGATCGCCACGGCGTCGCGGACGGTTCCCGCCCAGCCGAAGGTCTCCTCCATCACCACCACCTCGATCCCGTGGCGGCGGACCGCCTCGGTGACGGCGGCGGCGATCCGCAGGCCGTGGAGGCGGTGCAGCACGCTGCCGTCACCGGGTCGCAGCCGCAGCCGCAGCCGGTCGAGCAGGCCCGGCGCAGGGGCGGGCACGGCGACGACACGGGCCGCGCCCGGCGGCCCGTCGGCCGCAAGCGCGATGATGGTGACCTCGTGGCCGCAGGCCTCGAGACCCGCGGCGATATGGGTGACCACGGTGGCGATGCCGTTGGCCGTCCGGTGTCCCGGCCAGGCCGGCGTCACCAGGCCGATGCGCAGGGCTGCTGTCACGGGAGAGGCCGTCACCGGCCGCGCCTGCGGGGAAGCGCGGCAGCACCCGCCGGCGGTGCCCGGCGCCGCGGCCCGGCCGGCAGGGTCTTCGGCTCCGCCGGCGGGCGCCGCCGGCCCGGGGCGGGCGTCGCGGTAGGCGGCGCCGCGGCCTCGTCCCGGGCCTGCAGGACATGCCCGGCCAGCGCCCCGGCGATCAGCCAGACATGGGCCACCAGTCCGGCATTGGGCAGAAGGTCGATGAGCGTCACCCCCAGGACCAGCGCCAGGCCCGGCACGATGCGCGTCTGCGCGAAGCGCCGCCGCCGCAGTGCCATCATCAGGATGGGCAGCGTCAGGAGGCCGAAATGCGCAAGATAGCCCGGCCATCCGTAGACCCCGATCAGGATCACCCACATGCCGTCGAGCACGCTCAGTTCCCCTCCGGTCTCGGGATCGAAGAGCATGTTGCGTCCCCAGGAGCCCCAGCCCGAGAAGGGCTTGCGGTTGGCGTGGTCGAGGAGCGCATCCTCGTTGTCGAGGCGGAACTTCAGCGACTGCGCCCGCTCCTCGCTGAAGGAAAGGGCGATCTCGTGGATATCCTCCACCGGCACGAGGCCGGCGCCGCGCAGCACCGGATAGCACAGCACGATGCAGGCGATCACCGCGGCGGCGGCCAGCTGCAGCCGCGCGCCGGTCAGCGCGACCAGCGGCGCCAGCGCCAGCGTGATCACCAGCGCCCCGACGTTCTTCGACAGGACCAGCGTCATCGCCAGCCAGACCGCGGCCAGCAGCCAGCGGCCCGCCGCGCCGCCCTCGCGCCTGGCCTGGCGCCACAGCGCCAGGGCGGCGAGGATCGCCATGGCGAGGAAGGTGCCGAGCATCAGGCCGTGGTTGAGAAAGACCAGCGGGCGGAAGCCGCCGGCGCGGATGTGCTGGATGAAGGAATGCGGGAAATAGCCGTAGACCCAGTTGTTGAGCTGCGGGCTCATCCGGATCTCGAAGAGGGCCGGCAGCGAATAGGCCAGCGCGCCGAGCACGAAGGCCTGCAGCACCATGCGCTGCGCCTCGGCCGTGGCCAGATGACGCCAGCCGAGGAGGAAGGGCAGGATCATGACGATCATGCCGGAGATCATCGAGAAGGCATCGTAGAGCCGCAGCCCGGGGAGGATCCGGGGGCCGAAGGGGATCGGCTCGGCGTTCTGCAGCACCGTCAGGACGGGCGAAAGGACGAGCAGCACGAGAAGGCCGAGGATCAGCATGCGCCCGCCCGGGGACGGCGAGGCCGTCGGTGCCTGGCGCGGCGCATAGATCAGGCACAGGACCGCCGCGCTGAGGCTCGGGACCAGCGCCTTGTTGATCTCGGGGATCATCGGCAGCTTGATGCCCATGTTCGAGGGCAGGATGAGGAAGCCCCCGAGGATCGTCCAGATCAGCGCCTTGGGCAGCGGCAGCCGCTGGAACAGCACCAGCGCCACCAGCGGCCAGGCGAAGAGCATCACATAGGCGAAGGTATTGGGCATGCAGTCCTGGCAGGCACGGATCCGGCCCCTTTCTAGACTGTCCGGCCGCAGAGGGAAATCGTCCTGCGCCGCCGCGGCGCGAAGGCGACGGATGCCGGCGGGGCATGCGGGCGGTTTGCGGCCCGATGAAAGGGTGGGCAGGGCGCGCGCCGCCTGCGGCCGGGGCGCCCCCGTCGCCGCCGCGCCCCGGTCAAGCCCCGGGGATTTCACGGACGGGCCACATGCTTCCCCTAGGACTGCCGGCAAATCCGTGCTTTGAAGCCCGCCGTGATGGTTCCGGTCCCAGCCCCGCCCCCCTTCGAGGTCGCCGTCCGATGACGACGCCCCGCATGCCCCCGGCCGATGTCGCGGTGATCGTGGTCAACTACGGCACCGCCGACCTTGCCCTGCGCGCGGTCGGCAGCGTGCTGGCGCGCGGGCATGGCGGGCGCCGGGTCGAGGTGCATCTGGTCGACAACGCCTCGCCCGGCGGCGATGCCGCGCGGCTGGCCGCGGCCCATGCCGCCGCCGGCTGGGGCGACCGCGTCACGCTCTATCCCGAGACCGTGAACCACGGCTTCGGGCGGGCCAACAACCTCGTCCTGGCGGCGCTGGCGGCGCGCGGGGCGGCGCCCGAACTGGTCTTCCTGCTCAACCCCGATGCCTGCCTCAAGACCGAGGCCATCGCCGAACTGGCCGCCTTTCTCGAGGCCCATCCCGGGGCCGCGGCGGTCGGCGCGGGGATCGACGCCCCCGGCGGCGGGCCGGCGGTCACCTCGGCCTTCCGCTTCCCCTCGCCGGTGTCGGAATTCGCCGGCGCGGCGCGCTTCGGCCCGCTCGACCGGCTGACCGCCCGCTGGGCGGTGCCGCTGCCGCCCGGCCCGGCGACGCGGCAGGTCGGCTGGGTGGCCGGGGCGGCGGTGATGCTGCGCCGCCGCGCGCTGGCCGAGGCGGGCGGCTTCGACCCGGGCTTCTTCCTCTATTTCGAGGAGGTCGAGCTGATGCACCGGCTGCGCCGTGCCGGCTGGAGCATCTGGTACCACCCCGCCGCGCGGGTCGAGCATGTCGCGGGCGCCGCAACCGGGCTGCGCAGCGGCGAGGAGCGGCCGCGGCGGCTGCCGGCCTACTGGTTCGACAGCTGGCGGCTCTACTTCACCCGCACCCGCGGCCGGGCGGGGGCCCTGGCCTGCGGCCTGGCCTGTCTCGCCGGGGCGCATCTGCATCTGCTGCTCAGCCGCCTGCGCGGGCGCCCGCCGGCCCATCCGCAGGGCTTTGCGGGCGATTTCGCGCGGCTGGCGCTGCGCCCGCTGCTGCGGGGGGAGCGGCGATGAGTGCCGCCGCCCGCCGCGATCCGCCCCTGCCCCATGACGGCCGGCGCAACCTCAACCCGCCCGGCATCGGCTTCTGGGCGCTGGTGGCCGAGGATTTCCGCAGCAACGATTCCGACCCCTTCGCGCAGGGGTTCTGGGCGCTGTTCTGGCACCGTTTCGGCAACTGGCGGATGTCGGTGCGGCCGCGCCCCCTGCGGATGCCGCTGAGCCTGCTCTACAAGGTGATGTACAAGCTCTGCCAATGGGCCGGCGGCATCAGCCTGCCCTATTCGATGCCGGTGGGCCGGCGCGTGCGGATCGACCATTTCGGCGGCATGATCCTCGTCGCCCGCGCCATCGGCTCGGACGTGGTCCTGCGGCAGAACACGACCCTGGGCATCGCCTCGCCGCGCGACCTCGAGGCCCGGCCGGTGATCGGCGACCATGTCGATGTCGGCGCCGGCGCGGTGATCCTCGGCGCCGTCACGGTCGGCCGCGGCGCCGTCATCGGCGCCAATGCGGTGGTGGTGCGCGACGTGCCGCCCTATGCGGTGGTGGGCGGCGTGCCGGCGCGGCTGATCCGCATGCGCGACCCCGCCGAGATCGGCGACCCTGCCGGCAGCGCGGCGCAAACCCCGGGGCCGGCGCCATGAGCGGCGCCCCGGGCGCAGACGGGGCCGCCCGCCGGGATCCCGCCGTCCCGGTGATCGGCGCGGTCGTCATCGGCCGCAACGAAGGCGCCCGGCTGGTGGCCTGCCTGGCCTCGATCCCCGCCGCGGTCGCGCGGGTGGTCTATGTCGATTCGGGCTCGACCGACGGCAGCCCGGCGGCGGCGCAGGCGGCCGGGGCGGTGGTGGTGGCGCTCGACCCCGCGCTTCCCTTCACCGCCGCCCGGGGCCGCAACGCGGGCTTCGCGGCGCTGATGGCCGGGGGGCCGGTCGACCTCGTGCAGTTCATCGACGGCGACTGCAGGCTGCAGCCCGGCTGGATCGAGACCGCGCGCGACTTCCTGCTGGCCCATCCCCGCGCCGCGGTGGTCTGCGGCCGCCGCCGCGAGCGCTTTCCCGAGGCCTCGGTCTACAACCGGCTTTGCGATGCGGAATGGGATACGCCGGTCGGACAGGCCAAGGCCTGCGGCGGCGATGCGCTGATGCGCGCGGCGGCGGTGGCGGCCGCGGGCGGCTACCGCGATGACGTGATCGCGGCGGAAGATGACGAGTTCTGCCAGCGGCTGATTGCGGCCGGCTGGGAGGTCTGGCGCCTCGATGCCGAGATGACACTCCATGACGCCGCGATGACCCGCCTTTCGCAGTGGTGGCGCAGGGCGGTCCGGGCCGGGCATGGTTTCGCACAGGTGGGCGGGCTTCATCCGGGACATTTTGTTGCGCCAAGGCGGCGCATGTGGGTCTGGGGCCTGGTACTGCCGGTTGTCGCCATCGCCGGGCTGTTCTGGCAACCTTGGCTCGCGCTCGGCGTGGCGGCGCTTTATGCCACGTCCCTTGTGCGGGTGGCCCGGCGCTTCCACGGGAAGGGCCTGGGCCTGCGAGAGGCCATCCTTTGCGCTGGACTCATCACCCTGTCGAAGTTCCCCAACCTCGTGGGCGCAGCGAGATACCGGATGCGGCGGCTGCGAAACGATGCCGTGACGATCATCGAATACAAGTGAGGCCGGAATGCGCGGGCGGGAGATCAGGACGGGATTCGTCGGTGCGGGCTATATCGCGCCTTGGCACGCGGAAGCGCTCGCATCCGTTCCGGGCACCCGGCTGGTTGCGGTCTGCGACACCCAGCCCGAGGCCGCCGCCGTCCTCGCCGCCGCGCATGGTGCCGCCAGTTACGCTGGGCTGGAGCGGATGCTCGCCGTCGAGCGGCTTGACGCCGTGCATGTTCTGACGCCACCGCATCTGCATCGCGACCATGCCCTCGCAGCGCTGCAGGCGGGCGCGCATGTGCTGCTCGAGAAGCCCTTCGCCCTTTCGCGCGCCGAGGCCGACGAGATCGTGCGGGCCGCAGAGAATGCCGGCCGGATCGTGGCGGTGAACCACAACTTCCTCGCCCTGCCGTCGTACCGGCGGCTTCGACGGCTGCTCGAGGCGGGAGACATCGGCCGCGTCGATCGGGCCGACGTCCGTTGGCATTTTCCGCTCGCGCCCCTGCGTTCGGGGCCGTTCGGGCTCTGGATGCTGCGCCAGCCGCAGAACCTTCTGATGGAACTCGGCCCGCATCTCTATGCCTTCGCCGAGGATCTCTTCGGCCCCATGCGGGATGTCACGCTCCATCTGAGCAAGCCCATCGACATTCCCGGGGGCGGCAGGCTTCCGCAGGTCTGGACGATCCTCGGCCGGGCCGGCGTGACCGATATCACATTGTCGCTGTCGCTGGTCGAGGCGGTCGAGGACCGGTCTGTCTCGCTGCGCGGCGTTGCCGCGGCAGCGCGCCTCGACTTCGGGGCGGATACCCTGATCGTCGAGCGGCCGAACGCATCCGACATCGTGCTCAATCCGCTCCGGGCCCAGTTGGCGCTGGCCGGCCAGCATCTGGTCGAGGGCCTGCGCAACGGCGCGCGGCAGGCCGCGTCGCTTAACCGCAAGTCGCCCTATGCCCTCGGGTTCCGCGGCATGCTGACCGAATTCCATGCGGCGGTGGGGGAAGGCCGGGCGATCGCCCCGCGGTTTGCAGGGGCGACGGCGGCCCGAGTGATCGGCGCCATCGAGGAGACGATCGCCCTCCTGCCGGCTGCGGGGGCGATGCCCGTTGCGGCGACCCCGGAGCGCCGGGCCGCATCACCGCCGTCCGATGTCTTGGTCATCGGCGGAACCGGCTTCATCGGCCGCGCCCTGGTCCGGTGCCTGGCGGAAGGCGGCCGCAGGGTTCGCGTTGCCAGCCGCGGGCTGTCGAACCCCTTTGCCGATCTCGGCAACCGGGTCGAGATCGTGCCGGTCCGGCTAACGGATCAGGCCGGGCTTGCCGTCGCCATGGCAGGCATCGAAACCGTCTATCACCTCGCCAAGGCCACCGAGGCGACATGGGAGGACTACCTGCGCAATGACGTCGCGGTGACCGAACGGATCGCCGGAGCCGTCCTGGAGGCGGGGGTCCGCCGGCTGATCTACACCGGCACGATCGCGTCCTACGACGCCTCCGACCCGGGCCGCCAGATCACTGAGGACACGCCCTTCGGACCGATGGATGCCCGCAATCTCTACGCCCGCTCCAAGGCGCTGTGCGAGGAACGCCTGCTGGAGCTGCACCGGCAGCGCGGCCTGCCGCTCGTCATCGCCCGCCCGGGGATCGTCGTCGGCGCGGGTGGCCCGCTCCAGCACTGGGGGATCGGACGTTGGCACGGTGCCGGCGCCGTCCGCATCTGGGGTAGCGGCCACAACATCCTGCCGTTCGTCCTCAACGAGGATGTCGCCGATGCGCTCCTGCGCATGTCCGCAACGCCGGCAATCGAGGGGCAGTCCTTCAACCTCGTCGGCGAACCCCTGATGACCGCCCGCGACTACTTCGACGCAATCCACGCTGTCACCGGCACCCGCATCCGCGTCGTTCCGGGGTATCTGGCCTCCTTCTATCTCGCGGATCGCCTCAAGTACCTGCTCAAGCGATATGCCCTGCGGCGTCGGGGGCTGACGGCCCCCTCGCGCGCCGACTGGTATTCGCGCGCGCATCTCTCGCCCTTCCGCAACGATCGCGCCAAGCGCGTCCTGGGATGGGCCCCGGAAGCCGATGCCGGAGGTTTCGCGCGGAAGGCCGTCGGCGACATGCGGCTTTTCGGATTCTGAGCATCCTCCAGGGGCCGTCCGGGGCCGCGGTCCGGTCGCGCCCCTGCCCGATCCCCGGCCGGAGGCCACCGGGACAGCCATGGGCGGCGAAGGCGTGCACCGGCCCGGAACAGGGCAGGACACGGGCAGGAAACAGGCCCGCATCCGTCCCGCGGGGGGCCACAGCAGAGCGGATGGTCAGGGATTCCGGCCGCAGGCCCGCCTCAGCGGCCGCGGGTCCAGTCCGGCCCGGCCGGGCGCAGGCGCACCGCGAGATGGACGGCGAGATAGACCGCAAGGCCGAGCGGCGCGGCGGCGGCGAGGCGCAGCAGCGCGCCGGGGGTCAGCGGCGCCTTGCCCGCGTTGCGGTCCAGCGCGGGATGCAGCCGGCGCAGCTCGGCCACGCCGGCATCCTGCCGCCGGCGCACCCGCACCAGGTTGCCCAGCCCCTCGACCATCGGCCAGTGATAGCGGGCGGGCACCTCGATGCGTTCGCCGGGGGCGAACTGCAGCCGGGCGAAGGTGTCGTCGGAGATGATCGCGGGCCAGGCGCCCCAGCGGGCGCGCCCGGCGGCGTTGAGCGCGAAGAACCCCGCGCCGACGGTGCCGCCGGTCACGAAGGGCAGCCGCGTCCAGGCCCGCGCATAGGCCCGCGTCACCCAGGTGCGCGCCGGGGCCACCGCCAGCCGTCCGGTGGCATAGCGCGGCGCGGCGGTGTCGAGCGCCCGGGCGATCTGGCCGGTCAGGCCGGGGTCGAGGGTGACATCGGCGTCGAGATAGGCCCGCGCGCCGTGCCGCGCCGCCGCCTCGCCCGCGTTCAGCGCCCCGGTCTTGCCGCCACCGGGGATCTCGACGACCTCGAGCGACCAGCCGCGGGCGGCGAAGCGCGGGGCAAGGGCACGCGCCGCCGCCGCCGTGCCGTCGCGGCAGCCGTTCGGCACCACCACCACCTGCAGCGCCGGCGCCGTGCCGTCCTGCTCGAGCAGCGCGCCGAGGCAGCGCCCGATCAGGGCCTCCTCGTCATGGGCCGGGATCAGGATCGAGAGGGCGGGGGGGGTGTGCATGGCGGCGGGTTCCGGGCGGTCTTCGCCTGCAACATGGACAAATCCGCCGGGCTGCACCATCACTTCGGACGCGGCCGGGCCGGACGACGCGGCCGGGACGGATCGGTGCAGGGCGGATCGGGGCAGGGCGGATCGGTGCAGGGCGCGGCAGGCAGGACGGCGGGGCTGGGCGGGGCCGAGGCGCTGGCGCTGGTCTCGGTGCCCGACCGCGCGGCGCTGCTGGCGGCGCTGGCGGACTGCCTGGCGGCGGGGCGGGGCTTCGCCGTCGCCACGCTCAACCTCGACCACATCGTCAAGCTCGGCCGCGATCCCGCCTTCGCCGCGGCCTATCGCGCGCAGAGCCATGTCGTGGCCGACGGCCATCCGGTGGTCTGGCTGCGCCGGCTGGCCGGCCGGCCGGTGGCGCTGGTGCCGGGCTCGGAACTGATCGCGCCGCTGGCGGCGCTGGCGGCCGCGGCGGCAGCGCCGGTGGCCTTCCTCGGCTCGCGCGAGGCGGTGCTCGCCGCCGCCGGGGCGCGGCTCGCCGCCGATCACCCGGGGCTGCGCATCGCCGCCGCGGTCGCGCCGCCGATGGGCTTCGACCCCGAGGGACCGGAGGCCGATGCCGCGCTCGACCGGCTGGCCGCGGCCGGGGCGCGGCTGGTGTTCCTCGCCCTCGGCGCGCCCAAGCAGGAACGCCTGGCCGCGCGCGGTCTGGCGCGCCATCCCGGGATGGGCTTCGTCTCGATCGGCGCCGGGCTCGACTTCATCGCCGGCCACCAGCGCCGCGCGCCGCGCTGGGTGCGGCGGCTGGCGCTGGAATGGCTGTGGCGGATGGCCACCGACCCCCGCCGCCTCGCGGCGCGCTACGCCGCCTGCCTGGCGGCGCTGCCGGGGCTGGCGCTGGCCGCCCGGGGCATGCGGCAGGGGGGAAAATAGGGGGTGCATCGCCGGAATTCCGGCGGCAGGATGGCAGCAGGGATTCCGGGACAGAAAAGCCGTTCTTTCGTTGAATTAATGCCGTCTTTGTCGGCATCGGATGGACGGCGCTCCCGGGTTGGAAGAAAGGCTGGTGCCGTGACCGAGTTCCACCGCAGGCAGGACGTGCCGGATCCGTTCCGTGCCACGCGCGCCGTCCTGTGGCCGGTCGGCGGGCGCGCCATGTCCGGTGCCGTGCCGCCGGAGGCGCCATGACCGCCCCCGGACGCAATGCCCCGGCCCCCGATCCGGCCGCCGCGCCGGCCGAGACCGACATCGCCATCATCGGCATGGCGGCGCATCTGCCCGGCGCCGCCTCGGTGGAGGAATACTGGCAGCTCCTGCGCGCGGGCCGCGAGGCGATCCGGCGGCTGGGCGCCGCGGATCTCGCCGCCGCCGGGGAAAGCCCCGCGCGCATGGCGCGGCCCAACTACGTGCCCGCCGCCGCCATGCTCGAGGGCTTCGAACGCTTCGACGCCGAGTTCTTCGGGCTCTCGCCCAAGGACGCGGCAATCATGGATCCGCAGCACCGCCAGTTCCTCGAGGTGGCCTGGGAGGCGCTCGAGGATGCCGGCCACCCGCCCGAGGGCTTCGCCGGCCGGGTCGGCGTCTTCGCCGGCTGCGGCATGGGCAGCTATTTCTACTTCAACCTCTGCTCGAACCCCGAGCTGGTGCGCTCGACGGGGATGTTCCTGCTGCGCCACACCGGCAACGACAAGGATTTCCTCTCGACCCGGGTCAGCCACATCTTCGACCTGCGCGGCCCCTCGCTGTCGATCCAGACCGCCTGCTCGACGAGCCTCGTGGCGCTGCATGCCGCCTGCCAGTCGCTGCTGGCGGGGGAATGCGACATGGCGCTGGCCGGCGGGGCCACGGTCGAGCTGCCGCATGGCCGCGGCTACCTGCACGAACCCGGCGAGATCCTGTCGCCCGACGGCCATTGCCATGCCTTCGACCACCGCGCCGAGGGCACCGTCTTCGGCTCGGGCGCGGGCTGCGTGGTGCTGCGCCGGGCGGCCGACGCGCTGGCCGACGGCGACCACATCTGGGCCATCGTCAAGGGCAGCGCGGTCAACAACGACGGCGCCGCCAAGGCCGGCTACCTGGCGCCCTCGGTGGACGGCCAGGCGGCGGCGGTAGCCGAGGCGATCGCCGTCGCCGGGGTGCCGGCCGAGACCATCGGCTATGTCGAATGCCACGGCACCGGCACCTATCTCGGCGACCCGATCGAGGTCGCGGCGCTGACCCAGGCCTTCCGCCGCACGACGGCGCGGACCGGCTTCTGCGGCCTCGGCAGCGTCAAGACCAACATCGGCCATCTCGACACCGCCGCCGGGGTGGCGAGCCTGATCAAGGCGGCGCTGGCGCTCGACCGGCGCGAACTGCCGCCCAGCCTGAACTACGAGGCGCCGAACCCGGCGATCGACTTCGAGGGCTCGCCGTTCCGCGTCAACGACCGGCTGTCGCCCTTCCCGGCGCTCGGCGCGCCGCGCCGCGCCGGCGTCAACAGCCTCGGCGTCGGCGGCACCAATGCCCATGCCGTGCTGCAGGAGGCGCCCGATCCCGGTCCCGCCGAGGCCAGCGACTGGCCGTTCCAGCCGCTGGTGCTCTCGGCCCGCTCGCGCCCCGCGCTCGACGCCGCCGCGGCGCGGCTGGCCGCGCATCTGCGCGCCCGCCCCGACCAGCCGCTGGCCGATGTCGCCTTCACGCTCCGCGAGGGCCGGCGCGCCTTCGAGCACCGCCGGGTGCTGGTGGCGGCCGACCATGCCGAGGCGGCGGCGCTGCTCGAGGGCGGCGACCGCCACCGCGTCTTCACCCACACGAGCCTCGGCGAGGATCCCGGGGTGGTCTTCATGTTCCCCGGCGGCGGCGCGCAATACCCCGGCATGGCGCGCGACCTCTACGAGACCGAGCCGGTGTTCCGCGACTGGATGGACCGCGGGCTGGCCCATCTCGCGCCGCAGCTCGACCACGACCCGCGCGCGCTCTGGCTGCCGGAACCGGGGCAGGAGGCGGCCGCGGCCGCGGCGCTCAAGCGGCCCTCGGCGCAGCTGCCGCTGATCTTCATCACCGAGATCGCGCTGGCCCGGCTGTGGATGGGCTGGGGCCTGCAGCCCGCCGCGCTGATCGGCCATTCGATGGGCGAGAACGCCGCCGCCTGCCTCGCCGGGGTGATGGAGTTCGAGGCCGGCATCGACCTCGTGCTGACGCGCGGCCGGCTGTTCGACACGGTGGCGCCGGGCGGGATGCTGAGCCTGCCGCTGTCGGAGGCCGAGGCGCGGGCGCGGATCGCCACCGATCCCGGTCTCGCAGGCGACCTCGACCTCGCCTCGGTCAATGCCCCCGATCTCTGCGTCGTCTCGGGGCCCGATGCGGCGCTGGCGGCGCTGGCGGCGCGGCTGGCGGCCGAGGGGATCGAGGCGCAGCGCGTCGCCATCGACATCGCCGCGCACAGCCGCATGCTGGAACCGATCCTGGGGGATTTCCGCGCCCACCTGCGCGGCATGCGCCTGGCGCCGCCGCGGATCCCGGTGATCTCGAACGCCAGCGGCCGGCCGCTGACCGATGCCGAGGCGACCGATCCCGACTACTGGGTCGGCCACCTGCGCCACACCGTGCGCTTCGCCGACGGGGTGGCGCATCTGGCCGCGGGCGCGCCGCGGGTGTTTCTCGAGGTCGGCCCCGGCCGGACGCTCGGCACGCTGGCCCAGGCCTGCGGCGTGCCCGCCAACCAGGTGCTGGCCAGCCTGCGCCACCCCGACCAGCAGGTCGCCGACGACGTGCAGTTCATGGGCGGGCTGGCGCGGCTCTGGGCGCTCGGGGTGACGGTGGACTGGGCGGCGATCTGGGGCGAGGCCAGGCGCCGGCGGGTGTCGCTGCCGACCTATCCGTTCCAGCGCCAGAGCTATTTCATTGCCCCTGGCGCCGCGGTGCCCGGCGCCGGGGCGCAGGACGAGGCCGCCGGCCTGCCGGCGCGGCAGGACGACATCGCCGCCTGGGGCTGGCGGCCGGTCTGGCGGCCGGCGGCGGCGGTCTCGGAGGCGCCCGACCCCGAGGCGCCCGAGCGCGGCATCGCCGCCCGGACCGTGCTCGTCCTTTCCGACGGCGCGGGGCTGGCCGCGCGCGTCATCGCGCGGCTGCGCGCCGCCGGACACCGCGTGCTCGAGGTGCGCACCGGCGATGCCTTCGCCCGCCTCGGCCCCGATCTCTGGGTGCTCGCCCCCGAACACGGGCGCGAGGGCTACGACATGCTGGTGGCCGACCTGATGGCCCAGGGCCTCGCGCCGCAGCGCATCGCCCATTTCTGGGGGGTGAGCGCCGAGGAACGCTTCCGCCCCGGATCGTCCTTCTTCCACCGCAATCTCGAACAGGGCTTCTGGAGCCTGCTGTTCCTCGGCCAGGCGCTGGCCGAGGAGGGCGTGCCGCGGCCGATCCACCTGACCGCGGTCACCACCGGGGCGGCATCGGTGCGCGGCGAGCGGCCGGCCTATCCCGAACGCGCCGCCATGCTCGGCCCGCTGCGGGTGATGCCGCAGGAACTGCCCGGCCTCACCGCCGCGGCGGTGGATGTGGTGCTGCCCGGCGGGGCGGCGGAGGGCGCGGCGCTCGACCGGCTGGCCGGGCAGGTGATCGAGGACCTGATGGCCGAGCCCGGCACCCGCCAGGTCGCCTGGCGCGGCGAACGGCGCTACGAGCGCGACTGGCGGCCCGTGGCGCTGCCGGCGGCCGATGCGGGGCCCGACGGGACGCCCGCCGCACCGGCGCTGCCCGATGTCCTTGCCGCCGCCGCCGACGGCAGTCCGCCCGTGGTGCTGGTGACCGGCGGCACCGGCGGCATCGGGCTGACGCTGGCGCGCGAACTGGCCGCGCGGGTGCCCGGGGTGCGGCTGGCGCTGCTGGCACGGGGCGCCCTGCCGGCGCGCGCGGACTGGCCGCGGCTGCGCGCCGGGGCCGGCCGCATCGCCGGCCGCATCGCCGCCGTCGAGGCGCTGGAGGCCGCCGGGGCCGAGGTGCTCCTCCTGGCGGGCGATGTCTGCAACGTCGAGGAGATGACCGCCGCCCGCGCCGCGGCGCTGGCGCGCTTCGGCCGCATCGACGTGGTGGTCCATGCCGCGGGCGTGGTCGACGACGCGCCCTTCCTGTCGCGCGACCCCGGCGCCGCCGAGGCGGTGCTGGCGCCCAAGATGCACGGGCTGCAGGTGATCGACCGGCTGTTTCCCGACGGCGCGCTGCGCGCCATCGTCGTCTTCTCCTCGACCTCGACCGCCACCGCCCCGGCGGGACAGGTCGATTACGTCGCCGCCAATGCCTTCCTCGACGCCTGGGCCGAGGCGCGGGCGGGCGGGCGCACGCGGGTGCTGGCGCTGGCCTGGGGGATCTGGGCCGAGGTCGGCATGGCCGCCGGGGCGCTGGCGGCGCGCGACAGGGATCCGGACGCGGATCCGGACGCGGATCCGGGCGGGGCAGGCGGGGGCGGGGCGCCGGAAAGCCCCGTCGCCGGCCTGCCGCTGCTGCGCGCGGCGGCGCGCGATGCCGCCGGCAACCGCGTCTTCTCGGGGGCGATCGCGCCGCGCGCCGACTGGGTGCTCGACGGCCACCGCACCCGCGCGGGCCAGGCGCTGCTGCCCGGCACCGGCTATCTGGAACTGGCCGCCGAGGCGCTGGCCGCGGCCGGCGAGACCGGGCCCTTCGAGATCGCGGATCTGTATTTCTTCCGGCCGCTGGCGGTGGCCGACGACGAGACCCGCCCGATCCGGGTGCGGCTGGCGCGCTCGACCGGCGGCTACGACCTCGAGATCCGCAGCGAGGCGACGCTGGAGGGGCGGCAGGGCTTTGCGCTGCATGCCCAGGGGGCGCTGCGGCTGGGCCACCTGGCGCCGCCGCCGCCGCTCGACCTGGCCGCGATCGCCGCGCGCTGCCCCGAGGGCCGCGCCGCCGACCCCGCCGGGATGCCGAGCGCGCAGGAGGACCACCTGGCCTTCGGGCCGCGCTGGCGGGTCCTGCGCAGCACCGCCTTCGGGCCGGGCGGCGGCGGGGCAGGCGGGGGGGCGGGCGAGGGGCTGGCCGAGCTGGCGCTGGCGCCCGCCTTCGCCGCCGAGGCGGGGCAGGGGATGGCGGAGGCGGCAGCGCCACCGGGCTGGCTGCTGCATCCGGCGCTGCTCGACATCGCCACCGGCTGGGCGATGCGGCTGATCCCCGGCTGGACGCCCGATCACCTCTGGGTACCGGTCTCCTATGCACGCATGCGCGTCTTCGCGCCGCTGCCGGCGGCGGTCACGAGCTGGGTGCGCGGCCATCCCGACAATGCCGCCGCGGCGGCCGCGGCGCGGTTCGACATCACCCTCGCCGATCCCGGCGGGCGCGTGCTGGCCGAGATCGAGGGCCTGTCGCTGCGCCGGATCGAGGGCAGGCTGGTGCTCGATGCGCCCCCCGACCCGCGGGCGGTCGAGTTCGACGCCGCGCCGGCAGGCGGCACGGGGGGCGGCACGGGGGGCCGCATGGGGGGCGTATCGGGGGGCGTATCGGGGCGCCCGGTCTCGCCGGCCGAGGCGCGGCTGCGCGCCGCGCTGGCCCGCGGCATCCGCCCGGCCGAGGGCGCCGAGGCCTTCCTGCGCGCGCTGGCACAGCCGCTGCCGCGGCTCGCCGTCAGCTCGATGCCGCTGCCGGCGCTGATCACCGCCACCGCCGCCGAGGCCGCGGGCGCGGCGGGCGGCCGGGCGGATGGCGCCGCAGGCGGGGCGGCCTTCGCCCGGCCCGAGCTCGACAGCGCCTATGTCGAGCCGGCCAGCGACATCGAGCGCACCCTGGTCGGCTTCTGGCAGGACCTGCTGGGGGTCGACCGCGTCGGCACCGCGGACAGCTTCTTCGACCTCGGCGGCCATTCGCTGATCGCGGTGCGGCTCTTCGCCATGATCCGCAAGACCTACGGCACCGACTTCCCGATCTCGGTGCTGTTCGAGGCGCCCACCATCGCCGCCTGCGCCGCCCTGATCGAGGCGCGCATCGGCCCGCAGCCCGGCAGCCAGTCCGGCAGCCAGTCCGGCAGCCAGTCCGGCAAGGCGGCCGGCGGCGCGCCCGGCGACCGCCGCGAGGCGCCGGCCGCCCCGGCGCGGCGCTTCACCCATCTGGTGCCGATGCACCAGGGCGAGGGCGGGCCGAAACCGCCCTTCTTCCTGGTCGCGGGCATGTTCGGCAACGTGCTGAACCTGCGCCACCTGGCGCATCTGCTGGGCCGCGACCGGCCGTTCTACGGGCTGCAGGCGCGCGGGCTCTACGGCGAGGACCGGCCGCACGAGACGCTGGCCGAGGCCGCCGCCGACTGCCTGGCCGAGATGCGCCAGGTGCAGCCCGCCGGCCCCTTCCACGTCGGCGGCTTCTCGGGCGGCGGGCTGACCGCCTGGGAGATCGCCCGCCAGATCGAGGCGGCGGGCGGCACGGTGGCGCTGACGGTGCTGCTCGACACCCCGCTGCCGCTGCGCCCGGCGCTGTCGCGCGCCGACCGGGCGCTGATCAAGTGGGCCGAGCTGCGCCGCCGCGGCCCGGGCTACCTGCTCGACTGGATGCGCGCGCGCCGCGACTGGGAACGCGAGCAGCGCGCCCGCCGCGACCACCCCGCCGAGGAGGCCGGCCACCAGTTCCACAACACCGCGATCGAGGCCGCCTTCCGCGCCGCCCTGCCGCGCTATGCGCTGGCGCCGCGCGCCGGGCGCACCCTGCTGTTCCGCCCGCCGCTCGACCGGCGCTGGCGCGTCACCGGCGGCGCCTGGGTCAGCGGCCAGCGCGAATACGTGCTGGCCGACAACGGCTGGAGCGCCTTCGCCCCCGCGCTCGAGGTGATCGAGGTGCCGGGCGACCACGATTCGATGGTGCTCGAACCCAATGTGCGGGTGCTGGCGGCGCGGCTGCGCGCCGCGCTGGCCGAGGCCGAGGCCGGCGGGCCTGCGGCGCTGTCGCGGGCGGCCGAATAGCATCATGACCAGCCGCCCCGACGCCGTTCCGCACCAGGACCCGCATCCGGACCCGCATCCGGACCCGCATCCGGCCCCGCCCGGCGCCGGCCCCGCCGTGCTGACGGTGGTGCTGAACTGGCGCACCGCCGAGATGACGCTGCGCGCCGTAGAGGCCGCGCTCCGCGCCATGGAGGGGATCGCCGGCGCGATCAGCGTGGTCGACAACGATTCGGGCGACGGCTCGTTCGAACGGCTGTCGGCGGCGCTGGCCGGCCAGACGGGGGGTCAGGCGGGGGGCGGGACGCCGGTGCGGGTGCTGCAGTCGGGGCGCAACGGCGGCTTCGGCGCCGGCAACAACTTCGGCATCCGCGCCGGCCTGCCCGGCGGCGCGGCGCCCGACTTCGTCTATATCCTCAATTCCGACGCCTTCCCCGCGCCCGACGCCATCGCCCGGCTGCTGGCCTATCTCGGGGCGCATCCCGAGGCGGGGCTGGCGGGCAGCTACATCCACGGGCCGGGGGGCGAGGACCACACCACCTGCTTCCGCTTTCCCGGCGTGGCCTCGGAATTCGAGGGCGGCGCGCGCAGCGGCCCGATCACCCGGCTGCTGGCGCATCGGGTGGTGCCGCTCGGCGTGCCGGCGGCCAGCGGCCGGGTGGACTGGCTGGCCGGGGCCAGCGTGATGATCCGCCGCGCCGTGCTCGAGAAGGCCGGGCTCTTCGACGAGGGCTTCTTTCTCTATTTCGAGGAGACCGACCTCTGCCACCGCGCCCGCGAGGCCGGCTGGGAGACGCATTTCGTGCGTGACAGCCGGGTCGAGCACATCGGCTCGGTCTCGACCGGGATGAAGGCCTGGGACCGCGTGCCGGGCTACTGGTTCGACAGCCGCTGGCGCTATTTCGTCAAGCGCGGCGGCCGCCGCCACGCCCTGGCGGCAACGCTGGCGCGCTGCGCCGGCGGGCTGATCCTGCGCGCGCGCCGCCTCGTGCAGCCGCGCATCGGCGCCGATCCGCCGCATTTCCTGCGCGACCTTCTTCTGCACACGATCCGACAGCTGCGTGCGCCGGCCGCCCCGGCACCGGCCGCCGCCGCCCGACCCCGGAGCCTGCCATGACACGCCCGCCCCTCTCGGCCCTCTTCGCTGGCAGCGACACGCTGCTGATCCAGTGCGCCGAGCACTGGCTGGCGCGCGGCCATGCCGTCGCGGCGGTGCTGACGCGCAGCCCCGAGGTCGCGGACTGGGCCGGCGGGCGCGGCCTGCGGGTCGAGCGCTTCGACCGCGAGGCCCCCGCGCGGCTGGCGGGGCTGGCCTTCGACTGGCTGTTCAGCGCCGCCAACCTGCAGGTCCTGCCCGAGGCGCTGATCCTGCAGGCGCGCGCCGGCAGCGCCAATTTCCACGACGGCCCGCTGCCGCGCCACGCCGGGCTGAACGCCCCGGTCTGGGCGATGCTCGAGGGCGAGACCGAACATGCCATCACCTGGCACCTGATCGAGCCCGAGGTCGATGCCGGCGACATCCTGGTCGAGCGCCGCTTCCCGATCGCCCCCGAGGACAGCGCGCTGACGCTCAACACCCGCTGCTTCGAGGCCGGGATCGACGGCTTTGCCGAGCTTGCGGCGGCGATCGAGGCCGGCGGACCGGCGCGGCGGCCGCAGGCGGCCGGGGCGCGGCGGCTGCACCGGCGCGACGACCGGCCGGCGGCGGCGGCGCATGTCGATTTCGCCGCCGGGGCGGCGGCGGTGGCGCGGCTGGTGCGTGCGCTCGACCATGGCGGCTACTGGAACCCGCTGGCGCTGCCCAAGATCGCCACCCCCGACGGCCGCATCCTGGCCGTCGGCCGGGCCGAGGCGCTGCCCGATCCGGCCGCCGGGATCCCCCCCGGGGCGGTGCCGGGGCAGGTGCTGGCGGCCGATGCCGCGGGGCTGACGGTGGCCTGCGGCGGGACGGCGGGCGGCGCGGTGCGGCTCGGCGGGCTGCGCGACCTTGCCGGCGCGGCGGTGGCGCCGCCGGAGGCCGCCGCGCCGGGCGCGGTGCTGCCGGCGCTGGCGCCCGAGGCGGCGGCGCGCCTCACCGCCGCCATCGCCGCGCTGGCCCCGGGCGAGGCGCATTGGCGCGCCGCGCTGCGCGGCTTCGCCCCGGCCGGGCT
>DAOLBY010000156.1:0-8510 GCA_035324325.1 Paracoccaceae bacterium | reverse complement strand
GGGCGGCAAGTGGCCTGCTGGCTGGGTGCCGAGGTGCCGCATGGCTGAGCCCCTGCTGCAAGTGACCGGCCTGACCCGCCGCTTCGACATCTCGAAGCCGTGGCTGAACCGCATGCTTGAAGGCGCCAGGCACCAGTTCCTGACCGCAACCGTCGGCGTCGATTTCGAGATCATGCGCGGCGAGACCTTCGCTCTGGTGGGCGAGTCAGGGTCGGGCAAGTCCACCATCGCCAAGATGATCGTGGGCCTGCTGGAACCGACCGAGGGCCGCATCCGCTTCGACGGGCAGGAGATGGACTTCGCCAGCGGCGCAGCCATGCGCGCGCTGCGGCGGCGGTTCCAGATGATCTTCCAGGACCCTTTCGCCAGCCTCAACCCCCGCTGGCGCGTGGGCGACATCATCGCCGAGCCGATCCGCACCTTCGGCCTGTTGCCAGGCGCCGATATCCCGCGCGAGGTGGCGCGGCTCCTGGACGTGGTGGGCCTGTCCGGGGCCGACACGGGCAAGTTCCCGCACGAGTTCTCGGGCGGCCAGCGCCAGCGTATCGCCATCGCGCGTGCCCTGTCCTCGCGGCCCGAGTTCATCGTCTGCGACGAGCCGACCTCGGCGCTCGACGTATCGGTGCAGGCGCAGATCCTGAACCTGATGCGCGACCTTCAGGACGAGTTCGGGCTGACCTACCTGCTGATTTCCCATGACCTCAGCGTGGTGCGCCACATGGCCAGCCGCATCGGCGTCCTGTATCTTGGCCGGCTGGTCGAGGTGGCCGAAGGAAAGCGTCTGTTCACCGAACCGCAGCATCCCTACACGCGGATGCTTCTCGACGCGGTGCCCGACCTCGCGCTGTCGGGAAGGCGGCGCAAGCCGGTGACGGGCGAGATCCCGAACCCCATCGACCCTCCGCCCGGCTGTGCCTTCCATCCGCGCTGCCCGATCGCCGAGGCACGATGCCGCGAGACGGTGCCGGCGCCCCGCCCCACCCCCACCGGCACCGCCGCCTGCCACCTGGCCGGATAGGCCTGGCACTCGCTTCCTGGCGAAAACCTGCGAAGGATCGGGCGAGATCCTGCGACAAGTCACACGAAGCGCCTGCCAAAGGCGCTTGCCGGCGGACGTCGTGTCGATATCCATAACCATCCCGCCGAGGAGACGGGGATTTCGGGGCAGTCCGCCGGACTGTTCCAGCAGAGGAGGACATCATGACCGTTTCGCTGAAGCGCGGGTTCCGCGCGCTGGCCGCCTGCACGGCGCTGACCGTGGCCCCGATGGCAGCGCAGGCTGAACAGTTCATCAACATCCTGACCGGCGGCACCTCCGGGGTCTACTACCCGCTCGGGGTGGCGCTGTCGAAAGTCTATGGCGAAGGGATCGACGGCGCCCGCACTCAGGTCCAGGCCACCAAGGCCAGCGTCGAGAATCTGAACTTGCTGCAACAGGGCAAGGGCGAGGTTGCGCTGGCCCTGGGCGACTCGGTCAAGCTGGCCTGGGAAGGCGATGCCGAGGCCGGCTTCAATGCGCCGCTCGACAAGCTGCGGGGCATCGCCGCGGCCTATCCGAACTACATCCAGATCGCGGCCAGCGTCCAGAGCGGCATCGTCACCGTGGCCGACTTCAGGGGCAAGTCGGTGTCGGTCGGGGCAGCGAAGTCGGGCACCGAACTGAACGCCCGCGCGATCCTTGACGCGATGGGGATGACCTATGCCGACCTGGGCAAGACCGAATACCTGCCCTTCGCGGAGTCGGTCGAACTGATGAAGAACCGCCAGCTGGACGCGACGCTGCAATCGGCCGGCCTCGGCGTCGCCTCGCTCAAGGATCTGGCGACCTCGGTGCCGACCACGATCGTCTCGATCCCGCCCGAAGTGGCCGAGACGCTGGGCCCGCCCTACGTCGCCGCGACCATTCCGGCCGGCACCTACGAGGGGCAGACCGCGGACATCCAGACCCTTGCCGTCAGCAATTTCTTCGTCACCCATGCCGATCTGGACGAGGAAACGGTCTACCAGATGACGAAGCTCCTGTTCGAGAACCTGCCCGAACTGGTCGCGGCGCATCAGGCTGCCAGCGCGATCTCGCTTGACGGCGCGCTGGCCGGAATGCCCGTGCCGCTGCACCCGGGGGCCGAAAGGTTCTACCGCGAAGCGGGCCTGACCCAGTAACCTGCACCAAGACAGGACGGGGCGGGGCGGGCCGGTTGCGGTCCGCCCCCACCGATGCGACCGGACGGAGGGGGAGCGATGACCGACACAGCGCCACAGACGCCCAATCCGCACGACCCGCTCGCGGCGGGCTTTCCGCCCGGCTGGGAAGGCCGCGCGCTGTTCTGGATCGCGGTCGCCTTCTCGATCTTCCAGGTGCTGACCGCGGCGCATCTGGTCGACTTCGCCAGCCAGGTGACGCGCGCCTTCCATGTGGGCTTCCTGCTGCTTCTGGGCTTTCCGCTGCTCGCGCTGATGCGCGGCCTCGGGCCGGCGATGCGCGGCCTCGCCTGGGCAATGGCGGGCCTCGGGGTCGCGGTTGCGCTGTACCAGTGGTGGGAATATGTGCCGCTGCTGATGCGCGCGGGCGATCCCACGCGGCTCGACATCGTCGTCGGTGTCATCGCGCTGGCCACGGTCTTTGCCGCCGCCTGGGCGCTGATGGGGCCGGCGCTGCCGATCATCGCCGGCGTCTTCCTGGGCTACTGTCTGTTCGGCCAGCACCTTCCCTCGCCGCTCAACCACCGCGGCTATGACTTCGCGCAAGTGGTCGAGCACATGGCCTACGGGACCGAGGGGATCTACGGCATCCCGACCTATGTGTCCTCTACCTTCATCTTCCTGTTCATCCTGTTCGGCGCCTTCCTCGAAAAGGCCGGGATGATCCGGCTGTTCACGGATGTCAGCCTGGGCCTCGTCGGGCACCGGATGGGAGGCGCGGCCAAGGTGTCCGTGCTGTCCTCGGGGCTGATGGGGACGATCTCGGGCTCGGGCGTGGCGAATGTCGTGACGACCGGCCAGTTCACCATTCCGCTGATGAAGCGGTTCGGCTATCGCCCCGCCTTCGCCGGCGGGGTCGAGGCCACCGCCAGCATGGGCGGGCAGATCATGCCCCCGGTGATGGGTGCCGTCGCCTTCATCATGGCCGAGACCCTGGGCGTGCCCTACGTCGAGGTCGTGAAGGCCGCGATCGTTCCCGCAATCCTGTATTTCGCAGCCGCATTCTGGATGGTGCATCTGGAGGCCGGGCGCATGAACCTGCGCGGCCTGACGCGCGACGAACTGCCCTCGCCCCTGGCGGCGGTCCGGGCAGGGTGGCACCTGATCCTGCCGCTGGCGGTGCTCGTCTGGCTGCTGTTCTCTGGCTACACGCCGCTGTTCGCGGGCACCGTCGGGCTGGGGCTGACGCTGATGCTGATCCTCGGCGCCAGCGTGGCGCTCGGCCTTCCGTCGGGGGTGATCCGCGTGATCTTCTGGATCGGGCTGGGCCTTGCGGCAGGGGCCTTCCTGGAATGGGGCATCTGGGTCGTGGTGGGAGCGATCGGAGCACTGATGGCCGCGAACCTTCTGTCGAAGGGCGGGCGCGAGACCCTGCTGATCTGTCGCGACGCGCTGGCCGACGGCGCCAAGACCGCGCTGCCCGTGGGCATCGCATGCGCGCTGGTGGGCATCATCATCGGCACGATGACCCTGACGGGCGCGGCCAATACCTTCGGCCAGTTCATCGTGGGCGTGGGCCGCGACAGCCTGTTCCTCAGCCTGCTGCTGACGATGGTGACCTGCATCATCCTGGGCATGGGGATTCCCACGATCCCCAACTACATCATCACCTCGTCGATTGCGGGGCCGGCGCTTCTGGAGCTGGGCGTGCCGCTGATCGTCAGCCACATGTTCGTCTTCTACTTCGGCATCCTGGCCGACCTGACGCCACCCGTGGCGCTGGCCTGCTTTGCTGCCGCACCGATCGCCAAGGAACGCGGGCTGACGATCAGCCTGAATGCCGTCAAGATCGCGGCGGCGGGATTCGTCATCCCCTTCATGGCGGTCTACACCCCGGCGCTGATGCTGCAGGACGGCGGGCCGCTGGCGATCGCCATCGGCTACCTGCCGGCAGTCGCCTATATCGTCGGCAAGGCGGTGCTGGCCATCGGGCTGTGGGGGGTGGCGGTCATCGGCTGGCTGGGTCGTCCGCTGGGCTTGTGGCAACGCGCGCTGGCAATGGTGGCGGCCGGAATGCTGGTAGCCGCCTGGCCCTCGACCGATGGCATCGGGCTGGCGCTGGTTGCGGTCTTTGCACTCCAGCACCTGTTCCTTCGAAGGGCTGTCGCGTGACCTGCCTTCTGGCAGGAGCGATGACGCCGGCGCTGGCCGGGCCGGGGTTTTCCCTGCACTGGACGCATTCGGTCGAGAAGGTCGAATGGGCCGAGAACTGGCGGGGGGGGGGGCCCCCCCCGCCGCCCCTCCCGGGAAAGGGGGGGGGGAGGGGGGGCCGGGGGGGACCCGGGGGCGGGCCCCCGCCGGCCGGGGGCCGGCGGGGGGCACCACCCTGCGGCTCGTCCGGGCAAGGGTGCGAGGATCGGGTGCCGGGATGGAACCGGGCGACGGCGCCGTGCTGCGCGGCGGCTGGTGGGAGTGGGCACCGGGCACCCAGGTTGCGGAACTCCACCTCGCGGCCTCGGGCGCGACCGGCGCGGGGTGGCGTCTGTGCAGCGGCGCCACCTGCCACGACCTCGGCACCCAGGCGCAGGACGCGCTCCGCATCGCCCCCTGCCCGCCATGACGACCACGGCCGACCTGGTCGTCGTCGGCGGCGGCATCGTGGGGCTGGCCACCGCGCTGGAACTGCAACGCCGCCAGCCCGGCGCGGTGATCCTGCTTCTGGAGAAGGAGGCGCGGACGGCCACGCACCAGACCGGACGGAATTCCGGCGTGATCCATGCCGGGGTCTACTATGCGCCCGGCAGTCTCAAGGCCCGGTTCTGCCGCGAGGGCGCCGCCGCCACCCGTGCCTTCTGCGACGAACACGGCCTGCCGCACGAGACCTGCGGCAAGCTGATCGTGGCGACGGCCGAGGACGAACTGCCCCGCATGGATGCGCTGTTCGAACGCGCCACCGCAAACGGCATCGCCATCGAACGCATCGACGGCGACGAGGCGCGGCGGTGGGAGCCGAACATCGCCGCTGTCGGCGCGCTCTGGTCACCGGCGACCGGAATCGTCGACTTCGGTTCCGTCGCACGGCGGATGGCCGACCGGTTCGCAGCGGGCGGCGGGCGCATCCTGACCGCGCGGCGGGTCCTCGGCGGCAGCGAAACTGCCGCCGCCGTCACCCTGTCCACTGCAGGCGGCGACATCGAGGCGGCAAAGGCCGTGTTCTGCGCCGGCCTGCATGCCGACCGGATGGCGCGCGCCATGGGGTTGTCCCCCGACTTCCGCATCATCCCCTTCCGGGGCGAATACTTCCGCATCCTGAACCAGCCCGCCGATCTGGTCCGCCGCCTGATCTATCCGGTGCCCAACCCTGATAGGCCCTTCCTCGGCGTGCATCTGACGCGCAAGATGGACGGGGGATTCACCGTGGGGCCAAATGCGGTGCTTGCGCTGAAACGCGAAGGCTATGCCAAGTCCGAGATCTCGGCCCGCGACATGGCCGACGCGCTGGGCTGGCCCGGGTTCTGGCGGATGCTTGCCCGCAATGCCCGCCCGGCGGCGGGCGAGATCGCAGCCTCTGTCCTGCGCCGGCTCTACCTGCGCAAGGTGCAGCGCTACGCCCCGGGGATCCGGGCGGCCGATCTCGCGCCCTATCGGCCCGGAGTGCGGGCGCAGGCGGTGACCCGCGACGGCCGGCTGGTCGACGACTTCCTGTTCCTCGAGGGTCGCCACAGCCTGCATGTCTGCAATGCGCCGCCCCCCGCCGCCACTGCCGCGATCCCGATTGCCGCCCATATCGCCGACCGTCTGCTGAGGTCGGGATGAGAGCGCGGGCCGCCCTTCTGCCCGCAATCGCCGCGCTGGTCTCGGCGCTGATGGGTTGGCTGGTGGCCGAACGCTGGGCCACGGCCGCGCTGCGCGAGGGGCTGGACCGCTCGCTGCTTCTGACCGCGCGGGCGGTCGAGGCCGAGATCGACCGGTTCCGCGCGCTGCCCGACGTGGCGGGCGAGGATGCGCGCATCCGCGCAGCACTTCGGGACCCCGGCGCGCTGGCCGACGCCAACCGCTACCTGGAGACTGTCGCCGCCCATGCCGGCGCGGCCGAACTGTTCCTGATCAGTGCCGAAGGCCGCACCATCGCGGCCTCGAACTGGAACCGGCCGGGCAGCTTCGTCGGCCACGACTACGGGTTCCGCCCCTATTTCCGCCAGGCGATGGAGACGGGGCGCGGGCAGTTCTACGCCATCGGGGTGACGACCGGAGTGCCCGGGCATTTCCTGTCCACGCGCGTCAGCACCGGCGACCTGTCGGGCGTGCTGGTGGTCAAACTGGACCTGCGGCCGCTCCAGGACACCTGGCGCACCGCCGGTGCGCAGATGGCGCTGGCCGATGCAGACGGAGTGGTGTTCCTGTCGGCGCGCGAGGACTGGCTCTATCGTCCGCTTGCCCCGCTTTCCCGGGAAGTTCTGGACCGCCTTGAGGCGACCCGCGCCTATGACGGTGTCGACCTGCCGAATGTGGCGCCGCTGCTGGGTCGCCCGCCCTTGGGTGCCGATGCCGCGGGACAGGACTGGATCGCACGGCTGGCCGTTGTCGAAGGGACGGGATGGCGGCTGATCGCGGCGCGGCCCGCGGCCGATGTGTCGGCGCAGGCCTTCGGCTGGGCCGTGCTCTCGGCGCTACTGGCGCTGGCCGCCGCGACGGGCATCAAGGCCTGGGACCAGCGCCGCCAGTTCCTCGCCCTGCGCCTGTCGCAGTCCCAGCAGCTCGAGACGATGGTGGCCGCCCGCACCGCCGACCTTGCGCGCGAGGTCGAGGCGCGGCGCCAGGCCGAGGCCGACCTGCGCGCCGCGCAGGAACACCTGATCCATGCCGAAAAGATGGCCGCGCTCGGCCGGATGTCGACCGCCATCGTCCACGAGGTCAGCCAGCCGCTGGCCGCGATGGAGGCGACGCTGGCCGCCGCCGAGATCTCGTTGCCCGAGGGCGACGGCCGAACCGCGCCGCGGCTGGCCACCGCGCGCGGGTTGATCCGACGGATGCAGCGCACGATCAAGCATCTGAAGAGCTTCGGCCGCAAGGAGACGGGGGAGCGGATGCTGGTCGACCTGCGGCCGGTCGTTGCCTCGGCGCTGGAACTCGTAACGCCCCGTGCCCGGGCCGCAGGAGTGGCGCCGGTCTTCGACCGCCCGCGGGCACCCGTTCCGGTGATGGCGGGCGCGGTGCGAATGGAGCAGGTGGTCGTCAACCTGCTTCTCAACGCACTCGATGCCGTCGAGGGCCGGGAATGCGCCAGCATCCGCGTGATCCTGGGCGCGGCGGATGGCGTGGCGCGGCTGACGGTCACCGACACCGGCCCCGGCATCGCCGCGGACCTTCTGCCGCGGGTGACGGAACCCTTCTTCTCGACCAAGACGCAGGGCGAGGGATTGGGCCTGGGCCTTGCCATCTGCAAGGCCATCCTGTCGGAGTTCGGGGGCGATCTGACCTTTGCGTCCGCGCCCGGGGGCGGAACGGAAGTGACCGTGACGCTGCCCCTGGCCATGGCGATGCACGAGGCTGCGGAGTGACCGCGCGCCTGTTCGTGGTGGACGACGACGCCGACCACCTGGCGGCGCTCTGCGATCTGATGCAGGCCGCGGGTCACCGACCCCGGGGTTTTGCCGGCGCCGCCGAGGCGCTGGCTGCCCTGTCGGACGCGCCCGACCTGATGCTGACCGATCTGCGTATGCCCGGGATGGACGGCCTCGGTCTTCTGTCGGCGGTACGCGCGCTGGGCCTCGACCTGCCGGTGATCCTGCTGACGGGGCATGGCGACGTGGGCCATGCGGTGCAGGCGATCCGCGCCGGCGCCGAGGATTTCCTCGAAAAGCCCTATGAGGCCGCGCATCTGGTGGCGGTCATTGCACGCGCCCTCGCCGCCCGCGCCACCAGGATCGAGGTCGGGCGCCTGCAACGGGTGCTGGCCGAGCGGTCCGAGGTAACGATCCTTGGCGAAAGCACGGCGATACGTGCGCTGCGCGCTGCCATAGCCGCGCTTGCACCGCTCGACATCGACGTGCTGGTGACGGGCGAGACGGGCACCGGAAAGGAACTGGCGGCACGCGCGCTTCATGCGCAGGGGCTGCGCGCCGCCGGTCCCTTCGTCGCCGTCAACTGCGCCGCTCTGCCCGAGGCGATGGCCGAACTGATCCTTTTCGGCCATGCCGAAGGCGCCTTTCCCGGCGCCGGGGCAGCCAGGCCAGGCAAGCTCGAGGCCGCGTCGGGCGGCACGCTGATGCTGGACGAGGTCGAGGCGATGGCCCCGGCGGTGCAGGCAAAGCTGCTGCGGGCGCTGCAGGAGCGCGCGGTGGAACGGCTTGGAGAGAACGGGCTGCGGG
>DAOLBY010000155.1:5892-8627 GCA_035324325.1 Paracoccaceae bacterium | reverse complement strand
TCGAAGCCGTTGGTCAGCCGCACCTTGGCGACCTTCCGCATGGCCGAGTTCGGTTTCTTCGGCGTCGTCGTGTAGACGCGCGTGCAGACGCCGCGCTTCTGCGGGCATTCCTGGAGGTGCTGCGATTTCGATTTCGCCACCTTCGCTTCCCGCGGCTTGCGGATCAGCTGTTGGATCGTCGGCATAAGGTTCTCGCCCTTCTTCAACCCGTATCCCGGCCACCCTCACCCGGGTTCGGGGGCCAGTTCAGCGCGCCTGCGCGTCCGCAAACGCAAAAACCGCAAACGCCCCCCATCGCGGGGACGGTGCGGTGGAATTCCAGAGGATCGGGGCGCGGGGCCCGGATCGTGACCACATTGGTTCAGAGCCCTGTCACGGCACGGGGCCGCGTCAGGTGGCCGGGGCTATAGGGGGAGTCGGGGGGGATGTCAACACGGGGTCCGGGGGATGCCGCCTGGTTCCGCTACGTCCGTTTCAGCCGCGATTCCCGCCACATCGTGAACAGGCCCGAGGCCACGATCAGCGCCGACCCGGCCCAGGTCAGCGCATCCGGCAGGCTGCCGAACATCAGCCAGCCCAGCAGGATCGCCGCCAGCAGCGAGGTGTAGCGGTAGGGCGCAACAAAGCTCACCTCGCCCACGCGCATCGCCTTGATGATGAAGGTGTAGCCCACGACGATCAGCACCGCCGCCCCGGTCAGCGCCGTCAGCGCCCCGCCGCCGACCGGCTGCCACCCAGGGCCGAAGGCCATGCCGACCGCCCCCATCGCCGTCACCGCACCCGCCGTGTAGAGCGCCACGGTCGAGGTCGGCAGAACCCCCGTCAAGCGCCGCGTCGACAGGTCGCGCACCACGACGCAGAGAACCGAGGCCACCGCCACGAGGGACCAGACGGTGAAACCCTCGACCCCGGGCCGCACGATCAGGACGACTCCGACGAACCCGACCCCGATGGCCGACAGGCGGCGCCAGCCCACCCTGTCGCCGAACACCAGAGCCGAGGCCAGCGTCACCGCCAGCGGCAGCGCCTGGAGGATGGCCGAGATGTTGGCCAGCGGCAGATGGATCAGCGCCGTCAGGAAGGTCAGCGTCGCCCCGACCTCGGCCAGCGTGCGCAGCGCGACCGGCCCGCGGTCGGCCGGCCCGATGCCCAGCCGCAGCCCCCCCGTGGCCATCGCCAGGGCCGCGAGCATCACGCCCGAGATCACGCCGCGCACGACGATGGCCTGCATCAGCGGCAGGTGCTGCGTCACCTGCTTCATCAGCGCGTCGTTGCCGGTGAAGGCCGCCATGGCCAGCGCCATGAAGGCCGCACCTCGAGCGTTGTCCGAAAGCGCCATGATGAACCCCGTTTCAGAGCCGCTGATATGCCGGGTTCAGCGCCGACCGGAAGGGGCCAAGATGTGCGGGGTGCAATCGGAGCGGGGGCGTCAGCCCGCCAGGTGCCGCAGCCCCTGCGTGACATCCGTCCGCACCGCCAGCCGCAGCGCGGGCTCATCGCCGGCGCGCAGTGCCGCCAGGATCATGCGGTGGTGCTGCGGCGGCTCGCGCCTCCGCAGGCGGGTATAGAGCGCGCGCATGGTCGGCCCCAGTTGCAGCCAGACGGTTTCCGTCAGCGCCAGCATCGCGGGCGCCTGCGCCCGCAGATAAAGCGTGCGGTGAAACTCGAGGTTGGTGCGGATGTAGGCCACCGCGTCCTGCTTGACCACGGCCTCGGCATTGGCGCCGTTGATCGCCGCCAGCCGGTCGATCAGCGCGAAATGTGCCCGCGGCAGGGCGCGCGCGGCCAGTTCCGGCTCCGTCAGCGCGCGGATCGCGGCCAGTTCCTCGATCCGCTCGGGGCTGAGTTCGGGGGTCGAGATCCGACCCGACGAGGACAGTGTCAGCGCCCCCTCGGCCGCCAACCGCCGCCCCGCCTCTCGCGCAGGCGTCATCGACACGTCGAACTGCCGGGCCAGACCGCGCAGCGTCATCGGCTGGCCCGGCGCCAGTTCGCCATGCATGACCTGCGTGCGCAGCGTACGGTAGACCCGCTCATGCGCGGCGGCGTTGGGGTCGAGCGGGCGGGGCGCGATCAGCATGGCCGCACCTCAGCACCGGCCCGGAGGCGCGGTCAATCCCCGGTGGTGAAGCGCAGCGCCTGCAATGCCGCACCCTCGGACCGCAGCCAGGCCCGCTGCGCCTGCCAGCCGGGGCAGGCCGGCCCCCCCCCCCCCAAGAGGGCGGGCGAATGTCCCACCTTGCCAAGAGGCCCGCCCCCATGCGCGCCGACGTAGCCAAGCCCCGCCGGCGGCGCCATCGCCAGCCGCCAGGAAAACATCAACCGCCCCTGCGCGCTGCACGATCCCCAGCGCGACCGCGTGTCGCGCAGCGCGAGTGCCGTGTAGGGCCGCCCCAGCGCGCCTGAATGCCGGTCGCAGGCCAGGGCGAGGCGGTCGCGCGCCAGCGCGCGCAGGAAGGCCGCGGCGCGGGCGCCCGACGCCTCCGGCGCCCCGGGCACGACCAGCGTTGCGCCCTCGACCCGCACACCGCCCCGCCCGCCGGGCGCCACCAGTTCCAGGTGCCGCCCCTCGACCGGCAACAGCGTACCGGCACCCACCAGGCGGCGGACCGGCAGCCCGGCCAGCGTCCGCCGCAGCCAGCCCTCCTGCGCCGCGAGGAAGGCCTCCGCCTCGGCCGCACGCACAGCCCGCGGCAGGGTCAGCACGACCTGACCGTCCGCCCGTCCGACGCGCA
>DAOLBY010000155.1:0-5882 GCA_035324325.1 Paracoccaceae bacterium | reverse complement strand
GGCCAAGAACCCTCCCCGACGCGCCGCCGGCGGCAAGCCCCGCCCTGCCCCGACCCGGCCGAGACCCGGCCCTTGACAGCCCCCGGCGCTTGCGGCAAGGCGCGGGTTTTCCGCACCCGCCGCCCGCATCGGACGGCCCCCTACAAGGATGACCCGCATGCCCAAGGAAGAATGGGGCACCAAGCGCATCTGCCCGACCACGGGCAAGCGGTTCTACGACCTCGGCCGCAGCCCGGTCGTCAGCCCCTACACGGGCGAGATCGTCGACATCGAGAGCGCGCGCCGCAAGGCGGTGGCCGCCGTGATCAGCCGCGCCGCGCCCGAGAAGGATGACGAACTTCTGGTGGACGACATCGAGGCGGAAGAGGATCTGCTGGCCACCGGCACCGACGATACCGAAATGGACGACGAACTGCTCGAGGACGATGCCGACGAGAACGTGTCGCTCGACGACCTGGCCGATGTCAGCGCGCCCGAGGAAGAACCCTGATCGCACCCCCGGGCACCGTCGCGGAAGGTCCCAACTTTTCCCTTGCGGCGCCCGGCCCCCTTTACTAAGTAGCGCGGGCGTCCGGAAACGGGCGCACCGACCTCCGGTGGGGCCATAGCTCAGTTGGGAGAGCGCTTGAATGGCATTCAAGAGGTCAGCGGTTCGATCCCGCTTGGCTCCACCACTAGGGTCTTGATCTTCCAAGACAACACAGGCCCCGCGGCGACGCGGGGCCTTTGTCGTTGCAGGGTGCGTCGCCCCGTGTCACCCCGCGCGCACCACCTCCGCGACCTCGACCATCACCGGCTCGAACCGCGAACAGAGGGCGCTGAAGCGGCGGTTGCGGTCGCGCATCTCGGGGGTGCGGAGCATGGCCATGAAATCCTCGCGCCGGCGCCACTGGCTGTAGTTGGCGATGCGCGTCTGGGCATCGTTCATGTGCAGCGCAGCCGCGACGAAGCCGGGCTGATGGCGGATCACCTCGGCATAGGCCGCCTGCAGCGCCTCCATCAGGTCGGCGCATTGGCCCGGCGAGGTCTCGAATGTGGTGATGACGGTCTGGCCGCCGAAATCGGACGCGATCTGCATGGGCATATCCTCCACCTGCCGCATCATGCCACGTTCAGACGCGACGCACGACCTTCACGATGGCCAGCAGGATCACTGCGCCCAGTGTCGCCGTGATCACCTGCCGCACGATGCCGACCCCGAGCCCGAGGCCGAGATAGGGAACCACCGCCCCGCCGATCACCGCGCCGGCGATGCCGACGACGATGTTGCCCAGAAGGCCATGGCCGCGCCCGACGACGATGCGCCCGGCCAGCCATCCGGCCACGCCCCCCACGATCAGAATTGCCACCAGTGCCGCCGGTCCCATGCCCTGCCCTCCGCCTGCCGAGATGTGAAAATCCTTGCCTTTCGCACGCCTTGCGTCCATAAGCACGGCGCGACGTTATCTCTATCGACCTGTCTTCCGTCTCTGCACGGCCACAGCCTTCGATCCAAGCTGACGTGCCGGGCCGCCGCAATCCCGCGGGCGGCAGACTGAGACGGGAGTATCACGGACATGGCCAAGGGCACCGTGAAATGGTTCAATGAAACCAAGGGCTACGGCTTCATCGCGCCGGAAGGTGGCCGCAAGGATGTGTTCGTTCACATCACGGCGCTGGAACGTGCGGGGATCCGCGGTCTGAAGGACGGCCAGGCCGTGACCTTCGACATCGAAGCCGGCCGCGACGGCCGCGAATCGGCGACGAACCTCGCACTGGCCTGATCCGCCCTGCGCGACGCGTCTTGCTGACGCAACAGGGGCGGGGCCGCATGGCCCCGCCCCATGTCGTTTGCCCGCGCCGCGTCGCCCGCGTCAGGCGGCCATGTAGACCAGCCGCTCGCGCAGCGCGTGTTCGAAGCCGACACGAAGGCTGACGGCCGACAGCGGCGCGCGCAGCAGGATCGGCTGGCCGGGTTCGTCGGGAAAGCACTGCGCGCCGACGTCCGACCCGATCAGGATGACGCGCATCCGTTCGGCCGCCCGGCCCATCATCGCCATGACGCGACGTCCCGCCTCGATCCCGCCGTAGGCGTCGCATTCCATGACGAAGAGGCCATAGCCGGTGGCATCGCCCAGAAGTGTCTCGACCGCCGCGAAGACATCGCTTTCGGTCTCGATCAGCCCGCCGAAGCCAGCGATGCGCGCGGCCACCTGGCCTTGCCCTTCGCCCCCGTTGGGTGACAGGAGCAGCACGCGCACCCCCCATCCGACCAGCGCCGCGTTCTCTGCCTCGGTCTGACGAAACACCTGCATCTGCCCGATCCCCTTTTCCGTCCTTCGTAGTGGTCCGGCTGTTTCCGTTTCCGCGATGAAGCCCCGGCTTCGGGGCGCGATCGTGGCCGGATCGGGCTGTTTTCCCGTCGCCGGTGGGCGAATGCGGCGCGATTGCGGCACGGACCCCGGCGGCGTCCCCTTGCTGCCGCATTGGCGGGCAGGCCGGGGCCCACCTCCACTGCACCCGATTCGCCTTGACGAAGCGTTGATGCCGCCCGGCCCGGGCTGGACCGCGTCACGCCGCCGCCCTAGCCTTGCCCCCGACCCCGCAGCGGAGCCCGCGATGACCAACCCTCTCCTGTCCCCCTGGGACGCACCCCATGCCCTGCCGCCATTCGCGGAACTCGCCGACGACCATTTCGCCCCCGCCTTCGAGACCGGGCTGGCCGAGGCGCGCGCCGCTGTCGCCGCCATCGCGGACGCGCCCGAGGCACCGACCTACGCCAATACCATCGCGGCGCTGGAACTCGCCGAAGGCACGCTCGACCGTGTGGCGGGGGTCTTCTACAACCTGGCCGGGGCGGACGCGACACCCGAACGCGAGGCCCTGATGCGCGACCTCGCCCCGAAGATGAGCGCGTTCCATTCCGAAGTGACGGGCAACAAGGCATTGTTTTCCCGGATCGAAACCTTGTGGCAGGGGCGCGAGGGTCTGGCGCTCGACCCCGAGCAGATGCGTGTGCTGACCCTCTACCGCCGCATGTTCGTCCGGTCCGGCGCTTTGCTTGACGGGGCCGAGGCCGATCGCATGAAGGCCATCAAGGAACGGCTGGCGGTGCTGGGCACGGCCTTCGGCCAGAACCTGCTGGCGGAGGAGCGGGACTGGTTCATGGACCTGGCCGAGGCCGATCTGGACGGCCTGCCCGATTTCGTCGTGGCGGCCGCCCGCGCCGCCGGGGCCGAACGTGGGCGCCCCGGTCCAGTCGTCACGCTCAACCGTTCGCTGATCGTGCCGTTCCTGCAGTTTTCCGCCCGCCGCGACCTGCGGAGGACGGCCTATGCGGCCTGGACGGCGCGGGGCGCCAACGGCAACGCGCAGGACAATCGGGCAATCGCAGCCGAAGTCCTGGCGCTGCGCGCCGAGCGCGCTGCCCTTCTGGGCTATGCCAGCTATGCCGCCTACAAGCTGGAAACCGAGATGGCCCGCGAACCGGGAGCGGTTCGCGACCTTCTGATGCGGGTCTGGGCGCCGGCCCGCGCCCGCGCCCTGGCCGATGCGCAGGTGCTCGAGGCGATGATGGCACAGGACGGTGTCAACGGTCCGCTGGAGCCCTGGGACTGGCGCTTCTACGCCGAGCGCCGCCGCCGGGCCGAGCACGACATCGACGAGGCGGAAGTGAAACCCTACCTGTCGCTCGACGCCATGCTGGGCGCGATGTTCGACTGCGCGGCACGGCTGTTCGGACTCGGCTTCCGGCCGCTCGACGTTCCCCTCTACCACCCCGACGCCCGTGCCTGGGAGGTGACGCGCGCGGGCCGGCACATGGCGGTGTTCATCGGCGACTATTTCGCGCGGCCCTCGAAACGGTCGGGCGCCTGGTGTTCGGCGATGCGGTCGCAGCGGAAGCTCGGTGGCGAGGTTCGCCCGATCGTGGTGAACGTCTGCAACTTCGCCAAGGGCGATCCCTGCCTGTTGTCCTGGGACGACGCGCGCACCCTGTTCCACGAGTTCGGTCATGCGCTGCACCAGATGCTGTCGGACGTGACGCATGGCTTCGTGTCGGGCACCTCGGTCGCGCGCGACTTCGTGGAACTGCCCAGCCAGCTTTACGAACACTGGCTGTCGGTGCCGCAGGTGCTGGAAACCCACGCCCGGCACTGGCAGACCGGCGAAGCCATGCCGGCCGACCTGCGCGTGCGACTTCTCGGGACCTCGACCTTCGACCAGGGCTTCGCGACGGTCGAGTTCCTGGGTTCGGCGCTGGTGGACCTGGCCTTTCACGAAGGCACCCCGCCCGCCGACCCGATGGCGCGGCAGGCTGAGGTGCTGGAGAGGCTGGGGATGCCGCCGGCGATCCGCATGCGCCATGCGACGCCGCATTTCGCCCATGTCTTCTCGGGCGACGGCTATGCCGCGGGCTACTACAGCTACATGTGGTCCGAGGTTATGGACGCCGACGCCTTCGCCGCCTTCGAGGAGGCCGGCGATCCCTTCGATCCCGTCACCGCGGAACGGCTGGAACGGCACATCCTGTCGGCCGGCGGGTCGGACGAGGCCGAGGCGCTGTATCTGCGCTTCCGGGGGCGGATGCCGGGGGTCGAGGCGCTGCTCAAGGGCCGGGGGCTGCTGGACGCGGCCTGACCGCCGGACGGCCGCGCAACTGCCCGGGCGGATGGCCGAACCGCGTGCGGAAGGCACGCGACAGGGTCGCCGGGCCGGAGAATCCGGTGCGCAGCGCGATCTCGGCCAGCGGGTGCCGCGTGTCGGTCAGCATCCGCCGCGCCGCCTGAAGCCGCAGGTCCAGCGCATGGGCGCCGGGTGTGGTGCCCAGGCCAAGCCGGAAAAGCGTCTCCAGCCGCCGCGCGGACAAGCCCACGGCCAGGGCGGTTTCCGGCACTGCCTCCGGCATGTCGATCCGGGTTTCCATCCGGGCCAGCGCCGCGGCGACACGGGGATCGAGCGCGGGGTCGGCCCCGGGCGAAGCGGTCTGCGGTTCGTGCCCGGGCCGGGCATGCGTCAGGAAGCTCAGCGCGACCTGCCGCGCCAGCGCGGCCCCGTGCCGGGCGCGGATCAGGTGGAGCATGAAATCGGCAGCCGGGGCAGCGCCGGCGATGGTGACGCGGTTTCGGTCGATCACGAAGCGGTCGGGCAACACGTCGATTTCGGGGTGGCCTGACGCCAGGTCCTCCAGATCCTCCCAGTGCGCGGTCGCCCGGTAGCCATCCAGCAGGCCCGCGCGGGCCAGAACCCAGGGGCCGGCGTCGATGCCGCCGACCAGCGCGAAGCGCGGCGCGATGCGGCGCAGGTCGCGGATCAGCGGCCGGGTGGCGACGTCGTTCAGCCGGTATCCCGCGACCACGATCAGCACTTCGGCCCCCGCCGCCGCCGCCAGCGGACCGGACGATGGCAGTTCGATCCCGCAGGTCAGCGGCGCCGGCGCGCCATCGGGCGTGACGACCCGCCAGCGGAACGCTTCCTGCCCCAGTTGCCGGTTGGCGTTGCGCAGCGGGTCGAGCGCCGAGGCGACCTCGAGGATCGAGGCATGGGGCAGCACCAGAAGCGCTATGGTCAGCGGCGCGGCAGATGGCAAGAAGATCGCGTTTTCCGTCATCGTCATTTCGTAATCCGCAACGCTTGCGACGGCAAGCCGGGTAAGGTGGCCGGCAGGAAGGAGATGCCCATGCCACTTGCCATGAACCGAGAGGTCTTTGTCACCTGCGCCGTCACCGGCTCGGGCAGCACGCAGGACCGTTCCCCCCACGTGCCCCGCAGCCCCGCCCGGATCGCCGAAAGCGCGCTGGCCGCGGCGCGGGCCGGGGCGGCGGTGGTGCATTGCCATGTGCGCGACCCCGAAACCGGCAAGCCCCCCGCGACCCCGCGCTCTATCGCGAGGTGACCGAACGCAT
>DAOLBY010000286.1:0-1703 GCA_035324325.1 Paracoccaceae bacterium | reverse complement strand
GTTTCCTGCCAGATCGCCGCCTGCGGAACGCCGAAGCCGCGGAAGGCGCCGGCGACGGGGTTGTGCGTATGAACGGCGCGGGCCCGCGCGTGGTAGGCGGGCATCCGGTAAGGGCCGCTGGCATGGACGGGAACGCGGTTTGCGACCGTCGGCCCCCAGCTTGCATAGGCGCCGGTGTCGAACAGCCCATCGAATTCCATTCCCGCCAGACGCCCCGCGGCATCGCAGCCGATGCGGCCCGTCATCCGGCCCGGGTGCCGCTTGGTGGTCGAGGCCATGCTTTCGGCGCGCGTGTAGGTCATGCGCGCCGGCCGCCCGGTCTTCAGCACGGCGAGGCCCAGCAGCGGCTGCAGCGACACGTCGAGCTTCGATCCGAACCCGCCCCCCACGGCCGAGGGCAGGATCCGCACACGGTCCGGGGCCAGGCCCAGCCCCGAAGCCGCCCCGCCCCGGTCCATCCCCGGGGCCTGGGTACAGGCGCGAATGCGGGGCGTGTCGCCGCCCCGCCAGGCGGCGCCCGCCTCGGGCTCGATGTAGGCGTGTTCGACGAAGCCCGTCTCCATCGCATGGTCCACCACATGCACGGCCACCGTCATTGCGGCTTCGGCGTCGCCGCGCCGCACATGGCCGGCGATCAGCCGGTTGCCGGGACGGTTCGCATGGAGCAGGAGCGCGCCCGGCGCCTCGGCCGCAACGGGATCGGTCAGCGCGTGCAGGGGGACCCAGTCCACCGGAAAGGCCGACAGGTCGGGCACCCGCCCGTCATCCTCGAACGCCGCCAGCGCCACCGCCTCGCCCCGGAACCGGGCAGGCGAGGGCGCCAGCACCGGCTGGTCGGCGAAGGCCGGAATGGTGCCGAAGCGGTTGATGCCGGGGATGTCGGCGGCGGTCCAGACCGCCACGGCACCGGGCGTGGCCGCCACCCAGGCGGCCAGGTCTCCAAAGGTGAAGGCGGCATGAGGATGGGGCGACCGCACCGCCCGCAGAACAAGCCCCGCGGGGCACCAGACATCGGCCCCGAAGGCGTCGCCCGACACCTTGGCCGCGCCGTCCAGCCTTTCGATCCGCTGCCCGACCGGGTTCTCCGGCTTGTCGAACGACCCCGGGGGAAGGGTCGGAACCGGCCGGGGGGCAATCCGTCCCTCTGCCCCTGCTGCCACCACCGCCGCGATGATCCTGCGATAGCCGGTGCACCGGCACAGGACACCTCCAAGCGCGTCGGACACCGTTGCCTCGTCGGGGGCCTGCTCCTTGCGCAGAAGTGCCAGCGCGGCCATCAGCATCCCGGGCGTGCAGATGCCGCATTGCGCGGCACCCTGCGCGAGAAACGCGGCGCGCAGACGGCCGAGCAGGGGATCGGTGCCCTCGACCGTTTCCACCGCCCGCCCCTCGGCCCGCGCGGCAGGGGTCAGGCAGGCGCAGACTGCCGCACCGTCCAGCAGCACCGTGCAGGCGCCGCAGTCGCCGGCGTCGCAGCCGACCTTGGTTCCGGTCAGCCCGGCGGTTTCGCGCAGAACCTCGGACAGGCGCCGGGCTGGCGGAGCGGCCAGCGCAACCTCCCGGCCGTTCAGCGTGAAGGAGATGGGGGCAAGGGGGCTTTCCGCCCTCCCCGCCGCCGATGCTGGCTCACCCCCCGAGGGTATTGGGGCCAAGACGAAAGGAGGAAGGTCGCTGCTCATGCGCGGGCTCCCGCGAGGTCGGCG
>DAOLBY010000154.1:0-8647 GCA_035324325.1 Paracoccaceae bacterium | reverse complement strand
CGCAGCCCGCCGCCCGCCGTGCCGCCCGAGTTGCTTGCCCCGGCGCCGGCCGAGGCCGCCGACGTTCCGGTGCTGGCGATCTCGATGTTCTGACCGTTGGCGCTGACGCGGGCAAAGAAGGAACCGCTGGCGTTGATGGCCTGGGTGAGGCCCGAGAGCACCTCGCCGCGCGACGAGCGTTCGTTGGCCACGAAGTCGAAGTTCTGCCCGCCGTAGGTGACGCGGAAGCTGTCGCCGTCGATGATCGACCCGGTGCCGACGGTGGCGGTGGCGAAGCTGCCGGCGATGGCCGCCGGGCCGGCGGGCACGGTGATGCCGCCCGCCGCGCCCGATCCCGCGACGCTGGCGCCGAGCACCCGCGCCTCGCCGGTCAGACGCAGTTCGATCGCCGCGGCGTTGGCATTGGCCTGGACGCCCAGCTCGCTCAGCGTCTTGTTCTCGGCGATGGCGGTCGAGAACTTCGTCGCCACGTCCGCCGCGGTGTCGCCGGTGTTCACCAGCACGTTCACCTGCTGGACGGTATCGCCCAGCGTGAAGGTCAGCGTGGCCGTGCTGCCCGCCGTCGCCGTGCCGGCGATGGTGATGTCGGCGCCTGCGACCGAGTCCGATGCCGCGGCCAGGGCACCCGGGCCGGTCACACTGGCCTGCCCGACACGGGCCGCGGTGGTGCCGAAGATCTGGGTGCGCAGCGACAGGTCCTGCGCATTCACGTCGATCCGGCTGGCCGTGACCGACCCCGAAGCACGGTCGAGCGACGAAAGCACCGTTTCGGTGTTGTAGTTGTTGACGAGGTTCAGCCCGTTGAACTGCGCCGCGTTGACGACCGACCCGATCTGTCCCTTCAGCGCGTCGATGTCGGCCTGGATCTTCTCGCGGTCGACGTTGGCTTCCTGCGCGGCGACCACCTTGCCCTTGATCTCGGTCAGAAGGTCGGTGACCGTCTCGGCCGCCTGTCGGGCCACCGAGATGGTGGAAGATCCCAGGGACAGGCTGTCCGAGATCCCCTTGAAGCCCTTCACGTCGGATTCCATCACCTTCGAGATGGCCCAGACGGCGGCATTGTCCTTGGCTGTGGCCACCGACTTGCCGGTGGAAATCTCGGCCTGGGTCTTGTTCAGGCTGGTGTTGATGCCCTTCAGCGTCTGAAGGGCGACCATGGCGCTGGTATTGGTCAGGATCGAGGACATGGCGTTTTCCTGTGCACGGCCGGAGGTTTGCCCGGCGGAATGGATCGCCCCGGCGGGGCGCGTTGCGGGGGCGTTCTCGCCGGTGCGAAGGGGCTGCCGCCCCGGTCGCGCCATCCGCGTGGGATGCCCCGCCTTGATCGGCCGCAACTTCTAACGCTTCGCTAAGCGCGGCCGGGGATGCCTGCGCGACCTGCGCGGCATTTGATCGAAATGCTAGATGCGCCGGGGAAGGCTGGCCATCGCGGCGCCGATCTGCCGGCGCTGTCCGCTGCGGTCATAGGTGGCCAGCCCCCGGCCCGCCTGCGCCACCTCGTCGACACGGCGGCGGGCTGCGCGCAGCCCGCGCGCGGTTGCCTCCAGCATGACCCCGGCCGTTCGTGCCCTGGCGCGCAGGGCCTCCAGTTCCGCCAGCGCCAGCCCGGACGCCGCATCCGGGCAGAGGCGTTCCAGCGTCTCGGCAAGGCCGGGAAGGGCCGCGAGGTCACCTGCGATCAGCGCGGTGCGCAGGCTGTCCAGCGCCGCGGACAAGTGGGCCGCAGCGTCAGAGCTCATCGGACCGCGCGGCCAGCGCCCGCACGAAGACCTCGGTCAGCCCGATGCCGCCCGCCCGCACCATCGCGCCGGCCTGCGCCTGACGCAGGAACGAGGCAAACTGCTCCTCCCCCGTCCCGCCGCCAAAGGCCGTGGCCGGCGTGCCGAGACCGGCGTGACCCAGCATCTCGGCCAGAAAGGCGGTTTCAAGTTCCGCGGCACGGGCACGCAACTGGGCGGTGCGATCCGTCGCAGCGGGAAGGGACAAGGATGCGGGAAGGGTCGGCAGCATGGGGCAACCTCCGGTCGGGACAGGGTGGAGGTAACCCGGCGGCGGTAAACGCTCGGTAACCCGTCGCGGCCATGCTGCGGGCCGAGTCGGACAGAAGGCCGCGCATCATGCAGATCCAGTGGGCATCGGCCCCGGCAAAGACCCAGACCGGCGCCATGACCGATGGCGAATCGGTGACAGGCGTCATCGTGGAGGAGAGCGGCTTTGCCGCGGTTGTGGCCTCGCTGGACCGCCGCACGGAGCGGCAACCAGGCCTGCCGGGCGACGCGAAGGCCACCCCGGCGCCGGCCGACCCGCAGGCCGCGGACGGCCGGGAGACCCATCTGCTGCCAGACACGACCGCCGTCCCGCCGGTCTGGCCCGATCTGCCGACCCTCACGGAGGTTGCCGAACCTGCAGAACGGCACCGCGACGGCACCGCGACGGAGACGGCCGGCGGAGACGGCCTGCGCGCTCCGTCGGACGCTTCCGCGCAAGGTCAACTGACCCTCCCGAAGGCGAAAGCGCCCCACCAGGCACAGGGGAACGCATCCGAGGCATCCGCCGGCCCGGGACAGGATCGCGGGCCGGCGGCGCTGCCCCCACTCGCTGTTCCGGCGGCGGTGACCGCCCCCTTGCGACCCATGGCGTCGGACGAGGCTCGGGCTGACCTGCCGACGCCCTTTGTCCTGGTCGAAGAGTTGCCGGTGCCAGCCCGCCGGGCAGAGGCACGTGCCACCCATCCTCTCACGGGCATCCCTGCCGCCAGCCCCGGCCCGCCCGGGCCCACCACCTCGCTCCCGGCCGGAACGGAGCGCGGTCCGACGGGACCGCCACCTTGGCGAGCGACATCCGGGGCGGCCCCCGAGATGGCACCCGCCGACGCCGGGGCCGGGCAGGCCGACAACCAGCCGCGGACTCCCCCGCCGATGGCTGTGCACCCTGCGAAGGCCGGGGCGCCAGAGGCTCAGGTGGCGACGCCGGGCACCGCCCCGACCCGCGGGGAGCCGTTTCTCAAGCGGTTGCCCACCGACCGGGCCGCGGTTGCAGCGGTCGCGGCGGTATCCGGCATTCCCGGACCTTCCGCGCCTGTCCCGGCCATGGCGGCGTTGCCCCATTGGGCCACCGTCGCGGTGCCGTTCTCGCCAGGGGCAGTGAAAGCCGCCGTGGCAGAGAGCGTACTTCCGGCCATGGCGGGTCAGGCCCCGGAGATGCCGCTTGGACAGGCAACTGGCCGCGCAACTGCGGCTCGGGAAGCCGTCGCGCCGGACCCCACCCGACCCGGCCCGGTTGAGGCCGACGGCGACGGGGCCTCCGCCGTGTTCCCGCACCGGGCTGCGTTGCCCCGCACCGCTCCACCCCCTTCACCTGGGACAGGCAACGCCACGGACATGCAGGCGTCGTCCGATGCCGCGGCAGGGGTCCGTCAGGTCGCGCTGCTGCCCGCAGGAACGCAGCCGGGCCTGATCCCGGGTGATCGGGCCGCAGCCCGTGGACCGGACAACCCCCATCCGCCGGCGGCGATGTCCCCGTCCGGCCGTCCAGCCGGCGCGGTCACCACCCGCTCGACAGCCAACGAGCCGCCGGCCGACGAAGCGGCGGTTTGGCCGATGCCGCAGCGGATGCCCGCCGCCGCAGCGTCGGGCCGTTCCGGCGTTGCCGATGCGCCGCAGCCGGAAACGCATCCGGGACGGCACGGCCGGGCGGTTGCCGACAGGCCCGGCCCGTCGCCGGAAGCGCGCGCAGGGCAGGGCCTCCCATCCCTGCCCGGCCCCGACACCCCATTCGCCGTGGCCCAGGGGGCCTTTGCGCCGGTGGATGCCCTTGCCCTGGCGCCGCCCGGGGCGGACGCGCCGGCCGCGGCCGTCGCGCCGACGACGGCACAGCCGACCGTCGAGGGGGGCGCCGCCCCGCCGCCGTCACCGGCGCGGTCGACCCTGCCGCAACTGCCGGCCATGGTCGTCGCGGCTGCCGAAATGGCCGGTGACGGCACGGTGGAGGTCGCGCTCGACCCCGTGGAACTGGGCGCGCTGACCATCACCTTCCGGCACGAGGGCGAGGCGCTGCGCATCGTCATCCTGGCGGAGCGGCCCGAGACGCTGGACCTGATGCGCCGCAACGCGGGCGAGTTTCTGGCCGACCTGCGCGGGCAGGGCTTCGGGCATGCGACGCTCAGCTTCTCCGGCTACCAGAGCGAGGGTCACGCCAAGGGGCAGGACGCGCCGGCCACGGCCGCCCCGTCGCGTGCCCCGGCCACGGGGGAAACGGACCTCCTGCCATCTTCGCCCGCACGTTCCACCGCGGGCCTCGACCTGCGCCTCTGAAAGCCGAAAGGACCACCATGGACATCGCCGCCGCCACCGCTGCCACGACCGCCCCTGCCCCTGCCCCTGCCCCTGCCGGAAGCAAGCCGCGAATCGCGTCGGACTTCGACACCTTCCTGCGCATGCTGACGGTCCAGATGCGCAACCAGGACCCGCTGAACCCCATCGATTCGGCCGACTATGCCGTGCAGCTGGCCACCTTCTCGGGCGTCGAACAGCAGATCCGCACCAACCAGACGATGGACAAGCTTCTGGCGAAGTTCGACCTTGTGGGCATGGCGCAGATGGCCGGCTGGGTCGGGAATGAAGCGCGGGTGGCGGCGCCGGTGGCGTTTTCGGGCGAGGCTGTGCCCATCGAGGTCCTGCCCGATGCGCTGGCCGATCGCGTCGTCCTGTCGGTGCGCGACGCGCGCGGCGCGCTGGTCGGGCGCGAGGATCTGGCCCCGGGGGCGGGTATCCGCCTCTGGCACGGGCTGGGTGCCACCGGGGCGGTGCTGCCCCCCGGTCTCTACACGCTCGAAGTCGAAAGCTGGCAGGGCGAAACACGCCTCGGGGCCTCGACGCCGCAGCACTATGCGCGGATCGACGAGGTGCAGTCGGACGCCGGGACCCTGCGCCTGGTGCTGGCCGGAGGCGCAACCGTCGCCGCCGATGCCGTCACCGCACTGCGCCGCCCGGGCTGACCCCGTCTGCGCCCAGCACCCCCGCCACCGCGCGGGCGAGCGCCGCATGCCCCTCGGCCGTGAAATGCACACCGTCGACCGGGCTGACGGACAGCACCTGCCCCGCGTCGAGGAACCGGCAGCCCCGTTCCCGCGCCAGCCCCGCGACCAGCGGCGCCAGCGCGGCCGACTTGGCCGGCCCGCCCAGGAATTCGCCCGCCAGCACGCCCCGCCGCTCGACCGGCGGCGGGCAGACCAGCAGCACGTGCAGCGCGGGATGACGTGCCGCCATCTCGACCCCGAGGGCGAGATCGACCAGCCCTGCCAACCCCGCTGCGATGCGCGAGGGCGTCGCCCCGAACCGCGCCTTCACGTCGTTGGTGCCCAGCATCAGGACCAGCCAGTCGAGCGGTCCGTGGCTCTGCAGCGCGATCCGCAGGCCGATCCGGCCATCCATGTGGTCGCCCATTCCGACAGGATCGGGGAACGCGGCAGTGCGGCCGGGCAACCCCTCCTCTGCCAGTTCCCAGCCGCTGCCCAGCGCCGCCGCCATGCGCGTCGGCCAGCGCGTCGCCGCATCGAAGCGGGCATAATGTCCCCGCACCTCGACCGGAGGGCTGCCATGGGTATTGCTGTCACCGAAACACAGGACACGGGGCATGGTTCGCTCCTTCCGGGGGGCGACAGGGGGGAACAGGCGCATTGCGTGCAGCACGGCCCCTTGGCCTTTCGCTGCCTGCCACGCATATAAGGCGCGAACACGGCACAGACGAGGGAAAGCAATGTTCGGCTTCGGCGACAAGGGGGCCAAGGCGGCCCCGGCCCCGGCAGCAGACGGCGCGGGCGACATGATCCGCGACGTGTCGGAAAAGACCTTCATGAAGGACGTGATCGAGACCAGCCGCGAGGTGCCGGTCATCGTCGACTTCTGGGCACCCTGGTGTGGTCCCTGCAAGCAGCTGGGCCCGGCGCTGGAGGCCGCAGTGCGCGCCGCAAAGGGCCGCGTCCGCATGGCAAAGGTCAACGTGGACGAGAACCAGATGATCGCGGGGCAATTGCGCATCCAGTCGATCCCCACCGTCTATGCCTTCTGGCAGGGCCAGCCGGTGGACGGCTTCCAGGGCGCGCTGCCGGCCTCCGAGGTCAAGGTGTTTGTCGATCGCGTGGCGGCACTGGGCGGCGACGGCGGGCTCGGCGCCGCCATCGAGGCTGCCGAGGCCATGCTGGCCGAGGGCGCGGCGGTGGACGCGGCGGAAACCTTCGCCGCGATCCTGGGCGAAGAGCCCGAGAATGCCGCAGCCTATGGCGGACTTGTTCGCGCGCACCTGGCCCTGGGCGAGATCGACAGGGCACAGGCCCTGGCAGACGCTGCCCCGGCGAAGATCCGCACCGCGCAGGAGATCGAGGCCGCGCGCGCCCAGATCGAGCTTGCGCGCCAGGCCGCCAAGGCCGGCCCGGTGGCCGAACTGCGCGCCGCCGTCGCCGCCGACCCGGCCAACCACCAGGCGCGGTTCGACCTGGCGCTGGCGCTGCACGCCAAGGGACAGGTGGATGAGGCGGTAGAGGAACTGCTGGAACTCTTCCGCCGGGCGCGCGACTGGAACGAGGGCGCGGCCAAGGCCCAGCTTCTGACCATCTTCGAGGCGCTGAAGCCCAATGACCCCGTCGTGCTGAAGGGGCGGCGGCGTCTGGCCTCGATGGTGCTGGCCTGAAGGGCGATTGCCCCGGACATTCCGCGGCCTAGATGGCAGGGGATCATGAGACGTTTCGACCTGCCCGAGACCATTCCCGTCTTTCCGCTGCCCGGGGCGCTGCTGCTGCCCAGGGCCCGGCTGCCCCTGCACATCTTCGAGCCGCGCTATCTCCAGATGCTCGACGACACGATGAAGACGCCACATCGGCTGATCGGCATGGTCCAGCCGCGCGAGGTGCCGAACGGCCAGGGCGAAAAGCGCCTGCACGCCATCGGCTGCGCCGGCCGGCTGACCGGGTTTTCGGAAACCGAGGACGGACGCTACATGATCTCGCTCGCCGGTGTGTCGCGGTTCCGCATCCGCGAGGAGGTGGCGGGCTTCACGCCCTACCGTCGCTGTTCGGTGGACTGGTCGGGCTTTGGCCACGACCTCGGCCCGGCGGAAGAGGATGGCGCCTTCGACCGCGAGGCATTCCTGGCCCTGCTCGGCCGGTTCTTCACCGCGATGGAACTGTCCACGGATTGGTCGAGCCTGAAGGAGGCCGAGGCGGAACTGCTGGTCAATTCGCTGTCGATGCTCCTGCCCTTCTCGCCCGAGGACAAGCAGGCCCTGCTCGAGGCGCCGTCGCTGACCACCCGGCGCGAGACGATGGTGACGCTGATCGAGTTCGCATTGCGCGGTGACGCGGGCGAGACGGTGATGCAATGAGCAGTGCTGCCCCCTCGCCTTTCGACCGCCGGATGCTCGAGGCGCTGGTCTGCCCCGTCACGCAGGCCGTGCTGACCTATGACGGAGACCGTCAGGAACTCGTGTCCAAGGCCGCGAACCTCGCCTTCCCGATCCGCGACGGCATCCCGGTGATGCTGGTCTCCGAGGCGCGCGACCTGGGCTAGAGCCGTTCGCCCGCCATCAGCCGCGGCAGTTCGCCCGACAGGCCCGCCGCCTGCCGCATGAAGGCACGGCGCAGCGCGGGGGTTCGGCTGATCAGCCCCATGCCCAGATCGCGCAAGGGCCGCAGCACGGCGCTGTCATTGGAAAACAGCCGGTTGACCGCATCCATTCCGAGGGCGAGCGCCGTCGTGTCGAACCGTCGCCACTTCTGGTAGCGATCCAGAACATCGGGCGCCGCGATATCCTCGCCCCGCCGGGCCGCATCGGCCAGCACCTCGGCCAGTGCGGCCACATCGCGGATCCCGAGGTTCAGGCCCTGTCCCGCGATCGGGTGGACGCCATGCGCGGCATCCCCCACCAGCACCAGCCGCGGCGCCGTGAAGCGCTCGGCCAGCGACAGGGACAGCGGATAGGTGAACCGGTCGCCGGCCAGTTTGATCGCGCCGAGGAAATCCCCCACCCGCGGTGCCAGCGCCGACAGATAGTCCGGGTCAGGCAGCGCCTGGATGGCGGCGGCGGTGGCGCTGCGTTCGGTCCAGACGATGGACGAGCGGTTGCCTGGCAAGGGCAGGATCGCCAGCGGCCCCTCGGGCATGAAGTACTGATGCGCCGTGCTCTCGTGCGGGCGGTCGTGGTCGATGGCGGTCACCAGCGCGGTCTGGCCATAGTCCCACCCCGCCCGGCGGATGCCGGCACGAACGGCCGTGCCGCTGCCGCGGCCGTCGCAGCCGGCAATCAGCCGCCCGGTCAGGCGCCGCCCGTCGGCCAGCGTGACGGTCGCGCCGGTCGGCCCGACCTCCTGCGCCGTGACGGTCGCGCCCGACAGCACCGTGATGTGCCCATCCCGGGCCATGGCGGCGCGCAGGGCGGCGAACAGGAAACGGTCCTCGAGCATGAAGCCCATCGGGCCTTCCTCGATCTCGGCGGCATCGAAATGCAGGAACAGGGGCGCCGCGCCTTCGCCCGCGCGGCCGTCGCTGGCGCGCACGCGCAGGATGGGCTGAGCCCGCGCCGCGACCCGCGGCCAGACGCCCAGCGCCGCGAATACCCGGCGCGAGGCCGCGGCCAGCGCATAGGCCCGCCCGTC
>DAOLBY010000153.1:0-8652 GCA_035324325.1 Paracoccaceae bacterium | reverse complement strand
CCGCGAAATCGGGGTCGGCATAGACCGCCATGATCCGGTCGCCCGCCGCCAGCGCCAGCCGGCGCATCGTGTCGACCAGTGTCTCGTGGTTCATCGCGGGCTCCCGTGCAAGCGCCCGCGATTGCCAACCGGGCCCGCGTTCCATATCCTCCGCCGCAAGGGAACGGCAAGCATTCCCGGCGCAGATTGCGGCGGCAAGCCGCGCGGAGACAGGCCGGATGTTCGAACGCCAGGCGCAGAAGACCCTGCCGCAGACAGCATTCGCGCTGGTCGAACTGGTGTTCCACGCCGCCGTCCGACATGTGCGCAAGTCGCACGGCAACGCAGTCGTCGGCCTTCTGATGAACATCATGCAGACGGTGCTGCTGATCGCCATCTTCTACCTGCTGTTCGACCTTCTGGGGATGCGCGGCACGGCGCTGCGGGGCGACTTCGTGCTCTATGTGATGTCGGGCATCTTCATGTTCATGACGCACATCAAGGCACTGGGGGCCGTCGCCGGGGCCGAGGGGCCGACTTCGCCGATGATGAAGCATTCGCCGATGAACTCGGTGGTGGCAGTGCTCGCGGCGGCGCTGTCGGCACTCTATCTCCAGTTCCTCTCGGCGGCGGTCGTGCTGTTCGTCTACCACGCGGCCTTCGTGCCGATCACGATCGACGATCCGGTGGGGACGCTGGCCATGTTCCTGCTGGCCTGGGCTTCGGGCGCGGCGCTGGGGATCGTGGCGCAGGCGGCCCGGCCCTGGTGGCCCGAGGCGGTGCAGCTGCTGACCCAGGTCTACCAGCGGGCCAACATGGTGTTTTCGGGGAAGATGTTCGTCGCCAACATGCTGCCGGGCTACATGCTGGCGTTCTTCGACTGGAACCCGCTGTTCCACATCATCGACCAGGCGCGGGGTTTCATGTTCCTGAACTACAACCCGCACCATACCTCGATCGGCTATCCGGTCGCGGCCACCGCGGTCCTTCTGCTGATCGGGCTGATGGCCGAGTTCTACACGCGCAAGCACGCCTCGGCCAGCTGGATGGCCGGAAAGTGACCGGCGTGGCGGCGGAATGCCGCCCCGCCGGCGGTGCCTCGGGTCACAGCGCGTAGCGCAGGATCGCGGCCAGCGACGCCCCGCCCGGAATGTCGTCGCGACGGACCGCCAGGACGCGGCCGCCCGACATCAGCACCCGGCCCGCGATCTCGTCCACAACGCCGTAGGTCGCGGCATCCGCCGCCGCCGCCCTGGTGACCGCGCCGGTCGTCTCGTCCACCGTGCCCGGCACGACCTCGTCCATGTCGACCAGAAGCGTGTCGACCGCTCCGAAGGTGGCCGCGCGGGCCGCCAGATCGATCTGGGTGGTGGCGCGCCCGTCGTTCTCGCGGGCGGAAAAGGTGTCGTGGATGCCGCGCAGGATGCCGGCATGCAGCCCGTCGAGCACCGGGCGCGCCTCGTCGGCAAGTTCCTGCGGCGACTTGCGGACCGGACTTGCCTTGATCGCCTCGGCCGCCAGACCGTCATGGCTGCACACCGACCGGAACATCGACAGGAGCGGTTCGGTCGCGGCCAGGATCAGCGGCTCGTGGCGCCCCTTCAGCGTCGGGCGCAGGGCCGCGTCGACCTTGCGGCAATAGCTGCGCAGATGGACGTTCTGCCCCTCGCTGCCGCCCTGCCGCTGTGCATGGGAACGGCTGTTGACGTTCGCCGTCCCTACGGCCGACGCCGCATCCCTGGGCATGCCGGGCACCCTGACCTCCTGCGCGGGAAGATCCGCAAAGACCTCGATCAGGCGCACCTCGTTCTCGGCCAGCGCCAGGACGAAGGCATGCTGCCCGACCGACACTGCCCGCAGCAGCGGCTTGACGTGAAACCGGTCGGACACTTCCACCATCTCGGTCAGGGCGTTGGGCAGACGGAAGGTGCGCAGGGATTCCGCAGTCACGAAGACCGCCAGCGAATTGGCCTGGTGCGACCAGAAATCGTCGTCATCCAGAAGATCGGCCACCTGCTCGGAGATGGCGGCGATGCTGCGCTTGGGCTTGCCGGCGGCGGCCAGCTGGTCCTCTGCCGCCTTCAGGAGATTGCCGAGCGTGGTGCGTGCCTGGCCGATGTGCTGCGTCTGCGGGGTGGTGGGCAGGTAGAAGGAAACCTGGGCCTCGCCACGCGAGGCGATGAGGGCATTGATCTCGGGGGTCGTCGGGATGTCGACGTGCAGCATATCGGCTCCTTGTCCATGTGTCCGGCAAGGGGGATAACCACGCATCCCCCCCGGAACAACCGCCAGGCGCCAGTTTCCGGCAGGAAGCCTGACACACGGAGAATCACACTTCCGTGAGGCTTGCGGCCTTCCAGACCCCCCCCTATATACCCCGCGTGCCGGAAGGGCCGGACGGCCCGCCCGGTGTTCAGGACAGGACAAGGGATCGGGGCGCAGGGGCCGCAATCGGGCCTGAGCCCCAGGATATCGCCGAAGAAAGGACTGCATCATGCCCAAAGTCATCGGGATCGACCTCGGGACGACGAACTCCTGCGTGGCCATCATGGACGGCGCGCAGCCCCGCGTCATCGAGAACGCAGAAGGCGCGCGCACCACGCCCTCGGTCGTAGGCTTCACCGAGAACGAGCGTCTGGTGGGCCAGCCTGCCAAGCGCCAGGCCGTCACCAACCCGTCGAACACGGTCTTTGCCGTGAAGCGCCTGATCGGCCGCCGGGTCGATGACGCGCATATCTCCAAGGACAAGAAGAACCTCCCCTATGCCGTGGTCAACGGCGGCAACGGCGATGCCTGGGTCGAGGTGCGGGGCGAGAAGTACAGCCCCTCGCAGGTGTCGGCCTTCATCCTGCAGAAGATGAAGGAAACCGCCGAGAGCTATCTGGGCGAGACGGTGACGCAGGCAGTGATCACCGTTCCCGCCTATTTCAACGACGCACAGCGTCAGGCCACCAAGGACGCGGGCAAGATCGCGGGCCTTGAAGTGCTGCGCATCATCAACGAACCCACGGCGGCCGCGCTGGCCTACGGGCTCGACAAGAAGGACAGCAAGACCATCGCGGTCTACGACCTCGGCGGCGGCACCTTCGACATCACCATCCTGGAAATCGACGACGGCCTGTTCGAGGTGAAGTCCACCAACGGGGACACCTTCCTCGGTGGCGAGGATTTCGACATGCGGATCGTCGACTACCTGGCCGGCGAGTTCAAGAAGGAGCACGGGGTCGACCTGACGCTCGACAAGATGGCGCTGCAGCGGCTCAAGGAAGCCGCCGAGAAGGCCAAGATCGAACTGTCCTCGGCCAGCCAGACCGAGATCAACCAGCCCTTCATCAGCATGGACCGCAACACTGGCCAGCCGCTGCACCTGGTCGTGAAGCTGACCCGCGCCAAGCTGGAAAGCCTGGTGGGTGATCTGATCACCAAGTCGATCAAGCCCTGCAAGGACGCGCTCAAGGATGCCGGACTGTCGGTCGGCGACATCGACGAGGTGGTGCTGGTCGGCGGCATGACGCGGATGCCGAAGGTGGTCGAGGAAGTGACCAAGTTCTTCGGCAAGGAGCCCCACAAGGGCGTCAACCCCGACGAGGTGGTGGCGCTGGGTGCGGCCATCCAGGCGGGCGTGCTTCAGGGCGACGTGAAGGACGTGGTCCTGCTGGACGTGACGCCCCTTTCCCTCGGGATCGAGACGCTGGGCGGGGTCTTCACCCGCCTGATCGACCGCAACACGACGATCCCGACCAAGAAGTCGCAGGTGTTCAGCACCGCCGAGGACAACCAGAACGCGGTGACGATCCGGGTGTTCCAGGGCGAACGCGAGATGGCGGCCGACAACAAGATGCTGGGCCAGTTCAACCTGGAAAACATCCCGCCCGCGCCGCGCGGGATGCCGCAGATCGAGGTGACCTTCGACATCGACGCCAACGGCATCGTGTCGGTCTCGGCCCGCGACAAGGGCACCGGCAAGTCGCAGCAGATCACGATCCAGGCCTCGGGCGGCCTGTCGGACGCCGACATCGAGAAGATGATCAAGGACGCCGAGGCCAACGCCGAAGGCGACAAGGCCCGGCGCGAACTGATCGAGACCAAGAATCGCGGCGAAAGCCTGCTGCACGACACCCGGAAGTCGATCAAGGAACATGGCGACAAGGTTGACCCGACCACGGTCGAGGCGATCGAACTGGCCATGTCACCGCTCGAGGACGCGCTGAAGGGCGAGGATGCGGGCAAGATCCGTTCGGCCATGCAGAACCTGACCGAGGCCGCGATGAAGCTGGGAGAGGCCATCTACAAGGCCAGTCAGGCCGAGGCCGAAGGCGAGGCAGGCGACCCGCGCAGCGTCGACGACGACATCGTCGACGCCGACTTCGAGGACCTGGACGACAACAAGCGGAAGTAAGACCGCGGCAGACCCTGGGGGGCGGTCCGGAAACGGGCCGCCCCCGTGAGGTTCGCTCGGCCAGGTTCGGTCGAAAGGATGGGCGGCCAGATGGCGAAACGCGACTTTTACGAGGTGCTCGGGGTCTCGCGCGGGGCCTCCGCCGACGAACTGAAGAAGGCCTACCGCAGCAAGGCCAAGGAACTCCACCCCGATCGCAACAAGGACAACCCCGGTGCCGAGGCCGCGTTCAAGGAGGTGAACGAGGCCTATGACGTGCTGCGCGACGACCAGAAGAAGGCCGCCTACGACCGGTTCGGCCACGCCGCCTTCGAGAACGGCATGGGCGGTGGCGGCGGTGGCGGGCGCGGTGGCTTCCAGCAGGGCGATTTCGCATCCGCCTTCTCCGACGTGTTCGAGGACCTGTTCGGCGATTTCATGGGCGGCCGCGGGGCGGGCGGGCGTGCCCGCGTCCAGCGCGGGTCGGATCTGCGATACAACCTGCGCGTCAGCCTGGAAGAAGCCCACAAGGGCGTCCAGAAAACCATCAACGTGCCGACCGCCACCCCCTGCGACACCTGCCACGGCACCGGGTCGGAGGGCGGCGCCGAGCCGGTGACCTGCCCGACCTGTTCGGGCATGGGCAAGGTGCGCGCGCAGCAGGGCTTCTTCACCGTCGAGCGCACCTGCCCGACCTGTTCGGGCGCGGGCCAGATCGTCAAGAACCCCTGCAAGTCCTGCGGCGGACAGGGCCGGGTCGAGAAGGAACGCGCGCTGAACGTCAACATCCCGGCGGGGGTCGAGACGGGCACGCGAATCCGCCTGGCCGGCGAGGGCGAGGCCGGCCTTCGCGGTGGGCCTTCGGGGGATCTCTACATCTTCATCGAGGTGCGCGAGCACGCGATCTTCCAGCGTGACGGGGTGCACCTGTTCTGCCGCGTGCCGGTCAGCATGATCCATGCGGCCCTCGGGGGCGAGGTCGAGGTGCCCACCATCGACGGCGGCGTGGTCCGGGTGAAGGTGCCGCCCGGCAGCCAGACCGGCAAGCAGATGCGCCTGCGCGCCAAGGGCATGCCGGCGCTGCGCGGCGGCGGCACCGGCGACATGGTGATCGAACTGGCCGTCGAGACGCCGGTGAACCTGACCCAGCGGCAGAAGGACCTGCTGCGCGAATTCGAGAAGCTGTCGGAAGAGAACAACCCCGAGGGGTCGTCCTTCTTCTCCAAGGTCAAGGGCTTCTGGGACGGGATGAGCGGGCGGGGCTGAAACGCCCGCCCCCCTCCCCCTGCCTTCCCCACGAGAGGGGAGCGAGGCGCACCCTGGGACGGCTTCGCACCGCCCTCAGCGCAGCGCCCGGCCCTTCAGGATCGCATCCTTGCCGAACCGCGCGCGGATCGCATCCGCCGCGCGTTCGGCGGCGTCGCGCGCCCGCGCTCCGGGGTCGAGCAGGTCGCCGGCCGCTGGCGCCGCACCCTCGGCCGACAGGTCCGAGATCCCCACCCCGATCAGCCGCAGGGGCCCCGCGTCGCCCGCGGCGTCGAAAAGCCCCTGCGCGGCGCGCCAGATGCGGTCCGTGGTCTGGGCCGGTTCGGGCAGGGTGATCCGCCGTGTCGCAAGGCGGAAATCGGCGCGCTTCATCTTCAGCGTCACAGTCCGACCCGCCAGCGCCTTCGCCTTGGCGCGGTCGGCCACCCGCTCGGCGAGCCGCCACAGGTGCCCGGTCAGCAGGTCGCGGTCGGCGGTGTCGGCCTCGAACGTCGTCTCGGCCGAGATCGAGCGCATCGGCTCGTCCGCGCTGACCCGCCGCCGGTCCTCGCCCCGCGCCAGATGCCACAGCCGATCCCCCATCGACCCAAAGCGCGCCACCAGGTCGGCGCGATCCCAGCGGCGCAGGTCGGCGATGGTGCGGATGCCCGCCGCCTCCAGGGCCGCCTGCCCCGCCACCCCCACGCCCCAGATCGCCCGTACCGGCAGGGGCGCCAGGAACTCCGCCGTCTCGGCCCGGCCGATCACCGCGAAGCCGCGCGGCTTGTCGATGTCGGAGGCCATCTTGGCCAGGAACTTGTTGTGCGACAGCCCGACCGAGATCGTCACGCCCACCTGCGCCTCCACCTCGGCCGCCAGCCGCGCCAGCATCGCCGCCGGCGGCGCCCCGTGCAGCCGTTCGGTGCCGGTGAGGTCGAGGAACGCCTCGTCCAGCGACAGGGGCTCCACCACCGGCGTCAGCCGGTCGATCAGGGCGCGGATCGCGCGGCTGGCCTCGACATAGGCGGACATGCGGGGCTTGACCACCGCCGCCCCGGGGCACAGCCGCAGTGCCTCGAACATCGGCATGGCCGACCGCACGCCATGAATGCGCGCGATGTAGCAGGCGGTCGAGACGACGCCGCGCCGCCCGCCCCCCACGATCACTGCACGGTCGCGCAGGGCAGGATCGTCGCGCTTTTCGACGGCCGCATAGAAGGCGTCGCAATCCACATGCGCGACCGAAAGCGCCCACAATTCGTCATGCGCCGCGACGCGGGGCGAGCGGCAGGACGGGCAGCGGGGGCCGGCGTCGAAGCGGGCCAGGCAATCGCGGCAAAGCGCGGGCATGGGGTCAGTATGCTGCCGCGCGAACCGGCCTGTCCATGGCATCACGCGGTGCAGAATCGGGCAGGTACGGCACCGGCGGTGCGGCGGCCGCCTGTTTGCCGGGCATCTGGTCCGAAGGTGCGCAAATCCCGTGCAGACCGGTGCGGGAACACCGTGCCGCAGCCCCCCGGCGAAGGTGGCCCATGTTGCGGCAGCGCAGAAACCCGGAATGGATGGGGGCGCAACGGGGTGGACGACCCCGGGCGACGAAGGATGTGCGGTGGCGACGATCCGGCAAGACGTGCCGCCACCGCACGGGGTGCAACCGAAGCTGCCGTGCGGGTATATCCCTTTTCCCCAACCGGAAAAGCCCTGCGCGGCCCCAGACGGGGGATGTCATGAAGCAGTTCACGGGAATGTTGGCGGGCCTGGGCCTGGCCATGGCGGCGAGTTCTGCCGCCGCGCAGGACACGATCAAGATCGGCGTCCTGCATTCGCTGTCGGGCACGATGGCGATTTCGGAGACGACGCTGAAGGACACGATGCTGATGCTGATCGCCGAACAGAACGCCAAGGGCGGCCTGCTGGGCAAGCAGCTCGAGGCGATCGTGGTCGACCCGGCCTCTGACTGGCCGCTGTTCGCCGAAAAGGCACGCGAACTGCTGACCGTGTCCGAGGTGGACGTGATGTTCGGTTGCTGGACCTCGGTTTCCCGCAAGTCGGTGCTGCCGGTGATCGAGGAACTCAACGGCCTCCTGTTCTACCCCGTCCAGTACGAGGGCGAGGAAAGCTCGAAGAACGTGTTCTACACCGGCGCCGCCCCGAACCAGCAGGCGATCCCGGCGACCGACTACTTCCTGGAGGAACTGGGCGTCGAGAAGTTCGCACTGCTCGGCACCGACTACGTCTATCCGCGCACGACGAACAACATCCTCGAAAGCTACCTGATCTCGAAGGGCATCGCGAAGGAGGACATCTTCGTCAACTACACGCCCTTCGGACACAGCGACTGGTCGAAGATCGTGGCCGACGTCGTGGCGCTGGGGGCCGACGGCAAGAAGGTGGGCGTGATCTCCACCATCAACGGCGATGCGAACATCGGCTTCTACAAGGAACTGGCGGCGGCGGGCGTTTCGGCCGACGACATTCCGGTGGTGGCCTTCTCGGTGGGTGAAGAGGAGCTTTCGGGCCTCGATACCTCGAACCTGGTCGGGCACCTCGCGGCCTGGAACTACTTCCAGTCGGCCGACACCCCCGCGAACGCCGAGTTCATCGCCAAGTGGAAGGCCTTCGCCGGCGAGAACCGCGTGACCAACGACCCGATGGAGGCCCATGTCATCGGCTTCAACATGTGGGTCCAGGCGGTCGAGAAGGCCGGCACCACCGATGTCGATGCGGTGCGCGAGGCGATGTACGGCCTCGAAGTGCCGAACCTGACCGGGGGTATCGCGAAGATGCTTCCCAACCACCACCTGACCAAGCCCGTGCTGATCGGCGAGATCCGCGCCGACGGCCAGTTCGACATCATCAGCCAGACCGAACCCGTCCCGGGCGACGCCTGGACCGACTTCCTGCCGGAGTCGGCGGTGCTCGAGGCCGACTGGGCGTCGCTCGGCTGCGGCATGTACAACACGCAGACCAAGACCTGCGTGCAGATCAAGTCGAACTACTGACATCCGATCCCGGGGGGCCCGACGCGGCCCCCCGCCTTCCCCGAAAGC
>DAOLBY010000152.1:0-8694 GCA_035324325.1 Paracoccaceae bacterium | reverse complement strand
GGCGTCCTGCATGGTGCGCGGGTCGCCCTGCGCGTGCATCAGGCAGACCGGCACGCCGAGTGCTGCCACGGTTTCGGCCATGGCGGGGTCGTGGGTCATCGCTGAGACATCGTTGACCATGCCGGCGCCCGCCGCCACCGCAGCACGGGCGATCGCCGCCTTGCGGGTGTCGATGCTGATCGGGGTGGCGATGCCGGCCTCGCGGATCGCGCGGATCGCCGGGATCACCCGCGCGCGTTCGGTGGCCTCATCCACAGGATCGGCACCCGGGCGGGTGCTTTCGCCGCCGATGTCGAGGATGTCGGCATCGCGCGACAGCACCCGGGCCCGGTCCACCACCGCCGGCAGGTCGGCCAGCAGGCCGCCGTCGGAAAAGCTGTCGGGGGTGACGTTCAGGATGGCCATGACACGGGGACGGTCCAGCGTCAGGCCGCAGAGGATGGGGGCGGTCACGGTGTCAGGCATCGCCTTGGCCTCGGGGCTGTCCGCCGTGGTGGACCAGATGCGCCCGCCCCGCGCAAGCCCCGCGCACGGGGTCATCCGCCCCATGTTTCAACCGCCACGCGGCTTCCTGCCGAAGGCGCCATGCCCGCAGGCAGGATCAGCACCCGCGCCGCCATGGTCTCGGCCAGCCACAGGGCCAGTGCGCCGGGGTCGGTGCCGCGCGGTCCGTCCACGGCATCCAGCACCATCTTCGACGGCGCCCAGACCACCGACCGGCCGCGCCGCACGGCCCAGTCGATCTCGGTCCGGCTGGCGACGACGACACAGCGGGCATCGCGCGCGGCCAGCGCCCAGGCGTTCTGCTCGATCGCCAGAAGGTCGATGCGCCGCTGGGTGGGGCGGTGGCCGGTGGCGGGGCGGGCCAGGTCGGGCAGGCCGACACAGAGGATGGTCGCGCCGCCGCGCGCCAGAACCGCATCAAGCCGCACCGGCAGATCGGGCGCGGCGATCATGGCGTTGGTCAGAAGCGCCACGCTCGGATGGACGGCCAGCCCGTCCTCCATCACCGGCGCCACGCCGCGGGCGCGCACGATCTCGACCCCCTTCACATGCGGGCCGAGGTCCAGCTTGCCGATCCGCACGAAGACCCGCATCGCCTGCGGGCTGGCAAGGATGCGCTCGGCCAGCCGTTCGGCCAGCGTTTCCAGAAGGTTCAGCCGTTCGGCCGCCAGTTCCGCCTCGATCGCCTCGGTGATCCGGTCGTAGGACAGGATGCGGTCCACGTCGTCGGCCAGCGGCGCCTCGGGCGGCGCGACCTCGACCACCACATCGAAGCGCAGGCGCTGACGGTGGTCGCGTTCCTGCTGGAATGCGCCGATCTCGGCCCAGGCGACATGGTCGGACAAGAGGATCCGGTCGCGCGGGTCGGGGGGTGCGGTGGCGGCGGCACGCTCGGAGGGATGCGCGAAGGCCAGCGCGGCATCGGTCGGTTCGGTCGGCGGGGGCATGGGCGCATCCGGGGCTTGGCTGCGGCGCAGCATGGCGCGGCGGCTTCCCCCTGCCCCGCCCGCGTGCGACCGTCAAGCACCGTGGCGCGACGCCGGCGCGCTATTGCGAAACGCGGACGACCGGCTGGCGATAGAAGAAATGCGCCCCGATGGCGGCAGTCCGCGGGAAACGGTGCGCCCAGCCCGGCCGCACGGCGCCGGTATGGAAATGCGTCGCGCCCTGCGTCAGCGTCCGCGGCGCGCCCGCCAGCATCACCCCTGCGATCAGCCCGGCCTCGCGCCAGGCACCGGCCTCGCCGATCCGGTCGGGGATCCCGTCGCAGGTGAAGCTGAACTGGCAGCCGCCGCGTCCGCCCTGGTTCACCACGGCACAGACGTTCGACGGATAGGCGGGGCTGTCGACGCGGTTCAGCACCACCTCGGCCACGGCAAAGCGGCCGGCGACGGATTCGCCGCGCGCCTCGAAATAGACGGCGCGCGCCAGGCATTCCCAGTCGCGCCCGCCGGTAGGGGGGGCCTGTGCGGCCAGCCATTCGGCATCGTGGCGGATCGCGTCGGGTTCTTGCCGGGCCTTGCGGACGGGGATGGCCAGCGCGCCGGGGGGAAGCGCCGCCACGGCATCGCGTTCGGCGCTGAACAGCGCGGCAAGGCGGGGTGCCATGGCGGGGGCCGGCGCGTTGGCGCGGCTGGTCGTGGTCTCGGCGGCCACGGGGGCCACAGCGGCGTTCAACGCGGCAAATGCCAGCGTCAGGGCGCGTGCGAGGCGCATGATCATCGATCCCGTTTTCTGTCCAGGGGGGCGCACCGGGCCGCTGCCCCTGCATCCCGGGCGCCGACCTTCTTGCGAAATGAAGCGTTAACGGCGCTGGTCCGGCCTGTCCATTACCTGTTGCGAATCAGCAACAGCTGATTCGGTGCGTTCGGCGAGAATCCGCCGAAATTATGGCGCGGCACTTCAAGAGTTGCCCGGAAACCACGGATTCGATGCGGATTCTTGAGGGAATCGAAACAATCCCGGCGATCTGTCAACCAGGTGAAGCCTCGCGCAGCGCAAGATGCGCCGCCGCCAGACGGGCCATCGGCACGCGATAGGGCGAGCACGAGACGTAATCGAACCCCGCGCGGCGGCAGAAGGCGATGGCCTCGGGGTCGCCTCCATGCTCGCCGCAGATCGACAGCGTGAGGTCGGGCCGCGTCGCCCTTCCGCGCTCCGCCCCGATCAGCAGAAGCTCGCCCACCCCGTCCAGATCGAGCGTATGGAACGGATCCTCGGGGAACAGGCCCAGCTGCACATAGGTGTTCATGAACCGTCCGGCGTCATCGCGCGACAGGCCATAGGCCATCTGTGTCAGGTCGTTCGTGCCGAAGGACAGAAAGGCCGAATGCTGCGCGATCTCGCCCGCCCGGAGCGCCGCGCGCGGCGTCTCGACCATCACCCCGAGCTTGTAGTCGAAATCGCGCCCCGACCGGGTACGCACCGCCGCCGCCACCGCGTCGATGCGGGTCTTGACCAGTTCCACCTCGCGCTTGGCACTGACCAGCGGGATCATCACCTCGGGCACCACGGTGGCGCCGCGCCGGCCCACCTCGACCGTCGCCTCGAAGATCGCCTGCGCCTGCATCTCGTAGATCTCGGGCACCACGACGCCCAGGCGCACCGCGCGCATCCCCAGCATCGGGTTGAACTCGGCCAGCGATTCCGCAAGCCGCATCACCTCGGACAGCGGGCGGTCCATCGCATCGGCCAGTTCGCGCAGGCCCTCGCGGCTCTGCGGCAGGATCTCGTGCAGCGGAAGGTCGAACAGGCGGATGCAGACCGGCAGCCCCGCCATGATCTCGAACAGCTGCACGAAATCCTCGCGCTGCATCGGCAGCAGCCGCGCCAGCGCCGTGGCGCGGTCGGCCGGCGTCTCGGCAAAGATCATCTCGCGCATCGCCACCAGACGCTCGTCCACGAAGAACATGTGTTCGGTGCGGCACAGCCCGATGCCCTCGGCCCGGAAGGCGCGGGCGGTCTGGGCATCCGCGGGCGTGTCGGCATTGGCGCGGATGCCGATGTCGCGCATCTCGTCCGCCCAGGACAGGAGCTTCTCGAAATCGCCGTCCAGCGCCGGGGGCAGCATCGGCGGCGCGCCGGCCAGAACCTCGCCCGCCGTTCCGTCCACGGTGATGATGTCACCCTCGCGGAACACGCGGCCGTCGCCGGCGACCAGGCGCCCCTCCTTCTTGTCGAAGCGCAGGTCCGAGGCGCCGACGATGCAGGGAAGGCCGAGGCCCCGCCCGATCACCGCGGCGTGGCTGGTCATGCCGCCGCGTTCGGTCAGCACGCCGGCGGCCGAATGCATGCCCCGGATGTCCTCGGGTGCGGTTTCCCGGCGCACCAGGATGCAGGGTTCCCCGCGCGAGGCGCTGGCCTGGGCCGCGGCCGAGGTGAAGACGATGCGCCCCGTCGCCGCGCCCGGGCTGGCCGGGATGCCACGGGCAAACACGTCGCGGGGCGCGCGCGGATCGACCTGCGGGTGCAGGAGTTCCGACAGCGCGCGGGGCTCCATCCGCAGGACGGCCTCGGAGCGCGGGATCACCCCGTCCTCGGCCAGCGCCACCGCGATCTTCAGCGCGCCGTGCGCCGCACGGGGCACGCGCACCGCATCGATGACGGCCAGGCGCCCGTCCTCGACGGTGAACTCGATCTGCATCTCCTCGCGCAGGCGGGCGCGGCAGACCGTGCCGTGCTGCACGAGCGCGTCGAAGATCGCCGGCGCCTCGTCCTGCAAGGATGCGCCCCGAGCGTCGCGGGCCAGATACATCGCCTCGACCTCGGCCGCCGTGTCGCGCCCCTGCGCCTGGCGGCGCAGACGGCCGATGATGCGCGCCTGGCCGGTCACGCCATCGACGAACTGGATCGCGCCCGACCCCGACAGCCCCGGCCCGATCCCCTGCGCCATGGCCTGCACCACGAGGCCGAGCGCGGCCTCGGCCGGGGCGCCCTTGGCCTGCCGCAGGAGCCGCGCGGTCGTCCCCTCCCAGGCCCGCGCCATCGACCGCAGGACACCGGCCAGCTGCGCCGCCGCATCCTCGGGGAAGGCCTCGTCCATCTCGGCCTCATAGGCCGACAGCGCGGCGGCGATGCCCGCGGCATCGGGCGGCAGCGCATCGAAGGCGTCGGGGTCGAGCCGCGCCACATGCACCGCATAGCCCTGGATGAAGCGCAGGCGCAGCATATCGGCCGCGGCCCGCCCGTGGGTTCCGGCAAGGGCGGCGTGGCGGGCCGCGTTCATGCCGATGTTGAGCACGGTCGCCGGCCCGCCCCAGTCGGGGTTTTCGGGCGAGGGGCGCACCGAGACGAGCAGGGCCGGCCCGAACTGTGCCAGCACCGCGGCGGCGTCGAAGGGCAGGCCGGCCGCGATCGCCCGCACCGCCGCCACCGGCAGCGCCACCGTCCGCGGCACCGGCAGGTCGAGCCGGATCAGCCGCTGCAGGCACTTCGCCCGCCAGCCATGCGTCGCGGCCGCGATGCGCGCGGTCGGCGACAGGAGCGTGAAGTCGGGGACGGGGTCGTGTTTCTGCACCGCGGCGCCCTTTCTGTCAGGTGCAGCATACGCCAGTTCTGACAGGCCGCAAGGGCCGTGGCGCCGCGGGGGGCTTGGCGCCCCCCGCACCCCCCGCGGGATATTTGGACCATCGGGAAAGGGGTTGCGAGCGGATGTTGCGACGCGGCGTCAGCCTTCGAGGCGCGCGAGGTCCGCCACACCGCCGCAAATCGCGCGGATGCGGTGCAGGAGGTTCAGCCGGTTTCGCCGCAGCACGGCATTATCGGTGTTGACCTGCACGGCCTCGAAGAAGGCGTCGACGGGGGCGCGCAGGGCGGCCATGGCGGCCATGGCGGCGGCGAAATCCTCGCGTGCCATGGCGGGGGCGATGGCGGCCTCGGCCGCATCGAGGGCGGCGAAGAGGGCGGCTTCGGCCGGGTGGTCGGCAAAGGCGGGGTCGGGGCCGTAGCTGTATTCCACCCCGTCCTTCGCCTCGGCCTGGGTCAGGATGTTGTTGGCGCGGCGGAAGCCCTGGAGGAGGTTGGCGCCGTCGTCGGTTTTCAGCACGGCATCGAGCGCCCGGGCGCGGGCGACGAGGAGGGTGAGATCGTCATTGCCCGGCATGGCGAGGCAGGCGTCGATGACGTCGTGGCGGATGCCGTCGTCGCGCAGGTGGACCTTGAGGCGGTCGTGGAGGAAGGCGAGGAGGTCGGCTGGAGCGGCCAGTGTGTGCTCTACCCATGTCTCCCGACGCGCGAGTTCGCGAGCCAATTTCTCCTTCATCACGGGCAACTTCGCCGCAAGGTGGTCCCGATCCCCACCGTCGCCCAATAGACTGAACGTCGCTTTTGGATCGGAGAGCTTCGCCTCCAAGGCTCGAACGACTTGCTCAAGATCTGCGCCGATTTGCAGAGCAATCGGAGCGTAAACGCTATTGAGAACGGTGGTGACAATTTGGAAAGTCGAGAGCCGCACGCCATTCCCCACCACCAGCCGGATCACCCCCAGCGCCGCCCGCCGCAGCGCGAACGGGTCCTTGGACCCCGTGGGCTTCTCGTCGATGGCCCAGAAGCCGGTCAGGGTGTCGATCTTGTCGGCCAGGGCCACGGCGACGCTGACGGGGGCGGTCGGCACGCTGTCGGAGGGGCCGAGGGGCGCGTAATGGTCGCGGATGGCGTCGGCGACGGCGGGCGCCTCGCCGGCCTCGAGCGCGTAGTAGCGGCCCATCACGCCCTGAAGCTCGGGGAATTCGCCCACCATGGCCGAGCGCAGGTCGAGCTTGGCCAGACGCGCGGCGCGTTCCGCAAGCTCGGGGTCGGCGCCGACCTGCGGGGCGATCGCGCGCGCAAGCGTCGCGATGCGCTCCACCCGTTCGGCCTGCGACCCGAGTTTCGCGTGGAAGGTCACCGAGGCCAGCCCCTCGGCCCAGTCGCCCATGCCGGCCTTCGCGGCCTGCAGGTCGCGGTCCCAGAAGAAGCGGGCGTCCGACAGGCGGGCGGCCAGCACCCGGGCGTTGCCCGCAAGGATCGTGGCGCCGTGGTCCGGGGCCTCGATGTTGGCGACCGTCACGAATCCCTCGATCCGGCCCGTGGCGGGGTTGCGGACCGAAAAGAACTTCTGGTGTTCGCGCATCGAGGTCTGCAGCACCTCCGCGGGCAGGTGCAGGAACTCCGCGCCGATCGTCCCCATCAGCGTGACGGGCCATTCCACGAGCCCCGCCACCTCGGCCAGCAGGGCCGCGTCCTCCACCACCTCCCAGCCCCGGGCGAAGGCCAGCTGGGCGGCGTCGTGGCGGATGGCGGCGGCGCGGTCGGCCGGATCGAGCATGACCTTCGCGCGCTGCAGCTTCGCGCGGTAGTCGGCGAAGGAGGTGACGGCAAAGCGCCCCGGCGCCAGGAAGCGGTGGCCCTCGGTCGTGTCGCCGGCGGTCAGGTGATCGACCGCGAGGGGCACCACCTGCGCCCCGCCCTCGTCCGTCAGCAGGCACAGGATCGAGCGCAGCGGCCGCACCCAGCGCAAGGACCCCGATCCCCAGCGCATCGCCTTCGGCCAGGGGAAAGAGCGGATGACGCGCTCCAGCACCTCGGCCAGGATGGCGGCGGCGGGGCGGCCGGGGCGTTCGATGACGGCGAAATACACCTGCGCCTTCCTGTCGTCGCGCGTCACCAGCCGGTCGCGCGTCAGACCGGTGGACCGCAGGAACCCCTCGATGGCCGCTTCGGGCGCGTCGGTGCGCGGGCCCTTGCGTTCCTCGCGCGTCATGGGGCTTTCGCCGCTCAGCCCCTCGATGGTCAGCACCAGCCGGCGCGGCGTGGCGAAGGCGCCGGCCGAGGCATAGGTCAGGCCCGCCTCGACCAGCCCCTCGGTGACCAGACGGCGCAGGTCCTCGGCGGCGCGGGCCTGCATCCGGGCGGGGATTTCCTCGGAGAAGAGTTCGAGGAGGAGATCGGGCATGATGTCAGTTTCCGGGGATGGGGGCGACGCGGGCGGGCTGGGGCGGGCAGCCCGGTGGCAGGGGCTTGCCCTCGAAGACCTCGCGTCCGCAGGCGTTGATCTGCGGCCAGACGAAGATGCGCCCGTCGGGGAAGGCGGCGAGAACGCGGCCGACGCCCCAGGGGAAATGCGCGCGCGACAAGAAGGCCCGCGCCTCGCCCCGTTCCAGCGCGGCCCCGATGGCGGCGGCGTCGAAACAGTCGAACCAGCCGGGGGCGGTCAGGGGCACGGGGTCGTCGTAGGGCAGCGCGCCGTCGGGAAGGGCTGCGGCAAGCGTCGCGCAGGCACGGAAGCGGATGGGCGAGGAGTCGCTGTCGATGGCGCGCAGGCCGGTGACCGGCAGCGCCACCTCGCCCCCGCCCGTCACGACCGTCAGCGCGGCCTCGGGCGAGGCGGGAGCGGGCGCGCGGGAGTTGCCGTAGAACAGGGGATCGGGCAAACCGCCACCGGCCAGGACCGTGGTGGCGACGAGGGGAGAAAAGCGGAAGCGGCCCATGGTCAGGCCGCCCCCGCCTCGGTCGTCAGGAAGGCGTCGGCGCAGGCCTTGGCGAGCGCACGGACGCGGGCGATGTAGGCCTGGCGTTCGGTGACGCTGATCACGCCGCGGGCGTCGAGCAGGTTGAAGGCGTGGCTGGCCCTGATGCACTGGTCATAGGCCGGGTGGACCATGGCGTTCGGGCGGTCGCCGAAGCGCGGGTCGGTCGGGTCGGCGGCGAGCAGGCGCGCACATTCGGCCTCGGCCCGTTCGAAATCGCCGAAGAGCTTGGCGGTATCGGCCCCGTCGAAGTTGTGGCGGCTGTATTCCTGTTCGGTCTGGCGGAAGATGTCGCCGTAGCTCAGCGGGATCGGCGCATCGGGGTCGTTGAAGGGCATGTCCATGACATGCCCGACCCCCAGCACATACATCGCGAGCCGCTCCAGCCCGTAGGTCAATTCGCCCGAGACCGGGCGGCAGTCATGGCCGCCGACCTGCTGGAAATAGGTGAACTGGCTGACTTCCATGCCATCACACCAGACCTCCCAGCCCAGCCCCCAGGCGCCCAGGGTGGGGCTTTCCCAGTCGTCCTCGACGAAGCGGATGTCGTGCAGGCGCGGGTCGATGCCGATGGCGGCGAGCGAGCCGAGGTAGAGCTCCTGAAGGTTGGCCGGGCTGGGCTTGATGATGACCTGGTACTGGTAGTAGTGCTGCAGGCGGTTGGGGTTCTCGCCGTAGCGCCCGT
>DAOLBY010000285.1:0-1726 GCA_035324325.1 Paracoccaceae bacterium | reverse complement strand
GGGCATCGCGGGCTTCTACACCCGCACCGGCGTCGGCACCGTGATCGCCGAGGGCAAGGACGTGAAGGTGTTCAACGGCAAGGACCATATCCTGGAAACCGGGATCGTGGCCGACCTGTCCATCGTCAAGGCCTGGAAGGCCGACCCGACCGGCAACCTGGTGTTCCGCAAGACCTCGCGCAACTTCAACCCGCCGGCGGCGACCTGCGGCAAGGTCTGCGTGGCCGAGGTGGAGGAGATCGTGCCGCTCGGGTCGCTCGACCCCGACACCATCCATCTGCCGGGCATCTACGTCCACCGGATCGTGCAGGGGCAGCACGAGAAGCGGATCGAACAGCGCACGGTGCGCAAGCGGGAGGCGGTGTAATGGCTGGCTGGACACGGGATCAGATGGCGGAACGCGCCGCGCAGGAGCTTGAGGACGGGATGTATGTCAACCTCGGCATCGGCATTCCGACGCTGGTGTCGAACTACATCCCCCGGGGCATGACCGTGACCCTGCAATCGGAAAACGGGATGCTCGGCATGGGCCCCTTTCCTTTCGAGGGCGAGGAAGACCCCGACCTGATCAACGCCGGCAAGCAGACGATCACCGAACTGCCGCAGACCGCCTATTTCGACAGTGCCCAGTCCTTCGCCATGATCCGCGGCGGCAAGATCGCCATGGCCATCCTCGGCGCGATGGAGGTGGCCGAAAACGGCGATCTGGCCAACTGGATGATCCCGGGCAAGCTGGTGAAGGGCATGGGCGGGGCGATGGACCTGGTGGCGGGCGTCGGCCGCGTGGTGGTGGTGATGGACCACACCTCGAAGCACGGCGAATCGAAGGTGCTGCGGGAATGCACCCTGCCGCTGACCGGCAAGGCGGTGGTCGACCGGATCATCACCAACCTCGGCGTCCTCGACGTGGTGCCGGGGGGCCTGAAGCTGGTGGAACTGGCCCCCGGCGTGTCGGACGCCGAGTTCCGCGCGGCGACCGAGGCCACGCTTGTCTGACCCCGTCATCACGCGCGAGGTGACGGGCTCCAAGGGCCGCTACGTCATCCGCAGCGACGGGCAAGAGGCGGAACTGACCTGGTCGATCACCACGCCGACGCTGGTGATCGCCGACCACACCGGCGTTCCCGACAGCTTTCGCGGCACCGGGGCGGGGCGGGCGCTGGTCGAGCGGCTGGTGGCGGATGCCCGGGCCGAGGGGTTCAAGGTCATGCCGCTCTGCCCCTTCGTGAACGCGATGCGCAAGCGCCATCCCGAATGGGCCGACGTGTTCGCGGTCTGACCGCCGCCGCGGCGGCTCAGCCCCCCGCCGCCGAAATGCGGAACGCGCAAGGATCGGTCACCAGCTCGGGCGGCGTCGCACAGAGGCCCTGCGCCACCTGCCAGGCGGCCAGCACCTTGGGCACATAGTCGCGCGTTTCGGAATAGGGGGGCACGCCGTCATTGGCGCGCACCGCCCCCTCGCCGGCGTTGTAGGCCGCGAGCACCATCAGCGGATCGCGGTCGAACTCCTTCATCAGCCAGTCGAGATAGGCCACCCCGCCGCGGATGTTCTGTGCGGGGTCCTTCGAGTCGGTCACCCCGAAGCGTTCGGCGGTCGCGGGGATCAGCTGCATCAGCCCCACGGCCCCGGCATGGCTGACCGCATCGACGCGCCCGGCGCTTTCGATGCCGATGACCGCCAGCACCAATGCGGGCGACACCTGCGTGCCGATCGTGGCCTTCAGGA
>DAOLBY010000151.1:0-8778 GCA_035324325.1 Paracoccaceae bacterium | reverse complement strand
GGCCGGATCGGGGCCATCGCCACCGCGGCCGCCGCGGCCGGCCGGGGGGTCGTGAAGGTCTTCACCGCCGCCGATTTCGCCGCCGTGGGCGGGCTGCCCTGCGGCTGGCAGGTGACCGACCGGCACGGCAAGCCGATGCAGGAACCCAAGCACCCGGTCCTGGCCGACGGCAAGGTGCGCCATGTCGGCGACCCGATCGCCATGATCGTGGCCGAGACCGCGGAACAGGCCCGCGACGCGGCCGAGGCGCTGTCGGTCGACATCGAGGAACTGCCGGCGGTCCTGGACATGAAGGCCGCACTGGCCGAGGGCGCGACCAAGGTCCACGACGACCTGACCTCGAACCTGTGCTACGACTGGGGCTTCGTCGAGGACAACCGCGAGGCGGTGAACGCGGCCTTCGCTGCCGCCGCACATCACGTCACGCTGGACCTCGTGAACAACCGCCTGGTCGCCAACCCGATGGAGCCGCGCGTGGCCGTGGGCGACTACGAGTCGCATTCGGACATGACGACGCTCTACACCACCAGCCAGAACCCGCATGTGATCCGGCTTCTGATGGGGGCCTTCGTGCTGGGCATCCCGGAACACCGGCTGCGCGTGGTGGCGCCCGACGTGGGCGGCGGCTTCGGGTCGAAGATCTACCACTATGCCGAGGAGGCGGCGGTCACCTTCGCCGCCCGCACGCTCAAGCGCCCGGTGAAGTGGACGGCCAGCCGGTCGGAGGCCTTCATCTCGGACGCGCAGGGCCGCGACCATGTCACGAAGATGGAACTGGCGCTGGACGGTGACCTGAACTTCACCGCGATCCGCACCGAGACCTACGCCAACATGGGCGCTTACCTCTCGACCTTCGCGCCTTCGATCCCGACCTGGCTGCACGGCACGCTGATGGCCGGCAACTACCGCACGCCGCTGATCTATGTGAACGTCAAGGCCGTCTTCACCAACACCGTGCCGGTCGATGCCTACCGCGGCGCGGGCCGGCCCGAGGCGACGTTCCAGCTCGAGCGCATCATCGACAAGGCCGCGCGGCAGCTGGGGGTCGATCCGGTGGAGCTGCGGCGGAAGAACTTCATCCGGCCCGACCAGTTCCCCTACCAGACGCCGGTCGCCGTGGTCTACGACACCGGCAATTACCAGGCCACGATGGACAAGCTCTTGGCGATCAGCGACCACGCGGGCTTCGCGGCGCGCGCCGCCGCATCGAAGGCCAGGGGCAAGCTGCGCGGCTTCGGCATCGCCCATTACATCGAGGCCTGCGGCATCGCGCCCTCGAACCTCGTGGGCCAGCTTGGCGCGCGCGCCGGGCTTTACGAAAGCGCAACGGTGCGGGTGAACGCCACCGGCTCGATCAGCGTCTTCACCGGCTCGCATTCGCATGGCCAGGGGCACGAGACGACCTTCGCCCAGGTTGTGGCCGAGATGATCGGCATCGACGCTGGCCAGGTCGAGATCGTGCACGGCGACACCTCGAACACGCCGATGGGCATGGGCACCTATGGCTCGCGCAGCCTGGCCGTCGGCGGCTCGGCGCTGGTCAAGGCCACGGGCAAGATCATCACCAAGGCCAAGAAGATCGCCGCGCACCTTCTGGAAGCCGCCGAGGGTGACATCGAGCTGAAGGACGGCAAGTTCACCGTGGCCGGCACCGACAAGTCGGTGGACTGGGTGGGGGTGACGCTGGCGGCCTACGTGCCGCACAACTATCCGCTCGAAAACCTCGAACCGGGGCTGGAGGAAACCGCCTTCTACGACCCGTCGAACTTCACCTACCCCGCCGGCGCCTATGGCTGCGAGGTCGAGGTGGACCCCGAAACCGGCAAGGTCGAGATCGTGGCCTTCTCGGCGGCCGACGACTTCGGCAACATCGTCAACCCGATGATCGTGTCGGGCCAGGTGCACGGCGGGCTCGCGCAGGGGATCGGTCAGGCGCTGCTGGAGAACTGCGCCTATGACGAGAACGGGCAGCTGCTGTCGGGGTCCTTCATGGACTACGCCATGCCGCGGGCCGACGACCTGCCCTTCTACAAGGTCGATCACTCCTGCATCACGCCCTGCACCCACAACCCGCTGGGCGTGAAGGGCTGCGGCGAGGCCGGCGCCATCGGCAGCCCGCCCGCCGTAGTGAACGCCGTGATCGACGCGCTGCACCGCGCCGGACACAGCCACATCACGCATATCGACATGCCCCTGACGCCCGCGCGCGTCTGGGCGGCGATCAACGCCTGAGGAGGAACCGATGCACAACTTCGACTTCGTGAAACCCTCGACCATCGCCGATGCCGTCAAGGCCCTGTCGGCCGAGGGCGCGCAGGCGCTGTCGGGCGGCCAGACGCTGACACCCACGATGAAGCAGCGGCTGGCGGCGCCATCCGTGCTGGTCAGCCTGACCGGCATCGCCGAACTCAGGGGCGTCTGCATGGGCGACGGCGGGCTGTCCATCGGCGCGGCCACGACCCATGCACAGGTGGCGCAGGAGGCCGCGGCGCATTACCCCGCCCTCGCGGCCCTTGCCGGCCAGATCGGCGACCCGGCGGTGCGCAACCGCGGCACGATCGGCGGCAGCCTTGCCAACAACGACCCCTCGGCCTGCTACCCGGCAGCCGCACTGGGATCGGGCGCCACCATCGTCACGAACCGCCGCCGCATCGCGGCCGACGACTACTTCCAGGGCATGTTCGCCACCGCGCTCGAGGAGGGCGAGATCATCACCGAGGTGGTCTTCCCGATCCCCGAGCGCGCGGCCTATGCCAAGTTCGTCCAGCCCGCCAGCCGCTTCGCGCTGACCGCGGCCTTCGTGGCGAAGTATCCCGCCGGCGTGCGGGTGGCGATCACCGGGGCGTCGAACAACGGCGTCTTCCGCTGGGGCGAGGCCGAGGCGGCGCTGTCGGCCGCTTTCACCGCCGCGGCGGTTGAGGGGCTGACTGCGCCCTCGGCCGAGGACATGATCGCCGACCTGCACGGCACGCCCGACTACCGCGCGCATCTGTGCAAGGTGATGACGAAACGGGCCGTGGCCGCGGCGGCCTGATCCAGGGCCAAGGCGGGCGCGCGAGGGGGCACTGCCCCCCGCGGCCCGTTCAGGGCCTTCCCCGGGGATGCTGGGGCCAAGATGAAGGGCAGGGCTTCTGCCTTCCGCTTGGAAGAATGTCCTTGTGGACAAGGCCGCAGGCCGAGGGGGCCAGAGGCCCGCTCACGCTGTTTCGCGGTTTGCCGGCGCCGTCAGCCCGCGCCCCGCGCCGCCCCCCCGCCCGGCAGCATGGGCAGGCGGGGCACCAGCCGCGACCAGCGCGGCGCGCAGGCCTCGGGCAAGGCCGCGCGCAGAAGCCCGAGCGGCAACTGCGCCGGCCGGTGCAGGAAGGCGCGGTAGAGCGGGAACAGCCCGGGCCGCGTGTAGGTGGACCAGTGGCAGACCAGCCGCGCGGGCCCCGCGACCGGATAGCCCAGCCGCCGCAGCCCCTCGCGGTGCCCCGCCCCGTCGATCTGGAGCGTCACGGCATTGGGCAGCGACAGACCCGCGCCAAGTGCCGGCCCGCGGTCGTCCGCCCCCCGCCCGACCAGCCATTCGACAGCCCAGTCGAAGGGGTCGTTCTCGCGGCTCGTCACGTTCAGGACCTCGGCTGCGCGGCCAGCCTGCGTGGTCAGGGCAGCCGTCGCCGGCCCGCAGAACTCGGCGCCCGACAAGAGCACGATCCGGCCGGCATCGCCCGCCTCCAGCAGCGGCAGCGCCGACAGCACCACCCGCGACCCCAGCGAATGCGCGAGAAACCCGACCGGCCCCGCCCCCCTTTCCCGCAGGCGGCGCACCAGCGCGGCAAGCGCCACCGCGGCGCGCCCGGCCTCGGCATGGGCCTGGCGCAGCGATCCGTTGGCCTGCCATCCGAAGCCCAGGCAAAGCCCCTGCGCCGCGGCGCGGAAGCCGAGCCGCCGTGGCCAGGCGCCGGCTGCGAAGAGCGTGGCATGCGGGTCGTGACCCGCCCGCCCCGGCGCATAGCGATAGCCGTGGACCAGAACGGTAACGGGCGCGCCCGGCGGCAGCGCATCGGGAAGCGGTGCGGCGAGCGACAGGTCCGCGCCCGCGGCGATGACGGCGACTGCATCCATGGCTGCCCGGCCCTTTCCTGCCCCTGCCGCCTTTCCGGCTTGCGCCTGTGGATAAGTGCGCGCCGCAAAAGCGGCGTGAACGCGGCGTGACGGTGCGGTGAAGGCGCCCGCCGCGCCCGCCTTGACCCGGCCTGCGCCGCGGCGTAACCGGAGCTGCGCAGATCGGGCCGCCAGTCCTGCGCCATGCTGCAATGTCGGTCCGCAGTGCATTGGAATCGGGCGGAAACGGGCGGGGGTGGCCAGATGGCCGACTGGAAGACGCGCACCAGACTCGTGCATGAGGGCAGCCGCCGCAGCCAGTATGGCGAGATGGCCGAGGCCATCTTTCTGACCCAGGGCTTCGCCTATCCCTCCGCCGAGGCTGCCGAATCGCGCTTCGTCAAGGCGGGCGAGGACGAATTCATCTATGCCCGCTATGGCAACCCCACGGTGCGGATGTTCGAGGAACGCATCGCCGCGGTCGAGGGGACGGAGGACGCCTTTGCCACCGCCAGCGGGATGGCCGCGGTGTCGGGCGCGCTGATGGCCCTGCTGCGGGCGGGCGACCATGTCGTGTCCTCACGCGAGCTTTTTGGTTCATGCCTCTATATCCTCGAGGAAATCCTGCCGAGGTGGGGCGTGAGCGTGACCTTCGTGGACGGGTCGGACCTGGGTCAGTGGCAGGCCGCCGTCAGGCCCGGCACGAAGGCGGTGTTCTTCGAGACGATGTCGAACCCGACGCTGCAACTGGTGGACATCGAGGGTGTCGCGCGCATCGCCCATGCCGCCGGCGCTCTGGTCGTGGCAGACAATGTCTTTGCCACGCCGGTCTTCAGCCGGGCGGTGGAGCAGGGCGCCGATGTGGTGGTCTATTCCGCCACCAAGCACATCGACGGGCAGGGCCGGGCGCTGGGCGGCGTGGTCTGCGGCACGCGCGACTGGGTGCGCAAGGTGCTTGAACCCTACATGAAACATACCGGCGGCTCGATGAGTCCCTTCACCGCCTGGATCATGCTGAATGGCATGGCGACGCTGGACCTGCGATGCCGGGCGATGGCGGACAGCGCGCAGGCGGTGGCGCAGGCGCTGGAGCGTCACCCGAAGGTCACGCGCCTGATCTATCCCGGCCTGCCCTCGCACCCCCAGCACGACCTGGCGATGCGGCAGATGGGGTCGGGGGGGACGCTGCTGGCCTTCGAGGTGGCGGGCGGTCAGGCGGCCGCGTTCCGGTTCATGAACGCGCTGGAGATCGTGAAGATCTCGAACAACCTCGGCGACGCCAAGTCGATCGCCACCCATCCGGCGACGACCACCCACCAGCGGCTGCCGCAGGACCAGAAGGACGCGCTCGGCATCAGCCCGGGCCTGATCCGGCTGTCGGTGGGGCTGGAGGACACCGAGGATCTGATGGACGACCTGACGGCCGCGCTCGCGAAGGTGTAGAGGGCGCTGTCTCCCCTGGCTGCGCCCGCGCCCCCGGGGATACTGCCGCCTGGGCGAAAGGGGGTGCGGGGTGATCCGCCCGCGCCCGTCCTGCGTAGACCCTGTTGACATTGAAGGCCGGCCGGGACGCGCCCGGGGCCCGAACCGGAAGGAACCCCGCCGATGAACATGCACATGCCGGAGATCGACCGGACGCCGTCGCGCGAAGAGGCGGAGGCGGCATTGGCGCTCTTGCGCCGCTGGGCGGCGCAGGTGACCGATGCCGAGGTGGCCGATGCGGCGCCGGGGGCGCTGCCGCTGGTCGGGCTGCCCGCCTATCCCGATCTGTCGCGCGCCTATCCGGCGGCCTTCCGGGTGGACGACGCCTATCGCGCCGGCCTGCCCGACCTGCAGAATGGCCCCGCCAGCCTGATCGTGGGCGCGCATGTGCCGATCCAGCATGTCGGCATCTCGAACTTCCGGCTGCCGATCCGCTATCGGCTGCGCGACGGCGGCGAGACGCTGATCGAGACGTCCGTCACCGGCACCGTGGGGCTGGAGGCCGAGGCCAAGGGCATCAACATGAGCCGCATCATGCGGTCCTTCTATGCCGAGGCCGGGCATCGCCACGGGTTCGAGGTGGCCGAGGCGGCGCTCGACGGCTATCTGCGCGATCTCGGCGCCTTCGATGCGCGGATCCAGATGCGGCTGTCCTTTCCGATGCAGGTGACCAGCCTGCGGTCGAACCTGGTCGGCTGGCAGTACTACGACGTCGCGCTGGAACTGGTCGACCAGGCGGGGATGCGCAAGCGCATGATGCACCTCGACTTCGTCTATTCCTCGACCTGCCCCTGCTCGCTTGAACTGTCGGAACACGCGCGCCGCACCCGGGGGCAGCTGGCGACGCCGCATTCGCAGCGCTCGGTGGCGCGGCTGTCGGTGGAACTGCGGCCGGGCGCCGATCTGCGCATCGAGGATCTGGTGGGGATCGCGCGGGCCGCCGTGCCGACCGAGACGCAGGTGATGGTGAAGCGCGAGGACGAACAGGCCTTTGCCGAACTCAATGCCGCGAACCCGATCTTCGTCGAGGATGCGGCGCGGTCCTTCTGCGCGGCGCTGGAGCGCGACCCGCGCATCGGCGACTTCCGCGTGGTGGCCAGCCACCAGGAAAGCCTGCACAGCCATGACGCCGTCAGCCTGTTGACCCGGGGACCCACCTTTGCGGCCGAAAGCCTCGATCCGCGGCTGTTCCAGAGCCTCGTCAAGGCCGGCTGAACCTGCGCCCGGGGCTTGACGGGCGGGCCGACGGGGGTGAAGCCTGCCGGCCATGATCGACCTGCGCCCCGTCGGATACGTCATCGGCCTGCTGGTCGCCGTCCTGGGCGCCATGATGCTGTTTCCGCTTGCGCTGGACCTCGCCTCCGGCAGCGCCAACTGGCGGGCCTTCGCGGCCTCGGCCGCGGTCACCGGTGTCGCGGGCAGCGTGCTGGCACTGGCCTGCGCCAACAGCCTGAGCCGGGGCCTGAACCTCCAGCAGGTGTTCCTGCTGACGGCCGGAACCTGGATCGTGCTTCCGGTGTTCGGGGCGGTTCCGCTCATCCTCGGCGCGCCCGACCTCGGCTACACCGACGCCCTGTTCGAGACGGTGTCGGGCATGACCACGACCGGCACCACCATCCTGACCGGGATCGACGCCCTGCCGCTCGGCACGAACCTGTGGCGCGGCATCCTGCAATGGCTGGGCGGCCTCGGCATCGTCATCGTGGCGATGATCTTCCTGCCGGTGATGAAGGTCGGCGGGATGCAGTTCTTCCGGTCCGAAGGGTTCGACACGCTGGGCAAGGTGCTGCCGCGCGCGCTCGACATCTCCTCGGCGCTGATCCAGATCTACATCGTCCTGACGCTGGCCTGCGCCCTGGTCTACTTCGCCCTGGGGATGAGCGGGTTCGACGCGGTGATGCACGCGCTCACCACCGTTTCGACGGGGGGGTTCTCCAACTACGACGCCTCGTTCGGCCGGTTCCAGGGCACTGCGGAATATGCGGCCGTGGTGTTCATGGTGCTGGCCTCGCTGCCCTTCATCCGCTTCATCCAGCTGGCGCAGGGCGATCTGCGGCCGCTGTGGCGCGACGTGCAGGTGCGTGCCTACCTGCGCTGGATCGGCTATGCGACCGCGGCCGTGATGGTCTACGAACTGGCGGTCGCGCGGATGCGGCCGGAACAGACCTTCCGCGAAAGCCTGTTCAACATCGTCTCGACCTTCTCGGGCACCGGCTATTCCAGCGTCGACCTGTCGGCCTGGGGGCCCTTCGCGCTGGTGGTGCTGATCGCGGTCGGGCTGATCGGCGGCTGCACCTCCTCGACCGGCTGTTCGGTCAAGGTGTTCCGCTACCTGATCCTGTTCGAGGCGGTGAAGGCGCAGGTGGCGCGGCTGACCAGCCCCTCGGCCGTGGTCTTCGTGCGCTACGAGGGCCGGCGGGTGGAGCGCGAGACGATCGACAGCGTGATCGTGTTCTTCACCCTGTTCATCCTGAGCTTCGGGATCCTCGTCGTGGCGCTGTCGCTGACCGGCCTCGGCACCCGCGCCTCGATCACCGCGGCCTGGACGTCGATCGCCAATGTCGGCCCCGTCTTCGGTGTCGAAGTCGGGCCGACCGGGGCTGTGGACGGGTTTCCGCTGGCCGCGAAATGGCTGATGATGGCCGGAATGATCGTCGGCCGGCTGGAGATGATGGCCGTCTACGTGCTGTTCCTGCGCAGCTTCTGGCGGGCGTGACGACGCCCGCCGGGCGGTTCATTCCCAGCAGGACACCAGCACCGTCATCCGCGTCGCCTGAAGCGTCAGTTCCTCGGGCGACAGGGCGCCGTTGCGCTGCGCCTCGGGCATCGCGATGCCGGCGCCGGCGAGCGCCTGGGCGATGCGGTCGCCCGACAGCGCGAAGGCCACGCCGGCCGGCAGCGTCCGCACGCCCGCCTCCGGCTGCGGCAGCAGCATCCCCACCAGCGCACCGGCGTTGTCGAGGACCGGCCCCCCGGCATCGCCGGGCAGCGGCGAAAGCGACAGGCGGCGCAACTGGGGTTCGCCTTCAAGGCCGGTGGCGGCGGCCAGCGTGCCGAAGGTCAGTGCCGGGGCGGGCAGCGCATCCTCGTAGGAATAGCCCGACAGCGCGACCTCGGTCCCCGGGCGCGGCGGGGTCGCTTCCCATCCCGCCACCACCGCGGGCGCCATCGAGCAGGGCGGCCAGGGTCCGGAAGGCGGGTTCGGCCGCA
>DAOLBY010000150.1:0-8821 GCA_035324325.1 Paracoccaceae bacterium | reverse complement strand
GGCGGGGGGGGGCGCGGGCAGGCCCGCCGTGCTGGTCGCGAAGGGAATGACGCCAGCGCAGGCGGTGGCCGCGCTGGCGGCAAGCGGCGGGCATCTGGCGCCGCATCTGTGACGGGTTCAACAGCCGGCGGGAAACGCCGGCGCAACAGGGAGAACGACATGACACGCACGATCCGCATGGCCCTTCTGGCCTCGACGGTGCTGGGGGGGGGCGCGCAGGCGCAGACCACGCTGACCATCGAGTCCTGGCGCAACGACGACCTGGCGATCTGGCAGGACATGATCATCCCGGCCTTCGAGGCCGCGAACCCCGGCATCAGGGTGGTCTTCGCCCCCTCTGCTCCGGCGGAATACAACGCCGTCCTGAACTCCAAGCTGGCGGCCGGCTCGGCGGGCGACCTGATCACCTGCCGGCCCTTCGACGCCTCGCTGCAACTGTATACCGACGGGCATCTGGCCGACCTCAGCGACCTGGCGGCGATGGCGAACTTCAGCCCCGTGGCGAAATCCGCCTGGCAGACCGACGACGGCACCGCGACCTTCTGCGTGCCGATGGCCTCCGTGATCCACGGCTTCATCTACAACGCCGATGCCTTCGCCGAGGTGGGGGTCGAGGTGCCGACGACCGAGGCCGAGTTCTTCGAGGTGCTGGAGAAGATCAAGGCGCATGGCGGCTACATCCCGATGGCGATGGGCACCAACGACCAGTGGGAAGCGGCCACGATGGGCTACAACAACATCGGACCCAATTTCTGGAAGGGCGAGGACGGGCGGCAGGCCCTGATCGCCGGTACCCAGAAGCTGACCGACGAGCCCTGGGTCGCGCCCTTCCGCAGCCTGGCGCGGTGGAAGGACTATCTGGGCGACGGCTTCGAGGCGCAGACCTACCCCGACAGCCAGAACCTCTTCACGCTCGGCCGGGCGGCGATCTATCCGGCGGGGTCATGGGAGATCTCGGGCTTCAATACCCAGGCCGGGTTCGCCATGGGCGCCTTCCCGCCCCCGGTGCAGGCCGCGGGCGACACCTGCTACATCAGCGACCACACCGACATCGCGATCGGCCTGAACGCAAAGTCGCCCAATGCCGAGGCCGCGCGCACCTTCCTGAACTGGGTGGGCAGCCCCGAGTTCGCGACGCTCTATGCCAATGCGCTGCCCGGGTTCTTCTCGCTCAACTCGACCCCGGTCGAGATGACCGACCCCCTGGCGCAGGAATTCGTGTCCTGGCGCGGCAAGTGCCAGTCCACGATCCGGTCGACCTACCAGATCCTGTCGCGGGGCACTCCGAACCTCGAGAACGAGACCTGGAACGCCAGCGCCAATGTGATCCGCGGGTCCGAGGCGCCCGAGGCGGCGGCCGAGCGGCTGCAGGCGGGGCTGGCCGCCTGGTACGGCCCGCAGCAGTGACGCGGCCCTGAACGAGAGGCCGGGGGGCTGTCTGCCCCCCCATGCCGCCGGTCCTCGGACCGGTGGCGGACTCGGCGGCAAACCCCCGAGGATATTTGGACCATCAGGAAAGGGGCGGGGCATGGCTGCGCGCAAGCCTGTGCGGTGGCATATCGCGGTGTTTCTGGCGCCTGCGGTGCTGGTCTATACCGCGATCATGATCGTGCCCCTCTTCGGCACGCTGAATCTGGCGCTGTTCAACCGCGAGGGGGGGGGGCGGGTCTTCGTGGGGCTGGCGAACTTTGCCACGCTCTTCGGCGATCCGCGCTGGTCGGGGGCGTTCTGGAACGCGCTCGGCAACAACGCCTGGTTCTTCCTGGTGCACATGGTCGTGCAGAACCCCATCGGGATCGCGCTGGCGGCGCTGCTTTCGAGCCCGCGGCTGCGCATGGCGGCCTTCTACCGCACGGCGATCTTCATCCCCACGATCCTGTCCTTCGTGATCGTCGGCTTCGTGTGGAAGCTGATCCTGTCGCCGATCTGGGGCATCGCGCCGGGGATGCTGGACGCGGTGGGGCTGAAGGGGCTGTTCGCGCCCTGGCTGGGGCGCGAGGAGACGGCGCTGACCACCTTGGCGCTGATCTCGGTCTGGCAGTTCGTGGGCATTCCGATGATGCTGATCTATGCCGCCCTTCTGTCCATTCCCGACGAGGTGATGGAGGCGGCCGAGATGGACGGGATCACCGGCTGGTCACGGTTCTGGAAGATCCAGCTGCCGCTGATCCTGCCCTCGATCGGGATCATCTCGATCCTGACCTTCGTGGGCAACTTCAATGCCTTCGACCTGATCTACGTGAGCCAGGGCGCGCTGGCGGGCCCGAACTTCGCGACCGACATCCTGGGCACCTTCCTCTACCGGACCTTCTTCGGCTTCCAGCTGCAGCTCGGCGACCCGCACATGGGTGCGGCCATCGCCACGGCGATGTTCCTGATCATCCTGGTTGGCGTCTGCGTCTACCTGTTCGGCATCCAGACGCGGCTGCGCCGCTACCAGTTCTGAGAGGGGCGACGATGGCCGCACGCGCAACCCTGTCCCGCAGCCTCGCCGCCCATGCGGTGCTGGCGACCTATACCGTGATCGCCCTGTTCCCGGTCTTCGTGATCCTGATCAACAGCTTCAAGTCGCGGCGGGCGATCTTTGCCGAACCGCTGGCGCTGCCCTCGGCGGAAAGCTTCGACCTGATCGGCTACCAGACGGTGCTGCGGCAGGGCGACTTCCTGCTCTACTTCCAGAACTCGATGGTGGTCACCGTCGCCTCACTGTTCTTCGTGCTGCTGTTCGGGGCGATGGCGGCCTTCGCGCTGTCGGAGTACCGCTTCCGCGGCAACCTCCTGATGGGGCTCTACCTCGCGCTCGGGATCATGATCCCGATCCGTCTGGGAACTGTCGCCATTCTCGAGATCATGGTGGCGGGGGGGCTCGTGAACACGCTGATGGCGCTGATCCTCGTCTATACCGCGCAGGGGCTGCCCCTGGCCGTGTTCATCCTGTCGGAGTTCATGCGCACCGTCTCGGACGACCTGAAGAACGCAGGGCGCATCGACGGCCTGTCCGAATACCGCATCTTCTTCACGCTGGTGCTGCCGCTGGTGCGCCCGGCCATGGCCACGGTCGCGGTCTTCACCATGATCCCGATCTGGAACGACCTGTGGTTCCCGCTGATCCTCGCGCCGGCCGAGGCCACCAAGACCATCACGCTGGGCAGCCAGGTCTTCATCGGGCAGTTCGTCACCAACTGGAACGCGGTGCTGGCGGCGCTGAGCCTCGCCATCCTGCCGGTGCTTGTCCTCTACCTCATCTTCGCGCGGCAGCTGATCCGCGGGATCACCGCAGGAGCCGTGAAATGACCCTTCGCACCCTTGTCGCGGGCCTCGGCACCATGGGGCGCAGCCATGCGCTGGCCTGTCACCACGATCCGGCCTTCGAGATCGTCGGGCTGGTCAACCGCTCGCCCGTGGACCTGCCCGCGGAGCTGCGCGGCTACCCCGTCAGCGCCGACTTCCACGAGGCGCTGGCCCGCCTGCGCCCCGACCTCGTGTGCATCGCCACCTATTCCGACAGCCACGCCGCCTACGCCATCGCGGCGATGGAGGCCGGCGCCCATGTCTTTGTCGAAAAGCCGCTGGCGACCACGGTCGCGGATGCGCAGGCGGTGGCCGATGCGGCCGCCCGCACCGGGCGCAAGGTCGTGGTGGGCTACATCCTGCGCCACCACCCCAGCTGGCAGCGCCTGATCGCCGAGGCGCGCGCGCTCGGCGGGCCCTATGTGTTCCGCCTCAACCTCAACCAGCAGTCCTCGGGGCCCACATGGGAGGTGCACAAGCAGCTGATGCAGACCACCAGCCCCATCGTGGACTGCGGCGTGCACTACGTCGACGTGATGTGCCAGATCACCGACGCGGCCCCTGTGGAGGTGCGCGGCATGGGCCTGCGCCTGTCGCCCGAGATCGCGCCCGACATGTACAACTACGGCCATTTCCAGGTGCTCTTCGCCGATGGCTCGCTTGGCTGGTACGAGGCCGGCTGGGGCCCGATGATGTCCGACACCGCCTTCTTCGTGAAGGATGTGGTCAGCCCGTGCGGCGCCGTCTCGATCCGCATGCCCGAGGATGCACGCTCCGACGACCACGACACCCATACGAAAACCGCCAGGCTGCGCCTCCACCGCGTCGGCCAGCCCGACCAGGACCTCGACATGGCCGACGAGCCCGGCCACCAGGCGCTGTGCGACCGCGAGGCCGCCTTCATGGCCCGCGCCGTGACCGAGGATCTCGACCTGACCCGCCACCTGCAGGACGCCGTGCGCTCGCTCGCCGTCTGCCTCGCCGCCGACGAAAGCGTGCGGACAGGGCGCCCCGTGAAACTCTGACCCCCTTTCCTGATGGCCCAAGTATCCCACGGGGGGTGCGGGGGGTGTGAAACCCCCCGTCCCCGCCAGAACAAAGGACCCCGCCCATGGGCGCGCTGACCCTGAAATCCGTCACCAAGTCCTTCGGCGCGACCGATGTCATCAAGGGCGTCGATCTCGACGTCGCCGAGGGCGAGTTCTGCGTCTTTGTCGGCCCCTCGGGCTGCGGCAAGTCCACGCTTCTGCGCATCATCGCGGGGCTCGAGGACGCGACGGGGGGCGACATCCTGCTTGACGGGCGGCGGGTGAACGACCTGGCACCGGCCAGGCGGGAACTTGCGATGGTGTTCCAGTCCTACGCGCTCTACCCCCACCTCACGGTGCGCGACAACATGGGGCTGGCGCTGAAGCAGGCCGGCATCCCGCGGGCCGAGATCGCGGCCGCCATCGACAAGGCCGCCGGGATGCTGGAGCTGGCGCCGCTGATGGAGCGGCGGCCGGCCGAACTGTCGGGCGGGCAGCGCCAGCGCGTGGCCATCGGGCGGGCCATCGTGCGGCGCCCGAAGCTGTTCCTGTTCGACGAGCCCTTGTCGAACCTCGATGCCGCGCTGCGCGTGGCGACCCGGATCGAGATCGCGCGGCTCCACCGCGAGCTTGGCGCGACGATGATCTATGTGACCCACGACCAGGTCGAGGCGATGACGCTGGCGGACCGCATCGTCGTGCTGCGGGCGGGCCGGGTGGAACAGGCGGGCGCGCCGATGACGCTCTACAACGACCCCGACAACACCTTCGTCGCGGGCTTCATCGGCAGCCCGCAGATGAACTTCCTGAAGGGCGCCGCCATGGGGGACCAGGCCGAGACGCTGGGCATACGACCCGAACACCTCTCCCTCGCGCGCGGTTCCGGGGGCATCGCGGGCACCATCAGCCATGTCGAGAAGCTGGGGGGCGAGACGCTGGTCTATGCCCATGCCGAACCCCACGGCCTTCTCACCGTGCGGCTCTTCGGCGAGCACGACTACGCCGTGGGCGAGGCCGTGGGGCTGACGCCGGACCCCGCGCGTCTGTTCCGCTTCGATGCCGAGGGGCAGCGGATCAGGCAGGCGGCGTGATCAGGATCGCGCGGAAATCGTTGACATTGGTCAGCGTCGGCCCGGTCACGACCTGCCCGCCGATCCGCCCGAAGAAGCCATGCGCGTCGTTGTCTGCCAGCGCCGCCGCCGGTTCGGCCCCTTCCGCGCGGGCCGCCGCCGGCGTGCCCGGTCCGATCAGCGCGCCCGCCACCTCGGCCGCGCCGTCCACCCCGTCGGTATCGCAGGCGATGGCGTGGATGCCCGGCGCGCCCCCCAGTGCCAGTGCCAGCGCCAGTGCGAACTCGGCATTCGGCCCGCCGACGCCGTTACCCCGGCGGGTAACCGTCAACTCGCCCCCCGACAGCAGGACCACCGGTGCCGAAGCCGGATGCAGGCCCTTGCGGACCTCCAAGGCCATTCGCGCCTGTTCCCCCGCCACCTCGCGCGCCTCGCCCTCCAGCGCATCGCCCAGCATCCGCACCGCGCAGCCCGCCGCGCGCGCGACCTCGGCCGCTGCCGCCAGCGACTGCGCGGGCGCGGCGTAGATCTCGTTCTGCACGCGCGACAGGCGCGGATCGCCCGGCGGGACCACGCCCGTATCCCCCGCCAGCACCGCCGAGACCGAGGGTGGCACGGCGATGCCCCAGCGCTCCAGCACCGCCCGCGCATCTGCGGGGGTCGAGGCGTCCCCCACCGTGGGACCCGATCCGATGAAGGCCGGATCGTCCCCCGGCACGTCCGAGATCATCAGCGCCAGCATCCGGGCGGGGAAGGCGGCGGCGGCCAGCTGGCCGCCCTTCACGCGGGAAAGGTGCTTGCGCACCACGTTCATGCGGTCGATGGGCGCCCCGCTGTCCAGAAGCGCGCGGTTGACCGCCTGTTTCTCGGCCAGCGTGACTGCCGCCGCGGGCGCCACAAGCAAGGCCGAGGCCCCGCCCGAAATCAGCGCCAGCACGAAATCCCCCTCGCCCAGTCCCGCCAGCAGCGCCAGCATCCGCGCCGTGGCCGCCGCCCCGGCGGCGTCGGGCACGGGATGCGCGGCCTCCACGATCTCGATCCCCGTGCAGGGCCGCGCATAGCCGTAGCGCGTGATGACAAGGCCCTCGCAGGGGCCCCAGGCGGCCTCGACCGCCTCGGCCATCCGCGCGCTGGCCTTGCCGGCGCCGACCACGACCACCCGACCCGGGGGCTTGGGCGGCAGGTGCCGGGCGAGGCTGCGCATGGGGTCGGCGACCTCGACCGCCTTATCGAAGAGGGCGCGCAGGAGGCTGGCGGGGTCGTGCATCGAGGCCTCCGAGCGACCGGGAAGGATGGTAGGCCCGGAGGGATTCGAACCCCCAACCAAGGCGTTATGAGCGCCCTGCTCTGAACCGTTGAGCTACGGGCCCGCAGCCGGCACTTGGGTAGGCCCGGCGCGGGTGGCGGTCAACCCTGCTTTCCGGGCGGCAGCCTGCGGGTGCACCGTCTGCACACCCATTGCAAGCCCCGGCCCCGCGTTGCGCTGCCGGGGGGTTCGGCGTAAAGGGCGCGCGCGGGGCTGGAACGGGGGCGGCGGCGATGACGACGGCGGGCGGGCGGAACGGGCTGACCTATGCAGAGGCCGGGGTGGACATCGACGCGGGCAATGCGCTGGTCGAGGCAATCAAGCCCGCGGCGACAGCCACCGCGCGGCCCGGCACGATGGCGGGGCTCGGCGGCTTCGGCGCGCTGTTCGACCTGCGCGCCGCGGGCTATGCCGACCCGATCCTGGTGGCCGCGACCGACGGGGTGGGCACCAAGCTGCGCATCGCCATCGACACCGGGCATCTGGACGGGATCGGGCAGGACCTGGTCGCCATGTGCGTCAACGACCTGGTCTGCCAGGGGGCCGAGCCGCTCCTGTTCCTCGACTATTTCGCGACCGGCAGGCTTGACGTCGCGCAGGCCGCCCGCGTGGTGCGGGGCATCGCCGCCGCCTGCGCCGCCTCGGGCTGCGCGCTGGTGGGGGGCGAGACGGCCGAGATGCCGGGGATGTACCACGGCGGCGACTTCGACCTCGCGGGCTTCGCGGTGGGCGCGATGGAGCGGGGCGGTGCGCTGCCCGCCGGCGTGGCCGAGGGCGACGTTCTCCTCGGCCTTGCGTCCGACGGGGTGCATTCCAACGGCTTTTCCTTCGTGCGCAAGGTGGCCGAGATGGCGGGCCTGACCTGGGCCGATGCCTGCCCCTTCGGCCCCGGCACGCTGGGGGCGACGCTGCTGACCCCCACACGGCTCTATGTGAAGCCGGCGCTGGCGGCGATCCGCGCCGGGGGCGTGCACGGGCTGGCCCATATCACCGGCGGCGGGCTGACCGAGAACCCGCCCCGCCTGCTGCCCGAGGGGCTGGCCTGCGGGATCGACCTGTCGGCCTGGACGCTGCCGCCGGTGTTTCGCTGGCTTCGCGACACGGCGGGGATGGCAGAGGCCGAACTGCTCAAGACCTTCAACTGCGGTGTCGGGATGATGCTGGCGGTCGAGGCGGGCCGGGCCGAGGACCTGACGGGGCTGCTGTCGGGCATGGGCGAAAGGGTGGTGCGGTTGGGTCATGTGACCGAAGGCGCGGGCGTGATCTACTCCGGCCGTCTGGTCTGACCGCGGTGAAGCGCGTCGCCATCCTGATCTCGGGCGGCGGGTCGAACATGCTGGCGCTGGTGGCCAGCATGACCGGCGACCATCCGGCGCGGCCGTGCCTCGTGCTGTCGAACGACCCCGAGGCGGCAGGTCTGGCGCGGGCGGCGGCGCGGGGCATTCCCGTGGCGGCGGTCGATCACCGGCCTTTCGGCGGCGACCGGGCGGGGTTCGAGACTGCGCTATCGGCAGAACTGGACCGGACTGCGCCCGACATCATCTGCCTTGCGGGCTTCATGCGCATCCTGACGGAGGGATTCGTGGGGCGTCATGCCGGGCGGATGCTGAACATCCACCCCTCGCTGCTGCCGAAATATCCGGGCCTGCGCACCCATGCGCGGGCGCTGGCGGCGGGCGACGCGCAGGCGGGATGCACCGTGCATGAGGTGACGCCCGACCTGGATGCCGGGCCGATGCTGGGGCAGGGGCGGGTGCCCGTGCTCCCGGGCGACACCGAGGGCAGTCTGGCCGCCCGCGTGCTGGCGATGGAGCACCTGCTCTATCCGGCCGTCCTGCGGCGGTTCGCGGCAGGCGACCGGCGGCCGGTCATGCTGCCATGAGCGGCAGATCCGCGGCATAGGCGGCGACCAGCCGGCGCGCCTCGGCCCCGCGCAGGCCGGGGCGCACGAGATGCAGGCCGGCGCGTTCGGCCGGCGGGATCGCCGCCCGCAACTCGGCCCGCATCGGCGCCCCGAAGCCCGACACTGCCCGCCCCCCGACCCAGAGGCTCTCGGCCCAGCCGCCTTCGGCTCGCAAGGCCTCGTGCCCCGGCAGGAGGAGGTGGACATGGGCCACCCGGTCGCG
>DAOLBY010000149.1:5559-8896 GCA_035324325.1 Paracoccaceae bacterium | reverse complement strand
GGTGGCGAAGGGCACCGCCAGCGACAGCGTGACCTGCCCCAGAGGATAGTCCCCCATCCGCCCCATCACCGACACCGCGACCCGCCCCAGGACCCAGCCGACGGCGGCGCCGGCCAGGATCACGAAGGGAAACCGCGACAGCGCGCCCAGGATGTCGGGTTCGTCCGCGCGGCGGATCACGTCGGTCAGGAACACGCCGAACAGCGCGATGGCGGCGGCGTCGTTCAGGAGGCTCTCGCCCTCGACGATGCGGCCCAGGCGCTGCGGCGCGGGGATCGAGCGGAAGATCGTCACCACCGCCGAGGGATCGGTCGTGCTGACGATGGCGGCGATCAGCAGGCAGGCGATCAGCGGCAGACCCGAGATCGGCCAGAGCGCCAGCGCGATGACGCCCGTCGCCACGATCACCGCCACCACCGCAAGCGTCAGGATCGGCACCCAGTCGTCCAGCATCCGCCGCAGGTTCAGCGTGAGCGAAACCTGGAAGATCAGGATCGGCAGAAAGACATAGAGGAAGATGCCCGAGTTGATCGGCAGCCGCAGGATCGCCAGCGCCACGGGGTTCAGCGCATCGGTCAGCGGCGTCGCCCAGAACCAGGCGGCGCCGGCTCCCACGGCGATGCCCATGGCGGCCAGCACGACCGTCGACGGCAGCCGCAGCCGGTCGGCCAGCGGCTCGGTCAGCGCGATGGCGGCGAACAGGCCGGCAAGGACGGCAAGCAGTGCGGCGATATCCATATTCGAACCATAGGCATTTCCGCGGCGCGGAAAAGTGACGGGCCGGTCACCTTTCGTGACCGGCCCGCAATATCCGTGCACATCGGGTGCGTCAGACCGCCACAATGTCGAAGAACGCCCGGTAATGCCCGCCGTCGCCCTTGAAATCGAGGCTCATGCTGCGCCTGGCGCCGGCGGCAGTCAGCGCCAGATCCGCCGCTGCCGGCCGCAGTTCCTTCGACCCGATCAGGTCGTCGAAGTTGGGCGCGCCGGTCGGCAGTTTCAGCGCTCCGTTGATGTCGTCGACCAGCTTCTTCACGCGGTCGGCGCGGGGCAACGTCAGCGAGTTCACCACCGCCGCAGTCGCAGCCGCCTTGACCAGCGTGCGCGCCGCCTTCGCCTTGCCGTCGTCGTTCTCCATCATCGAGACGATGAAGATGACCGTATCGCGGTCGGCGATCTTCTTGCCGGTGCGGTTGTTCAGCGACCAGAACGGCCGGCGGGTGATCATGATGGCCGACAGCGCGTCGATGGTCTGCTGGGTGGCGTTCGGCGGCAGCGGGACGGTGGCATGCGTCTCTCCCTTGTCGACATCGCCGAAGGGACCGTAGAGCGTGGTCTCGACCTGCGGCACGGGTCCGGTCAGGTCGCAGGCCGTCACGAGGACGTAGGGCTCGTCGGCGCCCACCTCGTCGGTTTCCTCGATGCATCGGATCGAGCGGAGCGCAAGGGTCACGGGTCTGCGGTTGGGCATGGGAATCTCCTGTCAAGAATGGCTCTGGACGGTCAGGGCGACATGAAAAAGCCGCGCCCGAAGTATCGGGCGCGGCGGGATTCCTGGCAAACGGGCGACCGTCAGACGCCCGTCAATAGCGCGTCAGATCAGCTTGCCCATGGCGACCGCGGTGTCGGCCATGCGGTTCGAGAAGCCCCATTCGTTGTCGTACCAGGAGAGGACCGACACGAAGGTGCCGTCCATCACCTTGGTCTGGTCCATGTGGAAGACCGAGGAATGGGGATCGTGGTTGAAATCCGACGACACAAGCTTTTCGTTCGTGTAGCCGAGGATGCCCTTCAACGGCCCGTCGGCGGCGGCGCGGATGGCCTCGTTCACCTCGGCGACCGAGGTCGCGCGCTTGGCGATGAACTTGAGGTCCACGACCGAGACATTCGGCGTCGGCACCCGGATCGCGAAGCCGTCCAGTTTCCCCTTGAGGTCGGGCAGCACCAGCCCCACGGCCTTGGCGGCACCCGTCGAGGTGGGGATCATCGACAGCGCGGCGGCGCGGGCGCGGTAGAGGTCCTTGTGCATCGTGTCGAGCGTCGGCTGGTCGCCGGTGTAGGAATGGATGGTGGTCATCATCCCCTTCTCGATCCCGATCGCCGAATGCAGCACCGAGGCGACGGGCGACAGGCAGTTCGTCGTGCAGGAGGCGTTCGACACCACGATGTCGGCGGCGGTCAGCGTGTGGTGGTTGACGCCGTAGACGATGGTCTTGTCGGCCCCGTCGCCGGGGGCCGAGATCAGCACGCGCCTGGCGCCGGTGGACAGATGCGCCTCGCACTTCTCCTTCGAGGTGAAGATGCCGGTGCATTCCAGCACCACGTCCACATCCGACCAGGGCAGTTCGGCGGGGTTGCGGATGGCGGTCACGCGCATCGGGCCGCGGCCCACGTCGATCGTGCTTTCGGTGGTTGTGACGGTCGCCGGGAAGCGGCCATGAACGCTGTCGTAGCGCAAGAGATGCGCGTTGGTCTCGACCGGGCCGAGGTCGTTGATCGCCACCACGGCGATGTCGGTGCGGCCCGATTCCACGATGGCGCGCAGCACGTTGCGCCCGATTCGGCCGAAGCCGTTGATGGCCACCTTCACGGTCATGTCGCTGGTCTCCCTTCTGCGGGCGTGGCCCGGTTTGGTTGTGTTCGCGCTATCATCCACGGCCGCGCCGATCAAGCGGCGCGCATCCGGCCCGGGGACTCACCGCCAGAAGGCGGCCCATTCGATCAGCCCGGCCATGCGCCGTGCCAGGAACAGGCCGGCCTGCCCGCCGTTGAGGCCGAGGTCGGCGGCCAGCGCCACAAGCAGGACGAGACCGAGGGCAAGGGCGATGCGGTCGGTCATGGGGCCGGGCCTTAGGCAGCGGGATCGGACAGCGGGATCGCCGGGCCCGGGGGGGCCTTGGCGCCTTCTAGCCGCCCCGGGCCGCGGCGCCAAGCGGGCGCGAAGGACTCGCTTGACTTCTTGATGGCTTGGCGCAGGCTGCGGTCGCGGAATTGACGTCAATCCCTTTTTTTTCATGGAGCGCCGCATGAGTGGCCTGAATCTCAACCGCAACCGCGCCCCCGCGGAGGTGGACAACGTCCCCGACGACCTGAACCGCGACATGCAGGCCTGGGTGCGCGCCTGGCCTTCGGTCGACAAGGCCATCGCCGATTTCAAGAAGGCGGTGCAGGCCTTCCAGCAGGTCAACCGCGAGATCAACCAGAAGGCGGGGCGCAAGCTGTCCGACCGCAGCCTGGCGGGCGAGCAGAAGAAGGCGGTGGAAGAGATCGTCGCTCGCACCACGGCCACCAGCGACGCCCTGCAACGCATGCTGTAGGGGCGCGCCATGAGCCTGTT
>DAOLBY010000149.1:0-5549 GCA_035324325.1 Paracoccaceae bacterium | reverse complement strand
GGCTTCGCGCGGTGACTGCCCGCGAGATCCCCGACAAGCTGCGCCGCCATGAACGGGCGCGGGCCCCTCATGCGGACGCGCGGATACCGGCCGGCGCGCGGCATGCGACGGGCACCTCAGACGCCCATCGGATGACCTGCCGGCAAGATTTCGGCCGGCTTGATGGCTTGACGGAGGAGAGTCATGGATTTCAAGGCAATAGCAGGCGCAACCCTGCCCGATCTGCCCCGGGGCATGGATGACCGGAAGGTCAAGGACATGCACAAGAAGGCGGTCAAGAGCCTCGCGGGATACCAGGCTATCGCCAAGCGGCTGCTCGACGAACTGCGCGATTTCGTTCAGGAGGGATCAAGCACCTGGGGCGCGATCGGCGACATGCACTTCGAGTTCCAGCGGGCCGCCGCCAAGCTGCCTGCGCTGGACAGGAAGGCCGTGGCCGACTTCTCGAAGAAGGTCGAGGCTCTGGGAAAACTCATTGCGGGCCAGGACGAGGGCTACTAGGCCGCCGTGCGGCGAGCCACGGGCCCTGCATCACGACGCCGGACCGCCGAGCGGCCCGCCCGCTTCCAGCCGCGCGACCTCGGCCCGCAACCCCGCCGCAAGCGCCTGTGCGATGCGCGCGAGCCGGGCCGAGCGTGCGTCATCCTCGTGCCGGATCAGCCAGAAGCTGCGCGTCAGCCGCACCTCGGGCAGCACCGGCACCAGTTCGGGCGCAAACGGCATGGCGAAGGCATGGACCATGCCGATCCCCGCCCCCGCGCGCAGCCACATCAGCTGCACCGGGATCGCGTTCGAGGCCAGTTGCACCCGCTCCACCCCGACTTCGGCCAGATAGTCAAGCTCGCGGTCGAAGATCATGTCGGGGATGTAGCCGACCATCCGGTGGCCGCGCAGGTCGGCCTGAGTGTCGGGGGCGCCGGCGCGGGCCAGGTAGGCCCGGCCGGTAATCGGCCACCTTCTGCACCGTCAGCCGCCCCGCGGCGGGACGCGACACGGCAATGGCCATGTCGGCCTCGCGCCGCGACAGGTTGAAGACCCGCGGCAGGGCCACCACCTGCAGGTCGAGGCCGGGGTTGTCGTCGGCGATGGCGGCCAGAACCTGAGGCAGCAGGTAGTTCGCGCAGCCGTCGGGCGCGCCGATGCGCACCTGCCCCGTCAGGCCCTGCGCCGCGCCCTGCGCGGCCTCGGCCGCGCCCGCCATCGCGGCCTCGGCCCGTTCGGCATGGGGCAGCAGGCGCGCGCCCTCGTCGGTCAGCGCATAGCCCTGGGGCGACTTCAGGAACAGCCGCTGCGCCAGCCGGTCCTCCAGCCGCGCGATGCGGCGGCCAACGGTCGCGGGGTCGAGCCGCAACGCCGCGCCCGCGCCCGACAGGCTTTCCGAACGCGCCACGGCCAGGAAGATGCGCAGGTCGTCCCAATCCACTGGCTTTGCACTTCTGCAGGACAGCTTTGGAACATTGCCCCTTTATCGGGCAATTCTGCAAGCCTATCCTGTGTCGGACAAGGGGAGGAACCCATGAAACAGATCGGACACTGGATCAGCGGCAAGCATGTGCCGGGCACGTCGGGGCGCACGGCGGATGTGTTCAACCCCGCGACGGGGGAGGTTCAGGCGCAGGTCGCGCTGGCCTCGAAGGCCGAACTCGACGCCGCCGTGGCCGCGGCCGCCGAAGCACAGCCCAAATGGGGCGCCACCAACCCGCAGCGCCGGGCGCGGGTGATGATGGAGATGGTGCGCCTGCTGAACCGCGACATGGACAAGCTGGCCGCGGCGCTCTCGGCCGAACATGGCAAGACCTTCCCCGACGCCAAGGGCGACGTGCAGCGCGGCCTCGAAGTGGTGGAATACTGCATCGGCGCGCCGCAGATGCTGAAGGGTGAATTCACCGACGCCGCCGGCCCCGGCATCGACATGTATTCGATGCGCCAGCCGCTCGGCGTGGCCGCGGGCATCACGCCCTTCAACTTCCCCGCCATGATCCCCTTGTGGAAGATGGCCCCCGCGCTGGCCTGCGGCAACGCCTTCATCCTGAAGCCGTCGGAACGCGACCCCTCGGTGCCGCTGATGCTCGCGGAACTGTTCCAGGAGGCCGGGCTGCCGGACGGCGTGCTGCAGGTGGTGAACGGTGACAAGGAGGCGGTGGACGCCATCCTCGACAACCCGACCGTCGCCGCCATCGGTTTCGTCGGCTCCACCCCGATCGCGCAGTACATCTATGGCCGTGGCTGCTCGAACGGCAAGCGCGTGCAGTGTTTCGGCGGCGCCAAGAACCACATGATCATCATGCCCGACGCCGACCTCGACCAGGCGGCGGATGCGCTGGTCGGCGCCGGCTACGGCGCGGCGGGCGAACGCTGCATGGCGATCTCGGTCGCGGTGCCCGTGGGCGAGAGGACGGCGGATGCGCTGATCGAGCGGCTGGTGCCGCGGATCGAGAAGCTGAAGGTCGGCCCCTGGACCGCCGGGAACGACGTGGACTACGGCCCCGTCGTGACCGCCGCCGCCAAGGCCAACATCCTGCGGCTGGTGGAACGCGGCGTCGAACAGGGCGCGGAACTGGTGGTGGACGGGCGCAACTTCCGCCTGCAGGGCTATGAGAACGGGTTCTTCGTGGGCCCGCACCTGTTCGACCGCGTGACCCGCGACATGGACATCTACCGCACCGAGATCTTCGGCCCCGTCCTGTCCACCGTGCGGGCGCAGAGCTACGAGGAGGCGCTGGCGCTGGCCATGGACCACGAATACGGCAACGGCACCGCGATCTTCACCCGCGACGGCGACACCGCCCGCGACTTCGCGGCGCGCATCAACATCGGCATGGTCGGGATCAACGTGCCGATCCCGGTGCCCCTGGCCTACCACACCTTCGGCGGCTGGAAGAAATCGGGCTTCGGCGACCTGAACCAGCACGGCCCCGACGCCTTCCGCTTCTACACCCGCACCAAGACCGTGACGGCGCGCTGGCCCTCGGGCATCAAGGAAGGCGCGGCCTTCAACTTCAAGGCGATGGACTGACGGCGGGGCGGACGGGCCGCCCGCCCCCCACCCCCATCCGCTCCCCACGAAGGGGGAGGGGAGGCGTCTGCGCCGTGACAGCGGCGCCCCGGGCAGGGGCGGCGCCTGCCTTCCCCCCTTCGTGGGGCCTGGCCGGGGCGGGGCGGGGGGGAGAGAACACGTCCATGGCGCCCCCGCGCATCCCTCGCCCCCCGCCTGCAACACTTGCGCAAAGATCGGGCACCATCCCGGGTCCGGTCGGAACCGGAGGAACCCCTTGGCACAGCGCGACCTGATGCAACGCCTCGGCCTGCGCCTGCCGATCCTGCAGGCGCCGATGGCAGGCTATGCCACGCCCGGGCTGGCGGCTGCGGTCACGAACGCCGGCGGCCTCGGCGCGCTCGGCACCGCCACGCTGGCGCCGGCACAGATCGTCGCGCAGCTGGCCGAGGTGCGGGCGCGCACCAACGGGCCGTTCAACCTCAATTTCTTCTGCCACGCCGACCCGCGACCCGCGGCCGCCGAGGAGGCCGCGGCGCTGGCTGCCGTCGCGCCCTGGTTCGAGGCCGCGGGCCTGCCGCGCCCCGCCGCCCTGCCGCCCGCGCCCTACCCCGCCTTCGGCCCCGCCGACCTTGCCCGCCTGCTGGCCGACCCGCCCGCCGTGGCCAGCTTCCACTTCGGCCACCCCGGCGCCGATGCCGTCGCCGCCTTGCAGTCGGCGGGAACCGTGGTGCTGGCCACCGCCACGACCGTGACCGAGGCCCGCGCGCTGGAGGCCGCGGGCGTGGACGCCGTGATCGCCCAGGGATGGGAAGCCGGCGGCCACCGCGGCGCCTTCGCCGCCGAGGCGCCCGACCGCGGCATCGGGCTCATGGCGCTGATCCCTGCCGTGGTCGATGCGGTCAGGCTGCCGGTGATTGCGGCAGGCGGCATCATGGACGGGCGCGGCATCGCCGCCGCCCTGACGCTGGGCGCGAGCGCCGTGCAGATGGGCACCGCCTTCCTGCGCTGCCCCGAAACCGTGGTCTCCGCTGCCCATGCCGCGGCCCTCGCCGCACCCGAGGATGACACCCACCTGACCGCCGGCTATTCCGGCCGGCCGGCCCGCGCCCGCCGCACCGCCTTTGGCATTGCCCTCGCCGGCGGTTTTGCACCCTATCCCCTGCCCCGCCCCTTGACGCAGGCCCTCGCCGCGGCCGACCCTGCGGCCTATGCTTTCCACCTGCAGGGCCAGGGCGCGCCCCTTGCACGCGCATTGCCTGCCGCCGACCTGATCGCGGCCCTCGCCGCGGAAACCCGCGCCGCGCTGGCCGCCACGACCGGAGGACACCGATGGATTTCGGCCTGACCGAAGAGGCCCGCGCGATCTTCGACATGGCCCGCGACTTCGGCCAGGCCGAAATCGCGCCCCACGCCCGCAACTGGGAGGCTGCGGGCGACATCCCGCGCGCGCTCTGGCCGCGGGCGGCGGCGCTCGGCCTCGGCGGGCTCTATGTCGCCGAGGATCACGGCGGCACCGGCCTGTCACGCCACGACGCGACGCTGGTGGTCGAGGCCCTCGCCACGGCCTGCCCCGCCGTGTCGGCTTTCCTGTCGATCCACAACATGGTCGCGGGCATGGTCGACCGCTACGGCACCCCCGAGCAGAAGGCCCGCCTGCTGCCGTCCCTGTGTTCCATGGACAGCGTCGCCTCCTACTGCCTCACCGAACCCGGCTCCGGCTCGGATGCGGCCGCGCTGCGCACCCGCGCCACGGAAGGCGGCAACGGCTGGCGCCTGACCGGCACCAAGGCCTTCATCTCGGGCGGCGGCTATTCCGACCTCTACGTCGTCATGGCGCGGTCGGGGGGCGAGGGGCCGCGCGGCATATCCGCCTTCCTGGTGTCCGCAGGCGCCGAGGGCCTGTCCTTCGGGGGGCTGGAGGACAAGATGGGCTGGCGCGCGCAGCCCACACGCCAGGTGCAGCTGGATGGCACGCCGGGCGAGATGCTGGGCGAGGCGGGCGCGGGCTTCCGCTATGCCATGGCGGGGCTCGACGGCGGGCGGCTCAACATCGCGGCCGCCGCCCTGGGCGGCGCACAGGCGGCGATGGATGCGACGCTGGCCTACATGCGCGACCGCAAGGCCTTCGGCCAGCGGCTGACCGAGTTCCAGGCGCTCCAGTTCCGGCTGGCCGAGATGGAGGTGCGGCTGGCATCAAGCCGCACCTTCCTTCGGCAGGCGGCGGCGATGCTGGACGCCGGCCACCCGGCGGCCACCAAGCACTGCGCAATGGCCAAGATGCTGGTCACCGATGCCGCCTTCGATGTCGCCAACCAGTGCCTGCAACTGCACGGCGGCTATGGCTATCTTGCCGACTACGGCATCGAGAAGATCGTGCGCGACCTGCGTGTCCACCAGATCCTCGAAGGCACCAACGAGATCATGCGCCTGATCGTATCCCGGGCGATGCTGGCGGCATGAGCGACATCCTGATCCGGGTGGACGGCCGGGCGGGCCGCATCACGCTGAACCGGCCTGCGGCGCTCAACGCGCTGACCGACGGGATGCTGCG
>DAOLBY010000284.1:0-1754 GCA_035324325.1 Paracoccaceae bacterium | reverse complement strand
AACGACGTGGCGGCCGACTCCCGCGCCGCCGGCGTGGACCGGACAGCGCACGGGCTGCGGATATACCGGGCAACCGCGCTGGCCGAGGCCGGGGCAACAGCGCACCAGATCGGGGCCTGGACGGGCCACGAAAGCCTGTCCGAGGTGCAGCACTACACCCGCGCGGCCGACCGGCGCCGGGCCGTCATGGGAACGGAACGGGACGGGAACGTTGCAACCATGACAGGGAAAGGTGCAACATCCTGAAATAAGCAAGCATTTTCAGGGCGTTGCAGAAGGATGGCGATCCCGGGAGGATGCCGGGATTTCTTCCATATCAATTCGGTAGTCGAAGAATCTCCAAGCCACTGGCCCGTTACGCATCAAGGGCATAGCGGATCGCGTTCCAACTCTTCGGGGGCCACTGCGCGGGCCGCTTTCAGCGCGGCCTGGGCCGATCTTCGCCCGGAAGACGTGGGCTGCCTCGAGTGGCACCATGTGCGCTTCCTCGGGTCGCGGCTGTTCCGGCTGGCAACCTGGGAAGTCCAGGGCATGGCGCGGGCGCTGGTCGATATCGCCTGGACAGAGCGGCCGGTGGGAACGCTGCCCGATGACGATGACGAACTGGCGCACCTTCTGCGGGTCGGCCCGGATCGGCTGCGCGAGCTGCGCCGGATGGACCTCGGCCCCCTGCGCGGCTGGCGGCCCTACATCGTGGGGGGCGGCCTTCGGCTGTCGCACCCCGTCATCGTGGAGCAGGTTGCGCGGGTTCTGGCCGCCCGCCACATGCAGCGGGGGGCGGTCTGATGAGCCTTCGCGCCAATACCTGGGCAATCAGGGCCGTGATGGGCCGCGGCCTTCTGCCGGCGCAGAAGCTGCTGTTGTGGCACCTCGCAGACCGGCACAACCCGGATTACGGCTGCTTCCCCAAGGTCGCGCGCCTGGCCCTTGATCTGGAAAGGTCGCGGGCTTCGGTGATGGTGGATCTGAAGAAGCTCGAGGCCGTGGGCCTGATCCGCCGCGAGGCCCGCAAGTGCCCCGAGACGGGGCGGCAGATGACAACGCGCTACGTCCTTGGTTTCGAGGACGGGTTTGAGGCCATGTCTCCGGGTCCGGACGATGGCGGCGGCCCCACCTGCGGCGGCCGACCCGAAGATGATCCGTGTCCAGAAGTTGGACCCGGCGAAGAGGGGCCGGCAAGTGCCGATCCGGGGGCGGTTTCGGGCGAAGTCCGTGTCCAGAATCCAGCGAAAGTCCGTGTCCAGTGCGCTGGACCCATAACCAGTAAGAAGAGAACCAGTAAGAAAGTGTGTTCGCCGCCTGCGGCCGACGAACACACACACACGTTCGATTACTTCTGGCAGGCGCATCCTCGGCCGAGGAACCGCGAACGGACGGCGGAGCTGTTCGCGGAAGCCGTGGAGGCCGGGACCGACCCCGCCACCCTGATCAGGGCGGCCCGGTCCTATGCCGGGGAACAGGCAGGCAATGCGCCGGCCTATGTCTGCCAATCCGACAACTGGCTTGCCACTGGACGCTGGCGCGACTTTCCCGAGGCGGCGGTCGATCCAGGCGCCGGTTTGGGAGAAGCCGGGGGCGAGCTGCAGGAGGCCGCAGTTGCCCGCTTCTGGGCCGAGAAGCTGCGGGCCAAGCGATACGTCCCGCCCAATGCCATCAACGCCACGGTGGCGGATCGAATGGTCGGGCTTGGGCTTGTTTCGCCGGCCGATCTGCGCCGGGCGGGGGCGCGGGCATGATCGGGCGGGCGCTTTCGG
>DAOLBY010000148.1:0-8963 GCA_035324325.1 Paracoccaceae bacterium | reverse complement strand
TGGGCTGCTGACGCTTCTGGTCGCGCGCGCGCGGGGGGCGCGGGCCGCGGCGGCGGCGGGGCTCTGGGCCGGGGCGGGGCATTTCGGCCTGGCTCTGTCCTGGATCGTGGAGCCCTTTCTGATCGACGCGCCCCGCCACGGCTGGATGGCGCCCTTCGCACTGGTGCTGATGGCCTTCGGGTTGGGGCTGTTCTGGGCCGGCGCTGCGGCGCTGGCGGCACTGGCGCGCGGCGGCGCGGCGCGGGCGCTGGCCTTCGCCGCCACCCTGACCGGGGCCGAGGCGCTGCGGGGCGTGGCCTTCACCGGCTTTCCCTGGGCGCAGCCGGGCCATGCCTTCATCGACACGCCGGTGGCCCAGGTGGCCGCGCTGGCCGGGCCGCTGGCGCTGACACTGCTCGCCGTCACGGCGGCCGCGCTGCCGGTGGCGGCGCGGCTGGCCGGCACTGCGGTCTCCGCGGCGATCCTCGCCACGGCCTGGGGCTGGGGTGCGGTGCGGCTGGCGCTGCCCGACCCGCCCCCGCCCGACCCTGCGCCGGTCCTGCGCCTGGTCCAGCCCAATGCGGAACAGGCTGCGAAATGGGATCCCGACCTTGCCCGCCGCCACTTCGACACGCTGCTGGCGCTGACCGAACCGCCTGTGGCCGGCCTGGCGCCCGATCTCGTGATCTGGCCCGAAACGGCGCTGCCCTACACCATCGACCGCGTCCCCCAGGCTGTGGCCGAGATCGCCGAGGCCGCAGGCGGCGCCCCGGTCGCGGCGGGCGTGCAGCGCACCGACGGCGGCCTGCGCGCCTGGAACAGCCTGGCGGTGATCGGCCCCGGGGGAACGGTCGGCCCGGTCTACGACAAGCATCACCTGGTGCCCTTTGGCGAATACATCCCCTTTGGCGACCTGATGGCCGACTGGTTCGGCCTTCGCGCCTTTGCCGCGCAGGACGGCGCGGGCTATTCCGCAGGCCCCGGCCCCACGCTTCTGGACCTCGGTCCGCAGCTTGGCACCGCCTTGCCGCTGATCTGCTACGAAGCGGTGTTTCCCGCGATCCCGCGTCGCGCCGGGGCACGCCCGGGCTGGATCGTCCAGGTCACGAACGACGCCTGGTTCGGCACCCTGACCGGCCCCTACCAGCACCTAGCCCAGTCGCGCCTTCGCGCAGTGGAACAGGGGCTGCCCCTGGTCCGCGTGGCCAATACCGGCGTTTCGGCGGTGATCGACGCCCGCGGGCGGATGCTGCAATCGCTGCCGCTCGGGCAGCGCGGGGTGATCGACGCGCCCCTGCCGGGTGCCCTGCCGGCCACGCCCTATGCCCGCCGCGGCGGCTGGCCGGCGGCGCTGGCCGTGGCCTTCCTGCTAGCCGCCGCAGCGCTTGTGCAGCGGCGCGCTTGACGGCCGGCCCGCGTGGGGATACCGCGGCACATCGAACCGTCACAACGGCTTCCTGGCGTGGCGGGGATACCCCAACGGAGCACTTCCCATGAGCCGCCTCGACTATGTGTTCACCTCGGAATCCGTCTCCGAGGGCCACCCCGACAAACTCTGCGACCGCATCTCTGACGAGGTGCTCGACTACATGCTGGCCATCGAGCCCAACGCCCGCGTGGCCTGCGAGACCTTCGCCACGTCCGGGCTGGTGGTGATCGGCGGCGAGGTGGGGCTGTCGGACAAGGAGCGGCTGAAGGACGTGATGGGCCGCGTGTCCGAGATTGCGCGCAAGGCCATCAAGGACATCGGTTACGAGCAGGAAAAGTTCCACTGGAACCCCTGCCACGTGATGAACTTCCTGCACGAGCAGTCGGCCCATATCGCGCAGGGCGTGGACAAGGACGGGGCGGGCGACCAGGGCATCATGTTCGGCTACGCGGTGCGCGAGACGCCCGAACTCATGCCCGCGCCGATCCAGTATGCCCACGCGATCCTCCGCCGCCTGGCCGAGGCACGAAAGGCCGGCCAGGCGCCCGACCTGCGCCCCGATGCCAAGAGCCAGCTTTCACTGCGCTACGAAGACGGCAAGCCGGTCGAAGTGACCTCGATCGTGCTGTCCACGCAGCACGCGCGGGACGACCAGAACTCGGACTACATCCGCGGCATCGTGGAACCCTATATCCGCGAGACCCTGCCCCCGGGCTGGATCACGGACGGGACGGAATGGCATGTGAACCCCACCGGCACCTTCGTCATCGGCGGGCCTGACGGCGACGCCGGCCTGACCGGGCGCAAGATCATCGTGGACACCTACGGCGGTGCGGCGCCCCATGGCGGCGGCGCGTTTTCCGGCAAGGACCCGACCAAGGTGGACCGGTCGGCCGCCTATGCCGCGCGCTATCTGGCCAAGAACGTGGTCGCCGCGGGGCTGGCGGACCGCTGCACGCTGCAGGTCTCCTACGCCATCGGGGTGGCCAAGCCGCTCTCGATCTATGTCGATACCCACGGCACGGGCGGGGTGGATGCGGCGGTCATCGAGCGCGCCGTGGCCGAGGTGATGGACCTGACGCCACGCGGCATCCGCGAGCATCTGGGACTGAACCGGCCGATCTATGCCCGGACCTCGGCCTACGGCCACTTCGGCCGCGCGCCCGAGGCGGATGGCGGCTTCAGCTGGGAACGCACCGACCTGACCGGGGCGCTGCGCGCCGCAGCGGGCCGGCTGGCCTGAGCGGGGCCCGTCCCTTCACCGTGGTCGTTCATCCTGTGCGCGCGCCGCCCGCGATATGGGACCGCACGGGATCGAGAGGCATCCGCGAAGCACTGTCATGACCGAGCCCGCCGACGAACGCCGCAACTTCTACGGCCGCGTCCATGGCAAGACGCTGCGCCCGTCGCAGCGCCTCTACCTGGCCGAGGAGATGGACCGATACCGCCTGCCCGGCGTCACGCGCGACGACAACCCGGACCGCAGGCCACTCGCGCTGCCGACCGGGGCGCACTGGCTCGAGGTCGGCTTCGGTGGCGGCGAGCACCTCGTGCGCATGGCCGCCGCGAACCCCGATGTGCGGCTGATCGGGGCTGAACCCTTTGTCAACGGAATCGCCATGTGCCTCGGGAAGTTGCGCGCGGCACCGCTGCCGAATGTGGCGATCCACCCCGGCGACGTGCGCGACCTTCTGGACGTGCTTCCGGCGGGCTGCCTGTCGGCCGTGGTCCTGAACTACCCCGACCCCTGGCCCAAGGCGCGCCCCCACCGCCGCCGCTTCGTCACGCCGGGCTACCTCGTGCCGCTCGCCCGGGCCTGCGCGCCCGGGGCCGCGTTCCGCATCGCCACCGACATCTCCGACTATGCCCGCCAGGCACGCGAGGAGGTGCCGCCTGCGGGCTTCGAGGCGGTGTCCGACAGCCCTATCCCGTGGGAGGGCTGGCACCCCACCCGCTACGAGGTCAAGGCGCTGCGCGAGGGCCGCGTACCGGTCTACCTGACCTTCCGCCGCACCTGATCTTCGCGGCTGAAATCGCGCGCCGGTTGTGCTAGGCTTTCCCCATTGCAGCCAAGGGGATTGAAATGTCGTCCGACCGCCTGATCAATTGCCACATCCACACCTTCACCGCCGCCCATGTGCCGCGTGATTATCCGCACTGGGCGCTGCGGCCGTTCAAGTCCATGCCCTTCGTCCTGCGCTGGATGGCGGCACTCGTGCGCCTGATCGGCCAGCACGAACTTGCGGCGACGCTGGACCGACTGCACCGATTCCAGACCGAAGCGATGCGCGCGACACAGGCCGAGGTGCTGGATCGCGTGGTGCCGCATTACCCGAAGTCCACCCGTTTCGTCGTCCTGCCGATGGACATGGAACGCATGGATCACGGCCCGGTCGCCCGCGGGCTCGAGGACCAGCTGGCCGAGCTGTCCGCCCTGCGCCGCGACCCGCGCTTCGGCGATGCGGTCATCCCCTTCGTGACCGTCGACCCGCGTCGCCCCGATGCAGGTGCCATCGTCCGCCGCTGGATTCTGGACGAGGGGTTCCGCGGCCTCAAGCTCTATCCCCGCCTCGGCTATGCCCCCGACCATCCCCGCCTGATGGACGAGGTCTATCCCCTGATTGCGGAACGCAACCTTCCGGTGATGACGCATTGCTCGCGCGGCGGCGTCATCGGGCGCGGCATCGCAACTTCCCAGGGCGATGCCTGGTCCTCGCCCCAGGCCTGGGCGCCGGTGCGCGACCGTTTCCCCGACCTCCGCATCTGTCTGGCGCATTTCGGCGGCATGACCGACTGGCGCGCCTATGTGGACGAGGGGATCGACCCCCGCGACCCTGGCGCCAAGGCCGCCAACTGGCAGGTCTGCATCCGCGACATGATCGAGGGCGACGACTGGCCGAACCTCTGGACCGACATTTCCTACACGCTGTTCCACTTCGACGACTTCATTCCCTTCCTCAAGATCTTCCTCGAGAACGAGAAACTCGCGGCCCGGGTGCTGTTCGGTTCGGATTTCTACATGACCCGACAGGAGGCGCTGTCCGAACGCGCGGTCTGCTTCCGGCTGCGCGCGGCCCTGGGCGAGGAGACCTTCCGCCGTATCGCCATCGAGAATCCGCGCGTCTGGCTGGGCGAGGTGCCCGCAGCGACCGCGGCCTGACTGGACGGCGGTCGGGGCTGCTGCTAGGCCACGGCGCGACCGATCCCGTCGAAAGGAACCCCGCATGTCCGGCCATGGCGTAGCGCAACCGATGACCGCCCGCGCAGACGGTCCCCTACGGGGCGAGGCAGGGGTGCCGGGCGACAAGTCGATCAGCCACCGTGCGCTGATCCTGGGCGCCATGGCCGTGGGCGAAACCCGTGTCACCGGACTTCTGGAAGGGCAGGACGTGCTGGATACCGCCGCCGCCATGCGGGCCTTCGGCGCGCAGGTGGAACGGCGAGCCCCCGGCGACTGGCGCGTGCAGGGCGTGGGCGTCGGCGGCTTCCGGGAACCCGAGGCGGTGATCGACTGCGGCAATTCGGGCACCGGGGTGCGGCTGATCATGGGGGCCATGGCCACCACCGGCATCACCGCGACCTTCACGGGCGACGCATCCCTGCGCAAGCGCCCCATGGGCCGGGTGACCGAGCCGCTGGCGCTGTTCGGCGCGCGGGCCTACGGGCGGGCCGGCGGGCGGCTGCCGATGACAATGGTGGGGGCTTCGGACCCGGTGCCGGTGCGCTATGTGGTGCCGGTGCCCTCGGCGCAGGTGAAGTCGGCCGTGCTGCTGGCCGGTCTGAACGCCCCCGGTCAGACGGTGGTGATCGAACGCGAGGCGACGCGCGACCATTCCGAGCGCATGCTGCGCGGCTTCGGTGCCGAAGTCACGGTCGAAGCCGGCCCCGAGGGCAACGTCATCACCCTGACCGGCCGGCCCGAACTGCGCCCTCAGACGGTGGCGGTGCCGCGCGATCCCTCCTCGGCCGCCTTCCCGGTCTGCGCCGCGCTGGTGGTCCCGGGGTCCGAGGTCACGGTGCCCGGCGTCAGCCGCAACCCCACGCGCGACGGGCTTTATGTCACGCTGCTGGAGATGGGCGCCGACATTGCCTTCGAGACCCCGCGCGAAGAAGGGGGCGAGCCGGTGGCCGACCTGCGCGTGCGGTTCAGCGGCGATCTGAAAGGCGTCGAGGTGCCGCCCGGACGCGCCCCCAGCATGATCGACGAATACCCGATCCTGTCGGTCGTGGCGGCCTTCGCCACCGGCAGCACGGTCATGCGCGGGGTGCGCGAGCTGCGCGTCAAGGAAAGCGACCGCATCGCCGCCATGGCAACCGGCCTGCGCGCCTGCGGCGTGCAGGTGGAGGATGACGAGGACACGATGACCGTGCGGGGCCTGGGCACGGGTGGCGTGCCGGGGGGGGCCACCTGCGCCACGCATCTCGACCACCGCATCGCCATGTCCTTCCTGATCTGCGGCATGGCCGCCGCCCGCCCCGTGACAGTGGACGACGCCAGCCCGATCGCCACCTCCTTCCCGGTCTTCGTGCCGCTGATGCGGGGGCTTGGCGCCAGCCTTTCGGAGGGGTGATGAAGCTCTGGGTCGGCCTCGGCAACCCGGGCGACCGCTACGCCCGCAATCGCCACAACATCGGCTTCATGGCCGTGGACCGGATCGCCGCCGACCACGGCTTTGCCGCATGGCGCCGGGCCTTCAAGGCTGAGGTGTCGGAGGGAAGGTTCGGTTCGGACAAGGTGCTGCTTCTGAAGCCGCAGACTTTCATGAACCTGTCGGGCGAAGCTGTCAGGGCAGCATGTGATTTCTACAAGCTGACGCCGGCAGATGTGACCGTGTTCCACGACGAACTGGACCTCGCCCCGGGCCGTTGCCGGGTCAAGGCGGGCGGCGGACATGCGGGCCACAACGGCCTGAGGTCGATCCATGCGCATCTGGGCAGCGACGGCTATGGGCGAGTGCGGTTGGGCATCGGGCACCCGGGACACAAGGACGCCGTGTCGGCCTATGTCCTGCACGATTTCGCCAAGGCGGATGCCGAATGGCTGGAGGACCTCATGCGCGGCCTGTCCGAGGGCGCGCCGGCGCTAGGGGCCGGCGACACCGCGCGGTTCCTCAACGCGGTCAGCCTGCGCACGGCGCCGGCGCGGTCGTCCGACCGGGCGGCCCCGGCCCCGGAAGCGGCCGCCCCCGTCGCCCCGCCCGCACCCGACGGCAACCCCGGCGAGCGGTCGCTCCTTGACCGGCTGAAGGATCGCTTCCGCTAGGTGCAGCGCGGGGGGCGCTGCCCCCCGACCACCGGTTCCTCGAACCGGTGGCGGAACCGCTGGTCGCCCCCGGGATATTGGCGCCATCAGGAAAGGGCGGCCGGCTTGCCTGCGGTGGTGGGGCGTGCTTGTCTGGCGGCTGCGTGATCGGAGAAAGCCCATGCTGCGGCGTGTCTTGCTGGCCCTTCTTGCGTTCCTGATCCTGCTGGGCGGTCTGGCCGTCTGGAAGCGGGACGAGATCGGGCGACTGCGCGCCGTGCTGTCGCTGTTCGAGGCGCCGGTGATCGTGGCCAATTTCTCGGCCATGGACCGGGCCTTCCTGAGCGTGACCCTGCCGCGCGGCGATGGACCCGTCAGCCCTTTGCCGCAAGGCGAACCCATGGTGCTCGACCCCGAGACCGAGGCCTGGATCGCCGCCCGCACGATCACCGCGCTGGTCGTGCTGAAGGACGGGCGGATCGTGCACGAGAGCTACCGGCAGGGGACGGCGGCGGGCGACCGGCGGATATCCTGGTCGGTGGCGAAAAGCTTCCTGTCGGCGCTGTTCGGGATCGTCGCGGCCGAGGGGGCCTTCGACAGTCTCGATGATCCGGTGACGAAATACGCCCCCGTCCTGGTGGGATCGGCCTATGACGGGGTGACGCTGCGGCAGCTGTTGACCATGACCTCTGGCCTTCGCTTCAACGAGGACTATCTGGATTTCGGCAGCGACATCAACCGGATGGGGCGCGTTCTTGCACTGGGCCGGTCAATGGACGGTTTTGCCGCCGGGCTGAGCGAGCGGGTCGCCGAGCCCGGTGCGCGGTGGCAGTATGTCTCGATCGACACGCATGTGCTGGGATTGGTGATCCGGGGGGCGACGGGTCGCGGCATCGCCGGCCTGATGGCCGAGAAGGTCATCGCGCCGCTGGGGCTGGAAGCGGATCCCTATTATGTGACAGACGGTTACGGCGAACCCTTCGTGCTGGGCGGGCTGAACCTGACCACCCGCGACTATGCCCGCTTTGGACTGATGATGATGCGGGGCGGCGCCGGCATCGTGCCGGCCGACTGGGTGGCCGAGAGCACGCGCCCGCAGGCCGCGACGCCGCCGGGGGCGCTGGGCTACGGCTATCAGTGGTGGGTGCCCCAGGGGGCGGAGCCAGGCGAGTTCATGGCGCAGGGCATCTATGGCCAGCACATCTATGTCGATACCGCCGCAGGCGTCGTCATCGCGTCGAATGCCGCCGACCGGGGGTTCCGCGAGCCGGGGGTGGAGGCCGCCAACATCGCCACCTTCCGCCGCATCGCCGCCGCGCTGCGCTGAAACGCAAAGGGGCGGCCCCCGGCGGGACCGCCCCCGGTTCCGAACGGCGCGGGCGTCAGCCTGCGTTGTCGTCTGACCGCAGGCCCGAAGGCGCCGCGATGTTGGCGATGACGAAGTTCCGGTCGATCGTGGGCTTTGCGCCTTCGGGCAGCACGATGTCGTTGATGTGGATCACATCGCCGATGTTGCGGCCGGTCAGGTCGACCGTGAGGCCTTCGGGGATCTCGCCCGCCGTCACTTCCAGTTCCACCTCGGGGCGCACGATGGTCAGCGTGCCGCCGCGCTTGAGGCCGGGGGCGGCCTCGTGGTTGATGAAGTTGACGTGGATGAACAGGTTCACCCGGCTGGTGCGGCGCAGGCGCATCAGGTCGACGTGGGTGGGCAGGTCCCGCACCACGTCGCGCTGCACGGCGCGGCAGATCACGCGCACGTCCTCCTGTCCCTCGACCTTCAGGTTCCAGAGCTTCGACTTGAAGCGCCCTTCCTTCAGTTTCTTGAGCAGGTAGTTGTACTTGAGATTGATCGGCAGCGGGTCCTTGCCGCCGCCGTAGACGATGCCGGGCACGTAGCTCTCGCGGCGAGCTTGACGGGCGGCCCCCTTGCCTGTCCCCGTCCGTGCCTCGGCCAGAAGATCGGGGATCTCGCCAGCCATGAGGTTCTCCATTGGTTGCAGTCCGCCGCCCTCCAAGGGTGTGCGGCGCGGACGGGGGCCTTTAGCGGGAACCGGCGGCGGGGGCAAGCGGAAAGCCGCGGGCTTGCCGGCGGGTGCGGGGGCCGCTAGCTGGCAGGGGCGGCAGAGAGCAGGGGGCGGGCATGGGGCTGTGGGGGGCGGCGGTCGTTGCGCGCGGACCGCTGGCGGCCTTTGCGGCGATGGGGCTGATGTGGGGCACCTTCGCCGCCGTGCTGCCCGACCTCAAGGCCATGCTGGGGGGGGACGAGGCGACGCTCGGGCTTCTCCTGCTGCTGACGCCGATTGCCGGAGTGGC